>QNAI01000077.1 GCA_003641745.1 Verrucomicrobiota bacterium | reverse complement strand
GCGCGCCTCTCCGGAGTAGGAATACATATGGTTTGTGAAAAAGACGTCGGCAAAACCATCCCGATCGAAATCCTCGACGACCACATCCTTGGCATAGGTGGTCTCGAACGCCACTCGGTCGTCCGGGTTGAACAGACCGTCCTGGTTGAGATAGGCCCATGAGGTTGCGCCCTTTTGGTTGGCAAAAACGACATCGACCGTGAGGTCGTTGTTGATGTCGGCCAGGGTCACGGCGTGGGGACTGTTGGTCGGAAGGCTGATCCGGTTTTGCGATGTGTAGCCGTCGGATCCTCCGAGGAAGATAAATGACTCGTTTCCATCCCCGTTCGAGAACGCAAGGTCGATCCAGCCGTCCTGGTTGACATCGGCTGCGTCCACGTCAGTGGCCCCGCGAGTTGCCAATTCAGTAAAGTCGGATGCCGAGAACTCGCCATCTCGATTCCAGTAGATGCGGGAAGGAGACTCACCGGTTGTCCCGCGGTACTCCCAGAATCCCGCCGACATGGCAAAGATGATATCGGGAAACCCATCCTGATTAAGGTCCGCCGAGGTGATGCCCTGAGCGTTCTGTGAGGGAAGGGATGTTCTGCCCTGGAAGGGATGTGAAGACCAGAGGCCGGGTTCGATGTCCGAATTCGATCCGGGGTTCCCCCAATAGATGGCAGAGTCCATGCTGGTCCAGGTTCCGTTTGAGAAATTGGCGACCGCAAGATCGGTTTTCCCATCCAGGTTGAAGTCACCGGGTTCCACTTTCATGGGGCCGTCGGCCGGGACATAACTATGGCGTTCTATGCTGAAGTCGCGGCCATTTCCCCAGTAGATGGACATGTCGAGCATCTCGAGCAGAGGATGGGAATTCGGGCAGAGGATATCGATGAATCCGTCGCCATTGTAATCCCATCGATTAATGGTCTGGATCCGTCCGGCGGCGGAGACGTACAGATTCGCTCCGGCGTCGGAGAATGCGCCGTCGGCAAAATCGGAGAAGCTGTCCTCGATCCAGGACTCGCTACCATGCAGCATACCGGTCATCAGCCCGATCAGGACGATGGAAAGGGCGAAAGGGTTTCGGTTCATAGATCGTTTGTCTGGTGGTCGTTTGGACCGGTGGAAGGGGTCGTTTGAGGGCCGTTCGAAGGGGTCAAACCTTGATTCCTGCATTGGCATGCACGAATGCAAGGAATGACCCCGTGGGCGTTTGAAGGGTCACAGGGCGTTTGAAGGGGGCACGGCTGTTTGAGCCGACTAGGGTCAGGTGCGCGAGAACCGCCAGCGACAGGCACCGGCCATGTCTCTTGCAGGGATACGCACCCATTATCGGCAAGGACGGGTTCCCCGGAGGCAGGTGCCCGGGCGAATTGAATTATCGGGTGATGATCGACCATCAGATCGATCGAGGTATTGACTGGACATGAACTGGGTAGTTACCTTTGAACTCGCGGAACTCATATGACAAGGCTAGAGGGCACTTTGATTTATTCGAGACAATCTCCGATCAATCAAGGTGCCCTAGAAGCACTCCCAAAGTATTGACTTCGATTTATGGCTGAAACCGACCGAAAGATACATGGTGTGGTGACCGCGGTGGTGACTCCCCTGGATGCCGGGGGAGGGGTGGATGAAAAGGGTCTGCAGCGCCTGATTGAACGGCAAATAGATGGTGGCGTGAACGGTATTTTTGTACTGGGCTCGGTCGGCGAGGGTGTACTGCTGAGTGATGTGGCGGCGCTTGGGGTCGCTTCGATTGCCGTGGCGACCGTGGCCGGGCGCTGTCCCGTCTTGGCCGGAGCAAGCGACAACTCCACCGGGCGGTGCTTGAAGCGATTGGAGGAACTGTCGCGCATGGGCGTGGATTATGGAGTCGTGACTCTGCCCTTTTATGGTTGGCCCGGGCGGGTGGATGACAGCGTCCGATTTTTCAAGGAGGTGGCAGCGGACTCACCGTTGCCGCTGATGGCCTATAATCTGCCCAAGGCGGTCGGCTGGAAGATGCCGGTTGAAGCCCTGGAGCAGCTCTTCGAGATTTCCAACATTATAGGTATCAAGGACACCCATGCCGATTACGATGGTATGGAAGCGATTGCTTCGGCGTTGCGTCCCGCCCATTTTTCTTATCTCCCCGGCAATTCGATGTTTGCGGCGGGTTTGCTGAAAGCGGGGGCCGATGGAGTCGTCTCCACTCCGGCAAATATTTTCCCCGAGCCGTTTGCCGATCTCTATCGCAGTTTCTGCGAGGGCCGGATGGATGTGGTTGACCGCATCGACAGGGAGTTGATTCCCTTGCTGGGGAAATTGCTCACGGTTCTGCCGACCGGGGCCGGCTCGATCAAGGCGGCTCTGGAACTGCAGGGCGTTTGTACAAGGCACACGGTCAGCCCCTGGCCGGAGGCGAGTGAATCGGATCTGGAGGGTTTGAAAAAGCTGCTGGATGAAACGACTCAGGCCATCGACCGTTTCCAGACGGACGATGGGAAATGAATCCATCAACTGATGGGCACTTTGATTAATTCGAGACGGTCAGCGCAGAAAACCAAACAACCACGCTTTATGAAACACATTGCTTGTCGCTCCGGATCGATTGTGGCCGGATTATCGAGATTATCAGGCGCAATCGCCCTGCTCTTTGCAGGTCCGATTTCGATGAGCGGGACGGTTCATTTTGCCTCCGGCTTTCGAGTGGGGGAAGTCTCACAGGACAGCGCGATTGTCTGGACGCGCCTGACGCAGGAGCCGGAGCGCAATTGGGATGGACTGGTGCCAAGCCCGTTGATGAGTCCGACCCGTGTGTTCGTGGATTTCCCGGAGATTCCCGTGTCCGATTGGGAAGGGGCGGTGCCGGGCGCGGCGGGTAAGGTCCGGCTTGGAATCTCGAAACAGGCCGATCTCAGTGGCGCTCGCTGGGAGGACTGGGTGGAGGTGGGTCCGGTGACTGATTTCATTCACCAGTTTTCACTTTCCGGCCTCGAATCCGGCACGCGGTATTACCTGGTGATCGAAGGACGTGATGAAAAGGATGGCGACTTGAATCGAAGTTCGGTGGGTTCTTTCCGAACGGCCCCGAATCCGGATTCCGCGGACGAACTCTGGTTCGCCGTCACCACCTGCCAGCTCTATTACCAGAGGGATGACCGCGAGGGATTCAGGATCTTCGAGTCGATGGCGAAGCTCAGCCCGCTCTTTCTGGACAAGCCGGCCTTCCTTGTATCGACCGGGGACAGCGTCTATTATGATCGCGACAATCCCCGTGCGAGCACGGTGGCCCTCGGCCGCCTCCATTGGCAGCGCATGTATTCACTGCCAATGATCAGGGAGTTCTTTCGCAATGTTCCGGGCTATTGGGAAAAAGATGATCACGACACGTTCTTTGACGACTCGTGGAGGGAGTACGATGCGCCTTGGATAGAACCGCTGACCTTTGAAGAGGGCTCGGCATTGTTTCGGGAACAGGTGCCGATGGGGCCGGAGTTGTACCGTACCTATCGATGGGGCAAGACCGTTCAGATCTGGTTGGTGGAAGGGCGCGAATACCGCTCGGCCAATGACATGGAGGATTCACCGGAAAAGACAATCTGGGGAGCCGAGCAGATGGATTGGTTGAAAGAGTCCATTCTCGAGAGCGATGCCGCGTTCAAGATCCTGATCAGTCCCACCGCAATCGTAGGACCGGACAATCCTGATCAGATCGATAGTCATGCGAATGAATCCTTTAAGAGTGAAGGAAGCGCTTTTCGGCGCTGGACCTATGATGAAGGTCTGAACAATCTTTATGTAATCTGCGGCGATCGCCATTGGCAATATATGTCGACTGATCCGCTCTCGGGACTCCGGGAATTTGCCTGTGGTCCCTCCAGCGATGCCAGTGTTCTGGGTGGACCCGGATTCAAACCGAATTTCCATTCATTTTATCGTCCCGGGGGTGGATTTATCAGCGTGAGCGCCAAGGAAGGCATCAAAAAGGTTCTCGCCCATCCCCAGCGAATCATTGAGATCGACGGTCCTCCGATCCTGACGATCCGGATACATGATACCGATGGTGAGGTCGTTTACGAATACCGCGATTCCTCTCTTGGCGGCTGATCAACCAATTTTCCTGGAATATGCATGATTAATCGAAGAAACTTTCTCGGGGCGATGGGACTGGCGACGGCCGGTGTGCTGGCCCCAACCGCGGGTCGATCGCAGGAGAGGACGGCCGCCATCCGACGGCTCGCGGGTCAGATTAAGATCACCGATATCAAGACCGCGGCGATTGACATCCGCTACAAGACGCACCTGGTGAAGGTGACCACCGACTCGGGCCTCTACGGCCTGGGAGAAGGGTTTCCCAAGGCGGAAATCGCCGACGATATCAAAAGGATCAAGAAAGAGATCATCGGTCGGGATCCACTCGAGGTGGAGGTCCTGCACCACGCACTGACCGAAAAATTCATGTCACGTGGATCGCGCAACGGCGCCCTTTGCGGGGCGATCGGCGGGATTGAGACTGCGCTTTGGGATCTGGCCGGGAAGATCCTGGAGGTCCCGGTTTACGTGCTCATGGGCGGGGCCTACCGCTCAAAGGTTCAGCTCTACTGTGATGTTGATTCCCCCAAGTCGGATGAACCCGAAGCCTGGGCGGAAACGGCCTTGGAAGCCAAGGAATTTGGATACCGAGCGTTGAAGCACTCTCTGCCCCGTTTCGACAGTCCCCGCAACGGAACGATCACTTTGGGGACGATGCGGAAGTGGACGCGGATCATGGAAGAGACCCGCGACATCCTGGGGCCGGACTTTCCGATCGGAATGGACCTCCATTGGAAGTATCATTCCGTGGACGTGTTGCGTTTCACCGAGATGATCGAGGATCTCAACCTCTGGTTTCTCGAGGACCCGATCCAGCCCGAAGACGTGGCCGGTTGTCTGCGTCTGACCCGGGAGAGCGGGGTGCCGATCCTGACCGGTGAGAATCTCTACACCCGGCATGGTTTCAGGCCCTACATCGAAAGACAGGCTTGTGACATGGTGCATCCCGATCCACAGAAATGCGGTGGCCTGCTCGAGATGAAAAAAATCGCGGATTGGGCGGAGATCTATTCGATTCCGACCATGTGCCACAACGGAGCGTCTCCGGTCGGGACCGTCGCTTCCGCCCATGCCTGCATGGCGACCCGGTCATTTGTCGCGCTCGAAACGGATGCGATCGAGAGTCTCCGGGTGCCGCACTGGCAGGATATCATTGTAAGGGATGGACCTCTGTACAGGGACGGTTACCTCAAAGTATCCGATCGACCCGGACTGGGCATCGAACTCAACGAGGAAGTCTGCCGGGCTCATCTTGCGGATGACCGGGGCTTTTTTGAGTAGGTTGCCCTAAAAGCATTCCCCGGATCTGCAATGATTATAGCCATCGCGATTTTGGGTCTGCCGTGCTGCTCACAGTTTGACTCCCGCAACAGCAAACTGAACGGGTAGGGCGTGGCCGCCGGACGCGGGGTCCAACAGGCTGAGTTTTGTCCCATGCGCCTGTTTTTGACGGCGCGTCCGGCGGCCACGCCCTACCCGAGAATCCTGAAGAAACTTATTTGGGGCTCCACTACTCCGGTTCGATCTGGTCGACGCGGCGTTTGTGGCGACCGCCGTCGAAGTCGGTGGTCAGGAAAAGGTCGACGATTCGCAGGGCCGTTTCGAGTGAGACGGTCCGCTCCCCCATGGCGAGGCAGTTGGCGTCATTGTGCCCGCGGGACCATTTCGCGGTGTCATCGCTGAAGCAGAGTGCGCACCGGATCCCCCTGACCTTGTTGGCCACCATGGCCTCACCGTTGCCGGAGCCACCGAGAACGATTCCCCGGTCAGCTTCGCCCCGGGCCACGGCTTCAGCGGCCGGTCGCACGAATTGCGGGTAATCACAGGATTCAGAGGAACCGGTTCCAAAGTCCTGAACTGTGTAACCCCGGCCTTTCAGGTGTTCGATGATGGCCTGTTTGTAATTGAAACCGGCGTGGTCGGATCCGATGGCGATGGTGAGCATGGGGGAAGAGGCTGTAGGCTGCAGGCTGTGGGTTCAATTCATCATTCAACTCACCGGGCGGTCGGGCGGTGGTCGGTGATCGGGCTTGACCTCTTTGGCCGGGAGGCCCGAGGCGAGACGTGGTTTGGTTCGGGCGGTTACCAGGCAGGCCGTCAGGGTGAGGCCGGCACCGAGCAGTTCGATGCCATTGTAGGTTTCGTTGAAGAACACGACACCTCCCACCGCGATGACAGGGGGCAGCAGGAGCTGGAGCATTGAGCCCTGGGCGACTGGAAGATCCTTGTAGGCCCGGGTCATGGCCAGCTGGCCGAACGCGGCCATCAGACCGCAGGCGACAAGGAGGGTCAGGATCAAGGCCGTGAATTCCGTATCCCGGTGAACGGACGGAATCGTGGAGACGGCCAGACCATAGAAGCATTGAGCCCCGAAGATGGTGGAACTCGATTCGCGCTGATGCAGCTTGCGAATGCAAACGACGATGAATCCGGCAATGACGGCACCGGCGATTCCGAGGATCTCATAAGATCCCGGGGCCTTGAGGTCCGTCACTCCGGTGAGCAGAGCCAGACCGGTCATGGCCAGGATCAGACTCACGATCAATCGTCCGGACAGGGGTTCTCGAAGGAAGAGACCTGCCATGATCGCACCGAAGACGACATAGGTATTGGAGATAAAGGTTGCTCGCCCCGGTCCGAGTTCAACCAGGGTCAGGTAGTAGATCCAGACGCCGATAGCGCCCAGAATCCCCCTTATGATGAGAAGTGGGTTGGAGAAGAGGTGGCGTGGCTGAAAGTTTCCCCTTCGGTAGAAAAGACCAAAGAGGACGGCGAATCCGACCAGGAACCGGGACGTCGACACCACCCAGGCATCCACCTGTCCGAGGGTGCCGAGCGCGCGGATGAGCAAGGCGTTTCCCGCGAAGAGCACAACCGAAAGCAGCATGAGGAGCACGGCCTTTCGAACCGCGCCTTCGGCATGGGTTTCAGGTGATGTGGATTGGGTTGGGTCCATAACGAAAAAACCGCGCCGGATGAATCGGGCGCGGTCTGGTTGAGGGTGGTGAAGTCAGTATCAGCAGAACAGACCGCACACCTGCGCGCCGTGGAACCCGGGACGAATAAGGCGCCAGGTCTTTGGGGCGATTCGGGGATCACTGCCTAAACTGCTGAAAACGGTCATTCGTGGTGAACCAAGCGGGAATGACCAATCCAGTCGAGTCTTGAATCGCAATCGGGCGGGTTTGAAAAGGGGGTGGGGATGGTCAGTGCGGGACTGATTCCGAATCCATGGGTGCGGTTTGAGGTCGCCCTCCGGGTTCTGCAGAAATTCCACGCCCGCGGCGTTGGTCGGATCGAGGATAGCCCGACAGGGATACCCTCGACATGAACGCCTTGCGGTTTCTGGCTTTCTGCAAAACGATGACAATCTCCAATTAATCAAAGTGCCCTCAATTTCATCTTGACTCATGAGGTGGTCCGGAGAGGGAGTAGCCTCCCAAACGATATGCGGAAAAAAGACAGCAGGTTGCGGGAACATGTAGCAGTCGCCGGGTTGTCGGCGAATGAAATTGGGGCGTCCCGCTCCCGGTACGATCGACACTGACCACGATGGGCACTCTGCAGAGCAAATTACTCGAGACTTCCGACTTTCTCTATGGTGTGGAGCTCGTCTCCACCCGGGGATCGATGTCGGATACAACTGCCATCGCGACCCGCAATTACGCCAACGAACTGATTGCCTGCGACCAGCTGGATTGGGTGTCGATTACCGACAATGCGGGCGGAAACCCGATGTTGGCTCCGGTCGCTCTGGCCAAGCCGATCCTCTATGCGGGCAAAGAGGTGGTCATCCATCTGTCATGCAAGGATTTCAATCGAAACGGTTTGGAGAGCGAAGCGTGGTTCCTCGCGAGCGAAGGTTTCAACAACGTTCTGGTTCTCACCGGCGATGCACCCATTTCCGGAAATGAAGGGGTTGCCAAACCTGTCTTTGACATCGATTCGATAGGCCTGCTCACCCTCCTGGGGAAAATGAATGAAGGTATGGCGATTCCGCTGGGTCGTTCCAAGCGGACAAAGCGGCTCGAGCGGACAAATTTTCTGCTTGGTGCCGTTACGACGAACTTCAAACTGCATGAGAACGAAGTTATCCCCCAGCACCTGAAGCTGGAAAAGAAGATCGAACACGGTGCCCAGTTCATCATCAACCAGGTCGGATACGACTCGCGCAAGATACACGAGCTCACCGCATATATGGAGCGGAAAGGGATCGGAAACGTCCCCCTGATCGGCAATGTTTTCGTCCTCAATCGCGGTGTTGCGCGCGTTTTCAACGCAATGCGAATACCCGGGGTGGTGGTATCCGACGCCCTCCTTGAAACCTGTGAAAAGCAAGCCCGCTCTCCCGACAAGGGGAAGTCGTTCTTTCTCGAACTGGCCGCGAAGCAGATCGCCGTTTATCGCGGTTTGGGCTATCGGGGGGCCTATTTGGGCGGCGTGCACCGGTTTGAGGATCTGGACCGGATTTTCGCGATCGAGCGGACCTTCGGGGCTGAAGATTGGGTGACGTTTGCCCGTGAAATCCGCTTTTCCCGGCCCGGAGAGTTCTTCACCTTCGCTGAGAACCCGGATACCGGTCTGGCTGATCCCGATCGATTGGAACCGAATTACGAGGCTTCCCTGAAACGGAGACAGAAGACCAGGAACGTTACCCTGAATTATCGCGTTTCCAAATGGGCCCACGGCGCCATCTTCGAGTCCGGAACATTTTTCGCGAAAGTGGGGGGGCGGCTATGCGAAAAATCGCGGGACCCAAAGAACGGGCCAAAGTGGTTGCGGGCAATCGAGCACCTGAGCAAGGCGGCTCTTTATCAGTGCATGGATTGTGGTGATTGCTCCCTGCCGGATGTCGCTTACCTGTGTCCGGAGTCGCAATGCGCCAAGAATCAACGGAACGGACCCTGCGGGGGCACCCGCGACGGGAAGTGCGAGGTTCACGATTTCGAGTGTATCTGGGCGCGTGCCTACGATCGCATGAAATACGAAGGGCAGGATCAGAAACTTCTCGACCACGTCCCGGTCATCCAGGACCAGGGCCTGCGCGGAACATCTGGTTGGGCAAACAATTGGTTGGGCCGCGACCATTTCGCTCCAAAGGAACCGGACAATGCGCCGGACAAGGAATTGACGACAAAAAGGAAGATCGAAAAAAAGGAAGAGAAGACCAATGGCGATTGAAGGACTGAAAATTATAGGCGAATCGATCAACGATTCGGTTCCATCGACAAAGAAGCTGTTCGCAGCGAATGACATTGAAGGGCTGGAGAATCTGGCGAAGCTTCAAGACGAGAGAGGTGCGGCGTATATCGATGTCAATGTAGGCGAGCGCGATCCGGAATTCATGGCTGAGATGGTAAAACGGGTTCAAGCCGTGACCACCAAGCCGCTTTCGGTTGATACGCCCGACCTGAAGATCGCCCGAGCCGGACTCGAAGCTTACGATCCGCAGCGAGCCCAAGGTGAGCTTCCGATTATCAATTCCATCTCCGCATTGCGGGTGGAGATGTTTGATCTCTATGCCATTCAGGCCTTCAAGCCGATTCTTCTGATTTCCGAGCGCCAGGATGGCGGGGTGTCCAAGCCGTGCCTGACCGCGGAAGAAACCTACGAGACTGCCCGCGACCTGCTGCGGGTGGCCCGTGAATGCGGTGATGGAATTCCCAACGACGATCTGATTTTCGATCCGGGAATCGCACCTGTCGGGGCGGATTCGGAAAGCAATCTGAAACGCCTGCTCGACGCCATGAGATTGATTCATGAGGATGCGGAATTCGCGGGTGTGCACATGAGCGTCGGGCTCAGCAATTTCACCGTCATGCTGCCTCCGAAATGTTCCGACGGCTCGCCGGTCAAGAGCCCCTTGGAAAGCGCGTTTCTGACCCGTGCCATGCCCTTGGGTCTGGACATGGTCATCGGTTCTGTGAAACGCAAATACCGACTCCTCGCACCCGAACATCCCGCGCTGATGTGCGTGGACGATGTCTTGCGCCTGGGCGGGTTCGACGCGATCATGCGCGTTCAAGAGTTTTATTCCGAGTGAATCGGGGGCCGTTCTTTGGGATCCTGACAACCAAGGACAGCTTCCAATCACCCTACGCTTCGGATCAGCGACTGAGCCGGGAGCGAGACGCATGGAGAAAAAATATGACTGAGCAGCAGAAATTCTTACCGGACATCGAAATCGCGCGAAAAGCGACGATGGCACCTATCGAGGACGTGGCCGTGAAACTGGGAATCGACCCGGAACACATCGAGCGCTACGGAAAAGTCAAAGCCAAGATCTCGCTGGAGTTCTACAACAGCCTCGACGGCAACCCGACCGGGAAATTGATTCTGGTTTCGGCGATCAGTCCCACATCAGCGGGGGAGGGGAAAACCACGGTGTCGGTCGGCCTGGCCGACGGGTTGAACGCCATCGGGAAGAAGACCACGGTCTGCTTGCGCGAGCCTTCTTTGGGGCCTTGCTTCGGCATGAAGGGCGGTGCGGCGGGCGGCGGCTTCGCGCAGGTTGTTCCGATGGAGGACATCAACCTGCACTTCACAGGCGACTTTCATGCGATCGGCCTGGCGCACAACCTGCTTTCGGCGGTGTTGGACAACCATATTCATCAGGGCAACAAACTGAATATCGATGTCCGCCGGATCGTCTGGAAGCGCGTGGTCGACATGAACGACCGCGCGTTGCGCCAAACCGTCATCGGGTTGGGGGGGATCGGCAACTCGGTGCCACGCGAATCGGGATTTGATATCACGGTCGCTTCGGAAGTCATGGCCATCTTCTGCCTGTCCGAATCGCTCGGCGAATTGAAGAAGCGCCTCGGGAAAATAATTGTCGCCTACACCCGCGACCGCAAACCGGTCACGGCGGCCAACCTCAAAGTTCATGGCGCCATGGCGGTGTTGTTGAGAGACGCGTTGAAGCCCAACCTGGTGCAGACGCTGGAGAACAACCCGGCGATTATTCACGGTGGGCCGTTTGCCAACATCGCCCACGGTTGCAACAGCGTCGTGGCGACCAAGCTTGCCATGCGTCTGTCGGAGTACACGGTGACCGAGGCGGGATTCGGGGCGGATCTGGGCGCGGAGAAATTCTTCAACATCAAATGCCGCAAAGCCGGCCTGAAGCCGGACGCGGTGGTGTTGGTCGCCACCATTCGCGCGCTGAAGTTGCATGGCGGCGCCGACAAGAAAAACTTGCGGGCGCCCGATCTGGGGGCTCTCGAAAAAGGCCTCTGCAACCTGAAAAAGCACATCGAGAACATCCACAGTTTTGGTGTGCCGGTTGTGGTTGCGATCAATGTATTTGCCGACGACACAGCTGATGAATTCAAGTTGATCAAGGACAAGTGCGCGTATCTGGCAGTGCCCATCATCGAGGCAAATCACTTCACCAAGGGCGGCGCCGGGGCAGTGGACCTGGCCCGAGCGGTCGTCGAGACCACCGAAACCACCAAGAGCGATTTCAAGCCGCTCTACGAAGATGAACTGCCATTGTGGCAAAAGATCAAGACGATCGCCAGGCGGATCTACGGTGCTGATGACATTATCGCTGATGCGAGTCTGCGGAAGAAAATCGCTTCCCTGCAGGAGGAAGGCTACGGCCATTACCCGATCTGCATGGCAAAGACGCAATATTCGCTGTCAAGCGATCCGAGTCTGATCGGCACTCCGAAGAACTTTGTCATTCCCCTGCGCGAAGTCAGGTTGGCGGCCGGCGCCGAATTCCTTGTCGTGCTGACCGGAAGCGTGCTCACCATGCCGGGACTGCCCAGGGTTCCCTCCGCCGAGGCGATCGACCTGGACGAAAACGGAGAGGTGGTCGGCCTGTTTTAGGGGCCGTAACGAAATAAGTTATCAAATATGCGCAGGATTTTCGGGGAGCAACAAGGCGGGTTCGGGCGAATAGTGCGGGCTATCTGAGCCGGAATCCAACACCGTTGCCCGCCGAAAAGACCAGCAGATTTTGTGAGTCAAAGATGAAAGGGGTCAAAGCTCACATCTCGCACTGGCGTGCAAGATGTCGAGCAATGACCCCCCGTTCGCACCACTACAGTCCGGATCTGGCATCGGGATTTCGTTTCACTCAACCTACAGCCCCGATCACCCCTTGATGGCGCCGGCGGAGAGGCCGCGGACGAAAAGTTTCATCGTGAAGAGGAAGATGATGATCAGCGGGATTGAGGCGATGAAGAAGGCGGCCATGATCTTGCCCCATTGCTTGACGTATTCGCCATCGAGGTAGATCAGGCCTACGCCGAGAGTGAAGAGTTCCTGGTCGCGCAGGATGATGAGGGGCAGGAGAAATTCGTTCCAGGTGCGGAGGAAGGCGAGAATGGCCAGGGTGCCGATGATGGGTCCGGACATCGGGATGACGATATTCATGACCTGCTGGAAATGGTTGGCGCCGTCCATCTCGGCGGCTTCGAAGAGATCCTTGGGAAGATCCTCGATAAAGTTTCTCAGGACGAAAAGGTTGAAGACCTGGCCCACGGACACGCCGACGATGATGATGGCCCAGAGAGTATTGAGGAGCCCGAGGTCCTTCAGGAGGGCGAAGAGCGGAACGATGTTGGCCACGGCCGGCATGAGCATGAGCACAATAAAGGCCGACCAGAGGACGGAGGAGAACGGCATCTTGTAGCGGGCAAAGAAATACGCCGCCATGATGGCGAGAAAGAGGGTGACCGTGGTTGTGGTGACGGCGACGAAGACCGTATTTGCTATATAGGGGCCGATCAGTTCCATACCGTAGGTCCAATTCGACCAGACCCAGGTGAGCGGGTTGGTGGGGAACCACGGATTCAGGTTGAAGGTTGTGTTGTCCTTGAAGCTGATCTGCACCATCATGTAGAAGGGCAGCAGGTCGATGGCCAGAATGGCCCAGATGGCCATGTGCTTGGGCCAATCCCTCTGCTTGTGGCTGCCCAGGGTACGGATGGGTTCAGCGCTCACTTGTCGATCCTCACGTATTTGTTCTGGATATAGGTCAGTGAAAGAATAAAGACGAAGAGGATCATCCCAATGGCGCAGGCGTAGCCGAATTCACCCGCAATGAACGCCCGGTTGTACATCCACAGCCCGGGCACCATGCCCCGTCCCCCGGGGCCGCCCGAGTCTCCCAATAGAAGAAGCTGGAGGCCGTAACCCTGGATGGTGGCGATGACCAGCAGGATGAGCATGAGGCGAATCTGGGTCAGGATGAGGGGGAATTCAATGTGGACAAACTTCTGGAACCCGGACACGCCGTCGAGGTCGGCCGCCTCATAGATATCGGTGCTGATCGACTGAAGGCCGGCCAGGTAGATCAGCACCCCGACGACACCGATCCACGGGAATCCCCAGAGAATCAACGAGGGAATGATCAGGCGTGGCTCACTCAACCAGGCGATGGGGATGCCATCCAGGAAGAGGTTCCAGCCGAAAACCCCGTCGAGGCCGACCAGAAGATTCTTCATTCCGGTGAAATCCATCACCTTGTTCAGAACCCCCAGGTTCGGGTCGAAGAAGAACTTCCAGATGAAGAGCGTCACCAGGGCCGGAACAATCATGGGGATGACCAGGAGGACGCGGTACCAGTATTGCCAGCGATCGCTTTTCAACCGGTGGACCATAACGGCCACGAAAATCGAGGGGATCATCTTGAAGACGTTCGCGACGATCAGGATGAAGACGGTGACAAATGAACTCCAGAGAACGGAATCGCCCAGGGCTCGCTTGAAATTGTCCCAACCGATAAGCTGTTTGGTGTCGCCGCCCGCCCAATCGAAGAAGCTGTGGTATACGGCGCTAGCCGCGGGAAAATAAGAGAAAACCAGCACGAGGATGAGCGACGGGATGACAAAGAAGTAAAGTCTCCACTCCTTGATTGCCTTACCTTTGCTGATCGATTGGGCCATGGGGTCCGTTATCGTCGATGAGTTTCAGCTATTGCTCAACCCTATAAGTTTCCGCAGTTGCCCGGCGAACTGAGGGACCGGGCGGTTTGAAGGGGTCATTCCTTGCACTCTCAATCGCGGTCGGTACCGTGGGGGGGTATACGGCGATGACTGATTTTCTCCTTGTTCCGGATTTTTTTGTCCATGGGATACCGTGTCGATGCGGGGGCGGGAGAGCGACCAGGGGGGAGTCCAACCTGGAGAGTTCCGCCAGCGACAGCGATCACCGGCGCGGCAAAGTGGAGGAATCACTCGGCACAGATGGCTGAGAAAGCGCCGGGATGAGGATTTCGGGCGCCATTCGGAGACTGTGGCCGCTCCTGGTATTGGCCGGGGCGGCGTTTTTCGTGATCACCATTTTCTATCTGGCGGCCCGGGTTTTGCGGCCCGACATGGGTGCGGCGCCGACCGAATGGAATGCGGGCGAAGTGGCTGAGGCTGAGCGCCGGCGGGATGTATCCTTCGATCATGACAAGTTGCCGGTGGTCACGGTTGAGGTCGATTATGAGGCGGGCCAGAACGCGCCCTGGCGACCAAGAGGAGAATCGCCGATGCTGGCCGAATTGGTGGAAGAAGGACGCCTGCCTCCGGTGGGTGAGCGGGTCGGGAGAGAGCCGCTGGTCATGCGTGGAGTCGAGGGGATCGGGACCTACGGAGGCACCTGGTTTCGGGCCGCGAGCTCGATGAATGACGTGGACATCATCCGCTGGCGGATGGCGGGGGCGACGTTGGTGCGATGGTCGCCCCTCGGTTATCCGATCCGACCGCATCTGGCCCGGGACTTCGAAATATCGGATGATTACCGTGAATTTACCTTCTACCTCCGCAAGGATGTGCGTTGGTCGGATGGGCATCCTCTCACTGCCGATGATGCCATGTTCTCCATAGAGAAGGATCAGATCCAACTGGGAGGGCAACCACCCGCCTGGCTTCGCGCGGGCGCGTCGTTTGGCCGGGTGGAAAAGGTCGATGACTTTACGATTCGTTTTTCCTTCGATCGACCGAACGCGCTCTTCCTCGAGGAATTATGCTCGGCCCATGAATGGATTCGGCCCAAGCACTATCTGGAACCCTATCACCCCATCGACGGCGATCAGGAGTTGATCAGGAAGATGATGGATACTCTTCAATTGGGCAGTCCCAGGGCGCTCTACACGCGGATGAAACATACCATGAACGTGGAGCACCCCCGACTCTGGCCGTGGATCTATCGAACTCACACCGCGAATCCACCCTATGGATTCGTTCGCAACCCGTATTTCTGGGCCGTTGACGAGGCAGGCAACCAATTGCCCTATATCGATCGGATCCTTTTCGATGTGAAACAGAAGGACCTGATCGGCCTCGATGCGTCCCAAGGCAGGCTCACCTTCCAGATACGAAACATCCACTACAAGGACTATACTTTGTTCATGTCGGAGCGGGAGGCGAATGGTTATGAGGTCTACCATTGGTTTCCGGCCACCCGGTCGCTCTATACCATCTATCCCAATTTGAACCGACGGATCGATCCCGGCCGACCGGAAACCCGGCTGAAACATGACCTGCTCAATGAAAAGGCGTTTCGTCAGGCTCTATCGCTGGCCATGGACCGTCAGGCCATCATCGATTCTGAATACAACGGTCAGGGCGAGCCGGCTCAGCTCGATCCGGGGCCGGAATCACCCTTCCATCATCCGCCCCTCTTCAAGAGCTTCATCGACTTCGATCCGGATCG
>QNAI01000076.1 GCA_003641745.1 Verrucomicrobiota bacterium | reverse complement strand
TCAAGACCGCCACGATTCTCAGGTTCTGCAGTCTCATCGCTGCGCCTCCTCTCTACGGGTTTCCTCCTCAAGCCGTTCGGCAATCACGCGTTCGCGTTCCTCCAAGGCCTGGCCCAACCTGAGCGCTTCAACCTGGTTTTCCGGGTCGAGTCGGTAAGCGAGCAGATAGGCCTCCTTGGCCTGTGTCAGGTCTCCGGCCGTCTTCTGCAGGAGCATTCCGGTCATCTTCAAGAAACGCGCCGCCCGTCTCGGATTGGTCAGTTCGGGTTCCGATTCGAGGTAGATTGAACACGCCTCAAGCGCCAGACTACCGACTGCTCTGGCTTCCGGGTCGCGATCGAGGTTCTGCAGACGAAAGGCCAATCCCGCCATCCGACTGGCGTAGGTGGCCGTCTCGTCCGGAGTCTCGAAGAGTGCGGGCAGGTCTTCGGTCGCGATGGCTTCAGCTTCCCTCAGATCCCCGTCAAGCGCCTTGGCAAGCGCCCGTTCAACCCGGTCGCGGTGCGCCCATGCCTCAGTGCCAGGCTCAAAGGTCTGAGCAATAAGAGATGTTGCCGTGGCGCAGGTCAAAGCGCACAGGCAGACCAGGATGCGGCAGATCTTGCCGCGTCGATACGAAGCCTTCATGATAGATGTTCTCCAAGGAGTTCGGTTAGCCGTGCTCTGGCGCTTTGATTGAGCTGCCGAGCCAATGGTAGCATGTGAGAAAAGCGGATCGGCCTGCTGCATCCGGCACTCTGGTCGGTATCGAAAGGCGGGTACTTGGCTCGAGCGATTCTCAGCCGTTCCCCACCATCTCCAGGCTTCATGCTTCTCACCGTGGTGTTCGCCTCGCCAGAAGGGTGAACCTCGATTCAGTATTGTCTTCCGGTCACCCGATCTGAATACGGTGCTATTAGATTGGATTACTCAGAATCAGCAACCTATTAGTGATCAGATGGACTAATATAAGCCCCCCCCCTTGCTAATGGATTAAGCTTTCTTATTCCGCGAGATGCTCAAGCTATCCTTTGAGTCGCGCGTCGAACAGCAATGAACCTCGAAACCGAAAACCGGGATATGGGCTCTTCCTTCCGAATCGACGTTTGCCTCCTGGGGTGAGGCTGTTTGATAGTCGATCATGTCTGAGACTGTCCGACTCGAATTCGGCGAAACCGGCCTCGATCTCGATCTGGAGGGGGTCAGTGCCACCAATATCCGCCCTCGTTTCGTATTCGATTAGCCCTTTGTCCGTCGAATCAACCGTTTCAAATTCGTCACATCTTCACCTCTTCACCACTTGACCCCGTTTCTGTGAAAGCTCGCGATTATCCGCCGCCCCCCGCAACCATCCGGCTCTCCCCATGAGCGCTCTCATCGGCCTCCTCGGTATGGTCATCCTCCTCGGGATCGGGTACGCCCTGTCGAATAACCGGAATTCCATCCGCCTTCGAACCGTCCTGGGCGCGTTTCTCATCCAGTTCCTCATCGGCGGCATCGTTCTCTTCGTTCCCGCCGGAAAGGCGGTATTGGGCACCCTCTCGATCGGGGTCCAAAACATAATCAATTACTCGAACGACGGCATTTCATTCATGTTGGGCGGGCTGGTCAGTGACAAAATGTACGAGCTTTTCGGTGGGCTCGGATTCGTATTCGCATTCAGGGTACTTCCTATCATCATTTTCTTCTCCTCCCTGATCGCGGTCCTTTACTATCTGAAGATCATGCAGGTGGTGATCAAGACGATCGGGGGCGCTCTCCGAATCGTTCTCGGAACCAGCCGGACCGAATCCCTTTCCGCCGCGGCCAATATCTTTGTCGGCCAGACCGAGGCGCCGCTGGTTGTGCGCCCCTACATCCCCCGGATGACCCAGTCGGAACTCTTCGCCATCATGTGCGGTGGGTTGGCTTCCATCGCCGGATCGGTAATGGCCGGCTACGCCCAGATGGGGGTCGAGTTGAGATACCTGCTTGCGGCCAGCTTCATGGCCGCGCCGGGCGGCCTGCTCTTTGCCAAGCTTCTCCACCCGGAGGTGGATGTGCCGGATGACGGGGAGATCAAGGAAGCAGACGGGGAGGACAGCCCTGCCAATGTCTTCGACGCAGCGGCGGGAGGTGCGGCCCAGGGTTTGAAACTGGCGGCCAACGTCGGTGCCATGCTCCTGGCATTCATCAGCCTGATCGCCCTGGTCAATGGGATAACCGGCGGTATATGCGGATGGTTCGGCTACGAGAACGTGACCCTTCAGCAGGTG
The DNA here is from genome assembly GCA_003641745.1 of Verrucomicrobiota bacterium. Taxonomy (GTDB): domain Bacteria; phylum Verrucomicrobiota; class Verrucomicrobiia; order Opitutales; family Opitutaceae; genus B12-G4. The sequence continues at coordinate 13,490 of QNAI01000076.1, read as the reverse complement.
TTCGGCTATCTTTTCTCTCCCCTCTCCTGGGCGATCGGTGTTCCTTGGAGCGAAGCGGTCCAGGCCGGGAGTTTCATCGGCCAAAAGGTGATCCTGAACGAGTTCGTGGCCTACGCCGATTTCGTCCAGGTGAAGGAGACCCTGACCCCACGCACCCAGGTCATCGTGACCTTTGCCCTCTGTGGTTTCGCCAACCTTTCCTCGATCGCCATTCTTCTGGGCGGTCTCGGAGGCATGGCCCCGGGCCGGCGCGGAGACATCGCGAGAATGGGCCTGAAGGCCGTATTGGCCGCTTCCCTTTCAAACCTCCTCAGCGCGGCCATGGCCGGCTTCTTCCTCTCGCTCTCAACCTGATGTCTGCAATGGAGTTCCTTCCCCAGGAGATCATCCGGAAGAAACGCGACCGGCATCCTCTCTCCGACGACGAGATGAAATCCTTCGTAAGGGGAATCACCGACGAATCGATCAGTGAAGGCCAGATCGCGGCTTTCGCCATGGCCGTATTCTTCAACGGCATGGATATGGATGAACGGATCGCTCTCACCCTGGCCATGCGCGATTCCGGCGACGTTCTCGGTTGGGATGGCTTCGATCTCGACGGGCCAGTCCTCGACAAGCACTCCACCGGCGGCGTCGGAGATGTTGTTTCCTTGATGCTCGGTCCCATGATAGCGGCCTGCGGCGGTTATGTGCCCATGATCTCCGGGCGCGGTCTCGGACATACCGGTGGCACGCTGGACAAACTGGAGTCGATACCGGGCTACGACGTGGCTCCGTCTATCGGGCGCCTGCAGGAAGTGGTCAGGACAGTCGGTGTGGCCATCATCGGTCAGACCGGGTCCCTGGCTCCGGCGGACCGGCGATTCTACGCCACCCGCGATATCACGGCGACAGTCGAATCGATCGACCTTATCACCGCTTCCATCCTTTCCAAGAAACTGGCCGCGGGCCTCGGCGCCCTGGTGATGGATGTGAAGGTCGGCAACGGGGCGTTCATGCCTACAGCGGAGGGGTCCAGGGACCTCGCACAAAACATCGCAAACGTCGCCACCGGAGCCGGCACGCCGACGACCGCCCTGTTGACGGATATGAACCAATGCCTGGCCCCCGCCGCCGGTAACGCGGTCGAAGTGCGGGAGGCGATTGCCACCCTGACCAATGCACGCCGAAGCCCCCGCCTTGACGAGGTCGTGATGGGGCTCGGCACCGAGCTTCTCATTCTGGGCGGACTGGCCGAATCCGTAGCGGAGGCCGCCAACCGGCTCGAATCGACCATCACTTCGGGGCTGGCAGCTGAGGTTTTCGGCCGGATGATTGCCGCACTCGGCGGGCCCACTGATCTCGTCGAATTACCGGAGAAATACCTGGCTTCCGCGCCTGTCATACGGCCTATCCATCCCGATCGAAGCGGATTCGTCGTCGGCATGAAGACCCGCGAAATCGGGTTGAGCGTCGTCGGTTTGGGAGGCGGGCGAACGCGGTCCGATCAGTCGATCGATCATTCCGTGGGGTTTTCCGAGATCGCTTCGGTCGGCACTGAGACGGGCCCCGGAGGTCCGCTCGCGATCGTTCATGCCCGGTCCGAGGACGCGGCTGAACGAGCGGCCGAGGAGATGCGCGCCGCCTTTGAGATCGGTGATTTCACCGTGGAGCCCCAACCTGCCATTCTGCAACGGATATTGAATTCCCATGATCTCGGAATCTGAACGCAATCAACTGGTGACGGCGGCCGTCAAGGCCCGTTGCAATGCTTATTCGCCGTATTCAAAATTCAAAGTCGGCGCGGCCGTCATGGCCAACTCCGGAAAAATCCACGCCGGCTGCAATGTCGAAAACGCATCCTACGGCCTTACCATCTGCGCCGAACGAAGCGCCATCTTCAAGGCTGTTTCCGAGGGCGAAATCCGATTGAAGGCGCTCGTGCTCTGCCTCGAAGGAGGTGGAAGTCCATGTGGCGCCTGCCGCCAGGTCATCCATGAATTTGGTCCGGGCATCCCTGTGCTGACCTGCGACCCGACTGGCAGGATCCTTACCGAAACCACCCTGGATCAGCTGCTGCCTGAAGCGTTCGGACCGGAAGATCTCGGTAATTGAGGTTGGGAAACAGGAGTCAGGCTTGCGCGGCTTAAGACGGTGAAACGACCATTCGGATCCGCGCTTCCCGAACCGGGACGCGGAACCGCCAGGCGAGTCGGTTCGGGTTTGAGGACTCCTGGATAATTTCCGATCTGAAGACCAATTCTCCGGTATCGGCCGAAACGGCGACCCGGATCGACCGTCCATTGCGGGAGATCGTGAGACAGCGGTCGCTGTTCAATTCCCAATCCCCGTATGTGATCAGAGCTGTCTCGAATACCGACGGCTTCGCAAACTCGAACCAATCGACGACTTCAACCCGCCCGGCACCGGACCGGTAAACCTTGAATTCACGGGTTAACTTCAGCAGTCCCTCAACCCGGTAGGCCGGTCCCAGATCCATGATGAGTCGATCCAGGTCGTCGCTGAACGACGTCTCCAGGATGTTCGCAAACGCGTCCTTGCCCCAAACCTGCAATTGACCGGCCACCACCGGAACGGAATGACCAGAGGAATTCAGCAGTCCGCTTTCATAGCGCTCCCTGCTGAAGGTCCGGGCACTATAGACTTCCTTGCCCGGATCGGTGATGAGTTCGACCTCGTCGACAATCACGGTAAAGGCGCCGACATCATTATGGCTGTGGTTGACGCCATTGTGAACACCACTGATGGTTGCAGCGATCCGGCCAGCTGAATCTTTACCCGGTCTGCAGATGAGGTACTGCACATCCTCAAACCACTCCCGCATCCCATCGATCGGTGGACCTGCATAGGCGGCTTCAGGATCAACCTGATGAAAGAGCAGCATCAGGTAACGGACATTGCGAACCTGCTCAAACGAGTCGATCCGGTCATCCATATGGCGACTCCCACGCTCCGAATCGATACGGTTGTTCATCCAGTGAACCAGCCAGGGCGGAGGACGAAAATCACAGGGGGAATCACCAAAGGCCGGATAGACACCCTTTTGGATTTCGGCGCGGGCGCCAAACCGGGACATCTTTTCGGCGATTGGTTTCTTCAGCCAATCAATCCGGCCACCGGTCACGGTCCGTATCATTTCGGACAGGAAGAGGTAATGTCCGAATCCGCCGCCCCAATAGCTGATGCCTTCGGTATAGAACCCGCTTTCCGGAAATCCTTCCTCCGAATATTTGATCAGGTCCTCGGCCAGGGCAATGTACCAGGCCCGTTCCTGCTTTGACTCCTTCAGCAACAAGGCACAGCAGACAAAGTTCGCCAGACAGAACGAATTCCAGTTGTGGGTGACTTTGACCCACCAATAGATATCGCGGCCACTCGTGATCCGATCCTCGAAAGGTCGAAACAACCGCCTATCGATTTCCGACCGAATGAGCGAGCGAAGACCCAGGTCGAGACGGTCCGCCAGAAGATAATCCCCGGTGGCCAGGATGCAGGCGTAGAAGGTGGAAGTCAGGTCATTGAAAGTGGTCCGCCCATCAAATGTATCCCGTTTCCCATCGTTATTCGGGTGAATCCAGCTGCTCAGTTCAGCCATGCGCCGGATGTCTTCGACTATCAATTGCAGGTAGCCGACAGCCGGATCAATGCACTCGGCCATGGGGAGCAGAACCAAACGGTCGCACAGTCGCGGAACCACCGCATTCATGCCGGCGGGGCTGTTCTGCTCCAGACAGGAGAGATAGAGTGCGTCGGAAACAACCGGCCTTGGGTCCTCATCAAAGGACACACGCGCGCGATCCAGGATGTGCCGACTTCCTCGGGTCTGACCGATTGGATCCCACATGTCGCGACGCGAGCCGGGAAAACCGAAATAGGTCACCTCATCCGGAAGCATGGCTGCAATCTCGCGAACCCGGGCCGGGTCCGGTTCAAGCGTTTTTCCCTCAGCAAGATCGAAATTGAAGTCCAGAACCCCCATGGCTGTCTGCTATTCGGAAACTATCAGGAAGGGAGATGCAATTCGAATGACCGGAAACTTCGCTCGCGACCAGGAGGTTGAATGTGGCGGCGTATTCGTCCTGCCGTTGGCACAATGCTCCGGCGCGTCCGGCGGCCACGCCCTACCATGTAACCTCTGGCAGGTAGGGCGTGGCCGCCGGACGCGCCGCAGTTTCATGGAACGGATTCGATCTTGCGTCCGGCCGGATCCATCTCTCACTCTTCCCCACCCCCTCGATTTTATCGTGCCCAAAAAGATTCTCTTTATTCTGATCCTGCTGGCTCTTGGCTACGCCATGGTCACGGATCTCGCATTTCAGACCGTCGCTGCGGGCGTGGCGATATTTCTCTTCGGCATGCTCTTCATGGAGCAGGGCTTTGAGGCTTTGACCGGCGGAGTGCTCAAGGATGTCCTGGCACGTTCGACCAACCGGATCTACAAGAGCCAGTTCGCAGGCTTCGCCCTGACCGCCATGATGCAGTCGAGTTCGCTGGTCACTGTCATCACCATCTCCTCCCTGACCGCCGGCCTGATTTCGTTGACTGCGGGAATAGGCATCGTGTTTGGGGCAAATATAGGCACCACCACGGGCGCCTGGCTCATGGCCGGTCTCGGGCTCAAGGTGAATATCGCCCAATTCGCCATGCCCATGATCGTCTTCGGGCTGATCCTGCTTTTCCAGAAGAAGACCACGATCAAGGGCGTCGGGAATCTCCTGGCCGGAGTCGGATTTGTCTTCCTCGGGATCCATTACATGAAGGAAGGATTCAGTGTTTTCAGTGAGTCCTTCGACCTTTCCCAGTATGCCCTACCCGGCTTCACCGGTCTGATGGTCTACACTCTCCTGGGGATGGGTGCGACCGTGGTCATGCAGTCGAGCCATGCCACCCTGATGATCACCATCGCCGCCCTCGCGGCCAACCAGGTCACCTACGATAACGCGCTGGCCCTGGCCATCGGATCGAATGTCGGCACCACTGTCACCGCCTTGATTGGTTCAATCGGTTCGGGTGTTCAGGGCAAACGCCTGGCATGGGCGCATGTGATCTTTAATTTTGTGACGGGGGCCCTTGCCATCATCCTGATTGTACCGCTCAAGGGGCTGGTCGACGTCCTGTCCGACCTGATGGGCGTCGCCGCGGACAACTGGACCATTCACCTCGCGACCTTTCACACTGTATTCAATCTTATGGGTGTGGCCATTATGACACCCGCCATCAACCGGCTGGTTGTCTTTCTGGAACACCGGATCAAGGACAAGCCGGGCGAAGAGGTGGAAGGCGTCCTGATCGAGCCGCTCTTTCTCGGGGAGTCAGCCCTGGCCCTGCCCGACGCCGCCCTGGAGGTTCTGCGCAAGGAGACCGAACATCTCTATGGCAATGTTTTCGAGATCGTGGCCCACGGAATCAACCTCCACCGGACCGACATCCTGTCCGACCGCGATCTGCACGAGGTGGTCGAACACTCGACCGAGGTCATGGATATCAACGTGTCCGATAAATACTATAGAGGAATCAAGGTTCTCTACAGCGCGATCGTTGATTTTGCCACCCGTGCCCCGACCGAATCGAATTTTTCGGAGACACAGATGGAACGCGTCCACGCCATCCGGGTGGCCTGCCGACTGTCGGCCGAGATCGTCAAGGATCTCTCCCAGATGCGGCCGAATTTGAACAAGTACATGGTCTCGAAAAACCAGGGTATGCGTGATCAGTACAACCTGATCCGTCTCAACCTGGCTCAATACCTCAGGACCGCAGCCGCGCTGACCGCGGAAAGGAATATTCAGGTGGTCCGATCCAGAAACAACGAACTCCTGTTCCAGTTGCAGGAGCAGGATATGTTGACCAATGGGACAATCGATCATCTGGTCCGCGGCCAGGAGATATCCCCGGCCATGGCCAGCAGCCTGATCAACGACAGCGCAGCCGCGACCTCCATCACCAAGCACCTGATCGAGGCTTCCGACCGACTCCTCGTGGCCGAAGGAGAGAAAAAGAAGCGCAAGAAGAAACGAAAGGACTAAAGGAAGGATTTTTCGATTGCGGAATTTTCGATTGCGGAATGCGGATTTGGGATTGCGGAATGACCGCTGCGGGGTGGACGGGGGAAGGTGGTCGGTAGGCAGTGGTCGGTGCTTTTCTCATATATATAATCCCTACAGTCCCGATCTGTGCATCGGGATTTCGTTTCACTCAACCTACAGCCCGTCCCTTCGGCCCACCAAAGCAGGGGTCATTGCTCACGTCTCGCACTGGCGTGCAAGACGTCGAGCAATGACCCCGCCGTTCGCACCACTTCAGCCTGATGCCTTCCCTCTCCTCACTGGCCTGACCAGGAACCGGATCGAGGCTTCCTTGACCGGTTCCTTGAAACGCCAGCTCAACCGGGTCGGGGTGGAACTCTCCTGAATGATGCAGTGGGCGAATTCCAAGTCCCCGTCATCGGTTGATACCTCCACCTCGATCGCCTCACCACCCTGTGAAACGCGAAGCAGTCTTGATTCGTCCCAATCCCATTCACCGTAGGTGATCAGAGCTGTTTCGAACGACTGAGGTTCTGAATATTTGATCTTGTCCCAGACCTCAACTGATCCCTCACCCGTGCGGTCGTAGGTGAAGGCGCGAATCAGGTTGATCAGGGTTGGCACTCTGTAGGCGCGATCCATTTCTATCACGACCCGGTCGCGTTCGGGCGTGAAGCTGCGGGCCACCAGGAGTGTGTAGGCATCCCGACCATATCCGGTTCGGTGGTAGGTCTTGTCTGGAAACTGGAGTTCCCCCGCAACCACTGGAACCGGGTGTCCAAATGAATTGAGAAGGTTACCCTCGTATCGCTGTCTGCTGAAAGTTCTCTTGGTGTAAATCTCCGCACCGGGGTCGGTCAGAAGCTCTTCCCGGCCAACCAGCACCGTGAACGTGCCCAGATCGTTGTGGTTGTGGTTGGAACCATTGTGGCCCCCTTTGAAGGTGGCCGCCAAGCGGGTGGTCGCTTCCGTACCTGGCCGACTGATCAGAAACTGCACATCCTCAAACCATTCGCGAGGGCCACGCTCTTCGGGTCCGGCATAGGCATGATTGATATCGACCTGGTGAAGGAGAAGCAGGTGGAGAATCTCTGCGAACTGGTAGTGGATAGGATCAAACGGGTTGGTGGCGACCTCGGTGGACCGTTCAAGGCGTGAGGGGTCAACTCGATTATTCAGCCAGTGCATCAACCATTGCGGGGGCAGGACCTCGCGCTTGCAATCGGCGAAAGTTGGATACGCACCCTCCTGGATTTCCATCCGATATCCGAAATGGGAAATCGCCTCCACTCGCGGCTGCTTCAGCCAGTCGATCTTTCCCCGGGTGACCGCCCGAGCCAATTCGGCGGCCAGAATGTAGTGACTGTATCCATAGCCCCAGTAACCCACGCCCTCGATGTAGAATCCGCTTGGTTCAAACCCATCCTCTGAGTGCTTGATAAGTTTTTCGACGACAGCTAGATACCAGGCGCGCTCATGTGGGTCCTCCTTCAAACTGAGGGCGCAGCCCAGAATGCACGACAGGCAGACGCTGTTCCAGTTATGGGGCACCATGACCCACCAGAAGACGTCCTGCCCGCTCCGGACCCGCTCCTCGAAGGGCTGGAAAATGCGTGTGTCCAATTCCTCGCGTATCAGGGTGCGTATCTCCGGGCTGAGTCTGTTTTCGAGCATGTGCAGCGTGGCCACCAGGATGCCCGCGAAATGCACCGAAGCCAGGTCCGTGAAGATCTCGCGGCGTTCATGGAAGGCCCGCGCTTTTACGTGCATCGGAAAGGTCCAGGAGTTCAGCGCGCAGATCATCCGGATGTCATCCTCGATCCGGGACAGGTACATGCCGGTCGGGTCAAGGCATTCCACGATGGGCAGCACGGACATGCGCGCGCGCACCACCAGGGGGAGCGGGTTGAATTTCGACCGGTCGCCGGTTTCCATCACGTAGAGGCAATCCTCATTGGTGATGACGGAGAGAGGATCCTCGGAGGCGAGGCCACGGGCCTCCTTTATGAGCCGCCGGCCGGCCTCGCTCTCCCTGACCCTTTCCCAGGATTCCCGATCCTCGCAGGGCCTGGCCAGGTGCCAGGTTTGCGGAATCATCATCGCATCGAGTTCCGAGACTCGAGCCTCGTCAGGGGCGAAGTTCAAGCCGCCCGGCAGATTCAGGTTCTGATCGCCATGTCCCATAATTACGTTCCCAAGTTTGCAGGTTTGATTTTGAACCGAACCCGGGCCGACTTGACCGGGTTCGCAAAATGCCAAGCCAGCCGGATCGGCCTGGAACTCTCCTCGATCACGCAGGAAGTCATGACCAAATTTCCATCATCGGAGGTGACCTCCACGTCGATGGCTGAACCGTCCTGAGAGATACGGATCGTGTTGTCCCCTGTTCGTTCCCAGTCAGCGTAAGTGATCAATGCGGTTTCGAAAGTCTCGGGCCGCGAATATGCGACCTCGTCAACCACCTCGACCTCCCCGCTTCCGGATCGAAAATGCGTGAAGGTCCGGGTCAGGGTTTCAAGCGTGTCGGCCCGATAGGCGCGCTTCAGGTCCAGGACGACCCTGTCTGCTTCGTCCGAGAACGTCGTGTCGACGACGGATGCGCAGAACTCCGACCCGAATCCGGATCGGTTTTCGTCTTTGCCCGGAGACTGGAGTTGCCCGGCCACCACCGGGACGGGATGACCGTAGGAATTCAGCAGGTCGCTTTCATACCGGTTCTGACTGAAGGTCCTTTGCGTGTAGATTTCTGCTCCGGGATCGGTGAGCAACTCCCGATCGCCGATCAGGACCGAAAACACCCCCAGATCATTGTGGTTGTGATTCACCCCATTGTGCCCGCCCTTGAAGGTGGAGGCAAACCTCACCTCGGCATCTTCGCGCGGTCTGCAGAGCAGGAACTGGACGTCGTCGAACCACTCGCGGAGACCGGTTGAAGGTTCGTCTTCATGGACCACCCGGAAATCCTCCTGATGGGAAAGGACAAGAAGGGTCGAAAGCAGGGATGCGAAATTCGCTCCCGAAAAGGGATCCACCGTTGCTGAGGTCGCCCGAGCCGTTCTCGAGCCGACGATCCGATTGTTCATCCAGTTATCAAGCCAGGCCGGCGTCTTCACATCGCTCCTGCAGTCAGCAAAACTTGGATACGCGTTCCCCTGGATCAACATCCGACGGCCAAAGCCCGACATGCGCTCGACCAGGGGCTTTGACAGCCAGTCGATCCGTCCGGAGGTCACCGCGCGGACGATTTCGGCCAGGACAAGGTAACATCCAAATCCATAGATCCAGTAGCTGACGCCCTCGGTGTAGAATCCACTCTGCTCGAACCCCTGCTCGGAATACCTGATCAGTTTTTCGGCCACCGCCAGGTACCAGGCCCGATCATCTGCATCCTCGAGCAGGGCCAGGGCGCAGGCCGTGGTAAAAAGCACGCAGACGGAATTCCAATTATGGTTGACCGTGACCCACCAATAGACGTCCTGGCCGCTCTCGATTCGCTGCCGGAAAGGATCGAGAACGCGCCGTTTGACCTCATCGCGGATCAGGCTGCGAATCTCCGGCTTCAAGCGATCGCCGAGCAGGTAGTCCGCGGCAACGAGGCTTGATCCGAGGTGGACGGATGCCAGGCCGTTGAACGTGCTCCGACCTTCGAACGTATCCCGATTCGTGTCATTGCCGGGGTGAGTCCAGCTCTTCAGCTGTGATGATCGAAGGATATCGTCCTCGATGATCGGCAGGTATTCACCGGTCGATTCGAGGCATTCGGACAGGACCAGCAAGGTCATCCTGCTTCGAGTGCCCGGCACGACGGCGTTGAAGGGCGCCGGGTCGTTCTTCTCGAGGCATTCCAGGTAGATCTCGTTGGTCACGTGCGGGCACGGATCTGCTTCGACCGCCTCCCGGGCCTCGGCCAGAATCCGGCGACCGATGTCATGTTCACGGATCGCATTCCAGTGCTCCCGATCGGTTGCGGGAACGCCCAAGTGAAAAGTCGAGGGTGGCATGATTTCCACCAGTTCCGCCACTCTCTTTGGATCCGGTGCGAAATCCTCGCCGTCCGGAAGGTTGATATTAAGGTCTCCGAAGCCGATGGGAAAAGGGAGTTGAGTGACGGGTACAGGGATCGATAACAGAGTCACGTTCTGATGAACCGCATGACGGTCCAATTTCAAGCCGGACGGGATCGAACGTTCGATCCGTAACAAAGCGGTTACCCGGGGCCAGCACTTAATCTAAGGGGCGTGCGGCTTTCTCAGATCATGGATCCACAGACCCGGCCACCTGAGACACCCTCACCACCGCCTGCCATCTGGCAGGGTTGCTTCGGTTGGGTTCGAATTCGCTTGAGAACGGATCGATCCCGTGCGAACAGGATCCATGCGAAATCAAGATGCAATTGAAGGTGCCCTCGGTGATCTGAGCGAAAACTGGGGGTGGTTTCTTGCCCTCGGTGTCGTATTTGTCCTCCTGGGAACGATTGGCCTCGGTATGTCGGCGTTCCTGACTCTGGTCAGCGTTCTCTACTTTGGAATCATACTGGTTATCGGTGGGGCCGCACAGATGATACATGCGTTCAAAGGGAAAGGCTGGCGTGGCGTGATGCCCTCGGCGATCACGGGGGTTCTTTATCTCGTGGCCGGTATTTCAGTGATACGGAATCCCCTGGCCGCCTCAACCCTGCTCACTCTGATGCTCGCGCTTGCGTTGATCGGTATCGGGTTTGCACGGATCTGGATGGCTGTTCAGCACCGGGGAACCAGCCAATGGATCTGGCCGCTGCTGGGCGGTCTCGCCACTGCTCTCTTCGGCATCGTGATTCTCGCGCGGTGGCCGGTTTCCGGTCTGAGGGTCATAGGCCTGTTGATTGCCATCGATCTGGTGATCAACGGATGGTCATGCATTGCCCTCGCCCTGGCCGCACGATCCGTCCGCGCCAACCAACCGGCGACGGGGAACGAAGACTGAAAAGTCGGGCGTCTGACCGGGCACCCCTTCGCGGGCCTATTCGTAAAGCGGAAGACCGCTTGGAACAGCTGGGGGCACGTCGTGCCGAAGATCCATGCTGGCCGGGTCGGTCAGGGCAAGAAGGAATGAGATGAGATCGCTGATCTCCCTTTCGCGCAACCGAACCGGTTCCAGTTCGGAAGCATCGGCAATTGCTTTCCGTCGAGTTGGGTCATTCTGAACCACAAAGTCGATTGCATCAAGATCGGCACGCGAAGGCATCATCGCCTGGGATATGTCGTAAGCATGCAGCGACTCGATCGGGTTGAGGTGATGCCTTACCACGCCTTCGAGAGTTCCGTAGGCTCCTCCATGCCCGTATGGAGGCGTGAGTGCAATATTCCGCAGCGACGGTGTCCGGAAGCTATACCGATCCGATACCTCACCGGTGACCATCTCGCGTCCGAAATCATCGTGCCCGTCCGTCCCCACACCTTTACCGGGTCCGATCTGAGGCATTGCGATGGCATGAAATTCGGAATCGGTCTGAAAGGCGCCTGAGTGGCAGGTCGAACATTTTGCCTTTCCATAAAACAAGCGCATACCCTTTCGCTGTTCAACGCTCATGCAATCCCGATCACCTCGAAGAAAGCGATCGAAGGGGCTGTTGTCCGCGCGCCAGGCATCCGCCTCGAATGCCGCAATGGCGTTGGCCGCATGCACGTAAGTGATTTCCGAGCCGTCATGGATCTCGTTCGGATACGCCGCCTTGAAGAGATCGATATAGGCCGGAATGGCCCTCAGCCGCTGCGCCAGCAAGCCCCAGACGCCATTCGGTCCGGCCAGGTCCCCGGCGGCCGAGGCATCCGCGATAAGGTTCTCGCCGGGCTGTCCGGCCATTTCGGCGCCTGAAGTAACCGGGAACATCGCTTGTACCGCCAGCACGTTGTCGAGCCCCGACGGCAGATCGTCGCCGGCTGGCGACTGGAAACCGGACGGTTGCGACGGGTCTGGCTGGACCCTTCCATCGTGGAACATGCGAAAGAACTCCCGTGCTCCGAGATTAAATACAGGAGGCGCATTCCTCGGTATCCTTTCGTGAACGGCATCCGGTCCGGATCCGTTGTCCCTGGTCATGCCCAGACCTCTTCCACCTTCGCCCACCGGAAGCGACAGACCATCACCAGTACCAGTCAGTGAGTGATGACACGTCGCACAGGAGATATTTCGATTCCCGCTGAGTTCCTTGTCGAAAAAAAGCAGGTTGCCCAGGATAACCTCTTCCTCCCGCGGGTTGCCGTCGTCATAGAAATCCCGGTCTGTCACTGGCTCCAAGAGACGACCACCACTTCGGGCGTATCCTCCCGTCGCGCAGACTGCGATCAGCAGGATGAATGCAGCGGTTTTCAGCCAGAAGGAACGCTCCGTCGTCATCGCGAGAGCGTAAGGGGGAATCACGTCGTTCATCCATGTGTTATTGGATTGGCTGTCACTCCACCGCAATGGGATTCCGTCGCTTCCCACCTCAAGCTGGTATCAGGGTTATCCCTAATAATCAGGTACGCTTCTTTTGCCTCCCCGCTACTATTAGGATCTGCTGACAGATTCCGCCGATTGAAGACGGATGCGGTCGGCAAGGTTGGCCTGGCTTCCGCCGTTGCGTGAAGCTATGGCGGACAAGTCGACGGCACGTAGAGTAGAGCGGACGTCCGGGGTCCGGCTTCCGGCTCCGAACACTACGCCGGGACAAGTCGTGGATCTGGACGATCCATTTACGCCTCTCCGAGCCGTAAGGTCTACGAGTTGGAGGCGGGACAGGCTCGATTCCTTCTCCCGCTCGGAACGTAGCCTCAGAGGTGTCGTTTAGCCCACTCGCGGCCGGCGTGGGACTTAAGGTAGCGCTCGAACGCTGTTGCTTTCTGGAGCGAATCAAACGCGACCACCGATTGCATCTTCCACGGACGGTGTTTGGAGGTGTGGATTACTTCACCCCGGTTGTGACGTCCGAGACGATCCTTCAAATCGTCGGTCACGCCGACATAGTGATGCCTGCCGGTACGATCGTTGAGGATATAAACGTAGATGAATGGCATGCCTGGCTTGCCCGGGCGTAGAGTAGAGCGGACGTCCGGGGTCCGGCTTCGTGGATCTGAACGATCCATTTACGCCGGGACAGGCTCGATTCCTTCGCTCCGCTCGGAACGTAGCCTGGTGGAGACGATCGGGTTCGAACCGACGACCCCTACAATGCCATTGTAGTGCTCTTCCAACTGAGCTACGTCCCCGTTTCAGGCTTAAGTGAAAGGAAATTCCTCACTAAATTTCGAAAGGCAAGGCTTTTCTCCTTCCAGGGAAACCGCTCGGACACTGTGAAACAGTCCTGATTCGATCAGGCGTTCCTGAGGTGTACCCCAATCATTGGACACGGAGCCGGTGAGATTTAGTTAAGGGAGAGAGTGTTCCGCAGGGATGGCCTTTGGGGCCTCTGCGAGAATGGGTCATATAACTCGTCGGAGCAGTGGC
>QNAI01000075.1 GCA_003641745.1 Verrucomicrobiota bacterium | reverse complement strand
GGGGTCGGCGATCAGACTCGAACCGTTGTACTCGGGGCCTTGAAGGGCGGAGGCGGCGATGAAGATGCCGTTGTCCATGGCCCGGGCTCGTACCGCGAGTTCCCATTCGTCGACTGGTCCGAGCCATGCGGTTGAAACCAGGATGAGGCGGGCGCCGGCCAGGGCCAGAGACCGGGCCGACTCGGGGAAGCGGACATCGTAGCAGATCGATCCGCCGATCCTGCATCCCAGGAACGACCCGACCGGAAAACCGTCGCCGGGGCGCGACCAGCCACAGTCCGTCGTCCAAAGGTGGACCTTTCGATATCTCAGGATCTCCGCCCCGTCGGGCCCCAGGACCAGAAGCGTATTGAATACATGCCCGGTGGGCGGGTCGATTTCGGGCAACCCGACCGCGAGAGCCACGCCGGTTTCCCTGGCCAGTTCGGAAAGCTGTTCAGACACCGGGCCCGGGAGGGGCATGGCCAGGGGAGTCAGGGTCTCGCCGGAGCCGTAGCCCGTGATCATCATCTCAGGAAAAACCGCGAGGTCGGCGCCGGAATCCGCAGCACGCCGGGTCAGGCCGTCAACGGTTTCAAGATTCCGGTCGACGTGACCGAGTTCGGCCGGGGTTTGGGCGCAGGCGATCCGCATGTGGGCGAGTATCGAGGAGTTTCATCGGGTTGGCGAGTACGTCCGTGTCGAGAACGGAGGTTGCCCGATGAGGGCTCCGGTCTTTCTTTTGAACAGAAGAACACTACCGAGCGTTTCGCGACATGACCACAAGAGCCCAAGGAATCCAAGGAACTGGATGTTTTGAGTTCGGAGTTTTTATTGCCTGATTCCTGGGCTCTGTTATGAATGTGTCGCTATGCTTCGGTACATCGCTTTGCTCGTTGAGGTGTCACTTCGTTCGACAGTGGTCATGTCGCTTCGCTTAGTGAATCTTAGGGACCTTCTGTTCAAAATCCCGGCGTAGCCGTGCATAGACTGAAGCACGATCCTTGCTCCAAGGAGAAAGCCAGAACACAATGATTCGCTGCAATGGCTTGTTTTTCTGTATTCCGAAAGGGTAGGGCGTGGCCGCCGGACGCGCCGTCGAAGGCAGGCACATCCTTTGAAACTCAGCCTATGAGACGGCGCGTCCGGCGGCCACGCCCTACCGGGTCAGTCTGCTGTTGCACGCGCACCTGAACCTTCAACCAGAGCCTGCATGATCAACACCGTTGCCACGGAAATCGATGAATCAACAATCTGAGCCACGCCGCCGGACTCCTATGGCTGAAGAACATCCTGCCGCCTCTCCTGCGATTCAAGTGGACGGCGGAAAGCTCACTTTCCCTCTGGGCGGCGGCCGGTTGCGTCTCGGAGCAGATTATCGGAGGGAGAATGACTGGGCCAGGTTGGATCTTTCGGCTGGAAAGATGCCTGGGCAGGTTGCCGCCGAAAATGATGAGATTTCTGTTCAGTTGACTTTCTCCGGCCGGGCGGACGGATGTTTTGACTTTGAGCTGAGCGTGAAGGCGCCCAGGCCCACGCGCCTGCGAATTGAATTGGTCTGGCCGGATGCCGAAGAGCCATTTCACTTGATTCCTGCCTGCCTCTTTGGTGACAACAACCACGCGTTGGTTCGACCCGATGAATTCCCGACGCTTCACAAAAGAGAAGTGGATAATGTGGCCGCGGCGCCGCTCTGGGAATTCAGGGCTGACCGGGCTTCGCACCCGGTGGCGATGATCTGCAGCCGTCAAGGAGTGGCGGCACTCTCAATCGATCCATACAGCGAAAGCTCCGAGGTTGCGGAAGGATTTGTGCGGAACGGACTTTTTGCGGCCCTGCCCGCAGCAGTCGGGGTGAGTCTCGGTTATGGAAATGACCCGCTTACCTACGTAAACAAGACCATGTTCGCACCTGCGACCGAGCAGAGGTTTCGGGTGGCAAGCGCTTCCGGAACCCTGTATCTGATCCCGGGTAACGATCGCTGCCTCGTTCATCAGGTAATCCGGGACCTTTATAAGAAGGGCCGGGAAAAACCGGACCATGACAGAGGACCCCGTGAAGCTCTCGAAGCGTTGGCGACGGCCCTGATCGAAGTCAATTGGAGTGAGGAATTTCAGAACTATTCGAATATGCATTGCCGGGTGCCCACGGATCCGAAACTTCAGGCATGGCGTCCGGTTTCGGAGATCGGCTGGACGGCCGGCGGAGTCCTTGCTTATCCCCTCGCTCTGGCCGATGCGGCCCTGGAACGACTTTCCTGGCCCAAGTCGGCGGAGAGAATACTCGATGAGATTGTGGCGACCTGGTCGGAGAAAAGCGGTTTTCTCTCGGACGTTGCGGGGGCAAGCCTGGTCGGAGTCCCGGGGGAAGGAGGTCGTATTGTTGAAGGAGGGCAACTCAATGGCTGGTGGTCGGGATTCATGCCGCATACCACCGATCGGCATTGTGCCTACACCAACGGGAATGCCGCCTATTACCTGTTGAAGACGGCCCGTTTTCTCAAGAAACACGATGGGCAGACTCGATCATCCTGGGAACGGACGGCGTGTGCGGTCTGTGATACGGTCATGGGGCTTCAACGGGAGGATGGGGCCTACGGTTATCTTTTCAGTGCCGAGAAAAGGGAAGTGGTTGACTGGGATGGTTTCGCCGGCTGTTGGTTTGCGGCGGCCATGCCACTGGCTGCCCAGGTAAGTGGTGACCGGCGCTTTCTGGAATCCGGACGGAAGGCGATGGATTATTATGGAAAGGCGGTTCGCGAACTGAACTGCCATGGTACACCGATGGACACCTGGAAGAGCATCGATCAGGAAGGGGTGCTGGCGTTCATACAGGCGGCTCAGTTGATGCACGAGGTCACCGGAGAGGCCGGGTTTCTGGGGGATCTGCGAGCGGGCGCCGATTATGAATGCCTCTGGCGTTATGGGTATCGGGCCCGACCTGAATTTCCTCCACTCAAAGGTTCAAACTGGAATTCCTGCGGCGGATCGGTGACCTCCGTATCAAATCCTCACATACACCCCATGGGTTTGATCATTACGCGCGCATTGTGTTACCTCGCCGACAAGACAGGTGATCACTATTATCGGGACCGGGCAGACGACGGGGTGGCCTGGGCGCTGAATACCCTGGAACTCTATCCTGAGGTGACGGGCTATGGACGCTATGGTCTCTTATCGGAACGTTTCTGCCCGAGTGACGGGCTGGTGATTGAGACCTATGAAGACAGCGGGGACAAGGCGAGCACCTGGTGGAGCTATAATGCCTGGGCGGCCGCAAATATCATGGAGGCACTGGGGGAGCACCTCCTGTACAAGGAAGGGCAGGATCTTCCATGACGCCCCATATTGTACAAGCGCATTTGCGAGACAGGACACTGGAATGATCTGGCCGAAGATCACAGCGGAGAACCGCCCATGGACGAGATGGTGGTGGTTGGGGGCGAATGTGGATAAGGAGACGATCACGCGACTCATGGAAACTTACCGTGAAGCGGGTCTGGGCGGGGTTGAGATCACCAGCATCTACGGGGTCAAGGGTCGGGAACGCCACAACGTCGACTACCTGTCCCCCCGGTGGCACGGCCTGATCGAATACACGATTTCCGAAGCAGACCGGCTTGGCATGAAAGTGGACCTCCCGCCGGGAAGTGGATGGCGCATGGGCGGCAGTTTCATCACTGACCGGACTGCATCGGCAAAGCTGTGTATCGAAGAGAGGGACGGGGAAACCGGCCCTGTCGCGGAAAGCACACCTTCCGGCGAGCGGATCAAACGGGCGGGGCCGGGTGGGGGTGGCAGAGCCTTCAATCCGTTCAGCAGGGCTTCGCTGCAGGCGGTGATTGATCACTTTACCCCCATTTTCGGTGACCTTGGAATCAGGGCCCAGTTCCACGATTCCTGGGAGTATGAGTCGAACATCTGCTCCGGTTTTTTCGACCGGTTCCGCGAGATACGCGGATATGACCTGAACGACTTTCTGGATGCGCTTGGCGGGCAGTGCGATTCGGATCTCAATGCACGCGTCAGATACGACTTTCAACTGACCCTGGCCGACCTGGCGCTGAACGATTTCATCATTCCGTGGGCGGAATGGTGTCATGAACTCGGTCAACTCAGCCGAAATCAGGCCCATGGGTCGCCCGGTAATCTCCTGGATCTCTATGCCGCTGCCGACATTCCGGAGACGGAAGTTTTCAGGAGCGTGACTCCTGATACGCCGCTCCTGTCGAAGCTGGCATCGTCCGCGGCCCATGTTACCGGCAAACCGCTGGTTTCGTCTGAAACAGGAACCTGGCTCAAGGAACACTTTCACGTATCACTGGCCGACCTGAAACTCCTGATCGACAACCTTTTCGTGTCGGGAATCAACCACCACGTGTACCATGGGACCGCCTATTCACCATCAGAGGCCGAATGGCCCGGCTGGCTTTTCTACGCGTCGACCCAACTGAACCCTCAGAACAGCATCTGGCGCGACTTCGGTCAGCTCAACGGATATGTGACCCGATGTCAGTCAATTCTGC
Organism: Verrucomicrobiota bacterium; assembly: GCA_003641745.1. GTDB lineage: Bacteria > Verrucomicrobiota > Verrucomicrobiia > Opitutales > Opitutaceae > B12-G4. The sequence continues at coordinate 11,465 of QNAI01000075.1, read as the reverse complement.
AGGGTGGAAAACCCGACAACGACCTGCTCGTCTATTTCCCCATTCATGATGTCCTTCATGATCCCAACCGTGACTTGGCCGGGAAACTCGATATCGAAGGAGGGTGGCTGAAGGACCTTGCCGCAGTGGACACGGTCAGGCACCTCTGGCGACGTGGGTATGGGTTTGACTATATATCGGATCGCCAGATCGAAGAGACCGCGATCTCCGGTCAGGCAATCGTTACGTCGGGTGCCGGCTACCGAGCCATCATCGTACCACCCTGTCAGTTCATGCCTGTCGAGACGCTCGGGAAACTGGTCCGATTGTCCAGTCAGGGCGGCACCGTCATTTTCGTCTCCCCGGGGCCCACCGACGTGCCGGGATTGGCAGGTTTGGAAAACCGTCGCAGAGGCTTCCAGTCCCTGATTGCGGAAGTGGAGATCTGTACCGATCTGGAGTCCTCCCTTTCAGCCTGCGGGGTCACCCGCGAAGGTCTGACGGATCGCAGCGGTCTGCTGTTCATCCGGCGGCGTCACGAATCAGGCCATCACATCTTCTTGGCCAATCAGGGCGGCGACCCTGTCGATGAGTGGGTGCGGCTGGCGGGTGCCTGCGAAACAGTTATAGTCATGGATCCGATGTCGGGGATGAGTGGGTTGGCACAGATGCGCGGGGACTCCGTCCGCGAGGTGCGTATTCAGCTCGAAGCGGGTGCCTCCTGGATACTGCGAACATTCACCGGGAAGACCGACCTGGCTGATGCCTGGCCCTACCTGGAGCCACGCGGGCCCCCATGCGCATTGCAGGGCATTTGGGGAATCGAATTCATCGAAGGGGGGCCGGACCTCCCGGCCGCGTGCCGGACGGACACGCTTTCTTCGTGGACCGACATCAGCTTGGCCGCGGAGAGATTCTGCGGCACGGCGCTTTACCGCCTCGAATTTGACGCACCTGCGCAAGGTCGCAGATGGCTGCTCGATCTGGGCGAGGTGCACGCCTCTGCCCGCGTGCGACTGAATGGGGTGGAGATTGCGACGCTGATCGGCCCGTCCTACAGAACGACGCTCAACGAGGTCAACCCGACCGGGAACAGGCTGGAGATAGAAGTCACGAACCTGGCAGTCAACCGAATCCGCGACCTGGACCGACGCGGAGTCAATTGGAGAATCTTCGAGGACATCAACTTCATCAGCCGGGACTATGAACCGTTCGACGCGACGACCTGGCCTGTCATGCCGTCTGGCCTGCTGGGCCCGGTCCACCTTGAACCTCTCAGGTCTGAAGCAGGGAAAAAAACCGTGCAGATCGAACGCCTCCGGTGTGTTTGAACGGCATAGACTCATCTGGCAGCGTCGTTTTCGTCAATCAGATGAGTTCTAGGGTTGTTGTCCGGATCGGAATTGGCCTAACTGTCGGGAGATCAATATGACCATGACCCAGACTCCAGTAATCTTCAACAACACGGTATTGCGTGACGGTCACCAGTCGCTGGCGGCGACCCGAATGCGCACAGAGCAGATGCTTCCGGTTCTAGCCGAACTGGACAGCATGGGTTTCGGGGCACTCGAGACCTGGGGAGGAGCGACGATTGACGCCGGGTTGCGTTTTCTCGGCGAATTTCCCTTCGATCGTCTCGATGCGCTGAAGAAAGGTACCCCCAATACGCCGCATATGATGTTGTTGCGCGGCCAGAACATCGTTCAATACGCGAACTTCCCCGACGACGTGGTCGAGGCCTTCGTAATGATGTCGGCCAAGCACGGGATGGATATCTTCCGGATCTTCGATGCGTTGAATGACACCCGGAACATGAGGACGGCGGTTCAGTCCGCCAAGAAAGCGGGCAAACATGCCCAAGGGACGATCTGCTATACCTCGAGTCCGTATCATACGATCGAAAAATTCATCGAGATGGGGAAGGAGATCGAGGAGATGGGGTGCGATTCGGTGTGCGTCAAGGACATGGCCGGCCTTATCCCGCCCTTCATAGCCGGTCAGATCATTTCCGGATTGAAAAAGACCCTGAAGATTCCGGTCGTATTGCACACCCATGAGACGGCCGGACTGGGTGCGGCGACCTACCTGGCGGGTATCGAGGCGGGGGTCGACTCCGTCGACACCTCGATCGTGCCCTTTGCCAACGGAACCGGGCAGCCCGATACCCTGCGGATGCTTTCGCTGCTGGAAAACCATCCGCGCTGTCCCAGTTACGACGTGGAGAAACTGCAGAATCTCCGGATCCACTTCGAAACGGTCTACGAAGAGCTGTCGGATTTCACCAATCCCCGCAATGAACGGGTGGATTCCGATGCCCTGACCTACCAGGTTCCGGGTGGGATGTTGAGCAACTTCCGCAACCAGCTCAAGGAGCAGAAGATGGAGGATCGCTTCGAGGAGGTCTTTGCCGAGATTCCCGTGGTTCGTGAGGCACTCGGGTGGATTCCGCTGGTGACCCCGACCTCGCAGATCGTGGGGGTGCAGGCCATGCTCAATGTGAAGTTCGGCCGGTGGAAGAACTTCTCGCCCCAGGCCATGCAGATCGCGCTGGGCTATTACGGACGCACGCCGGCTGCGGTCGATACTGAAGTCCGCGATCTGGCGGCCAAGAACACCGTGCAGGATCCCATCGACTGCCGCCCGGCCGACCTGCAGAAGCCCAATCTGGAAAATCTGCGCAAGGAGCTTGCCGACAAGGGATACCCCAGCGACGACGAGCATTGCGTGATCCAGGCCATGTTTCCGCAGGAGTTGGATAAATACTATGAGGCCAGGAACGCGCCTGCCGAGCCGGCTCCGGCTCCCGAGGTCACGACAGCGCCTCCGGAACCAACACCGGCTCCCGCTCCTCAGGCCGCGCCCGGCGCCCGACATTTCGTTCTGACCGTCAATGGTCAGAGGCAGGAAGTCATGGTGGAGGAACTTCAAGCCGAAGCCTGAGTTTTGTCGATCGCCACAAGAACCGGTGACGAGGGATCGACGGCCCTCATGTATGGTCGGCGGGTGGCCAAGACCCACCCGCGGGTTGATGCCTATGGAACGGTCGATGAGCTGAATGCCGCCTTGGGCTTTGTCCGCGCCACCGCGACGAATCCCTGGGTCAGCGAGATCATTGAAGCGACCCAGCACGAGTTGGTCGGTTTGATGGGCGAACTGGCGGTCGACGACCAGGATCACCAGATCTACGAGGATTCCAAATACGCACGAGTGACCCCGGATCAATTGGAGCGTCTCGATGGTATCGTGGCCCGGCTCGAAGAGGAGAATATTCGCTTTGAAGGCTGGTCCACCCCGGGAACCAGCCTGCATTCGGCGGCCCTTGACCTGGCTCGGACGACCTGCCGTCGATCCGAGCGCAGGATCTGGCGCCTGGTCGAATCCAACCAGTCCGTGAATCCCCTCGGACTCAAGTACCTGAATCGGCTCTCGGATGTGCTCTGGTTGCTCGCCCGGCGAAATGAAACGGCGGGCTCAGGCACCCTGTAGTTTTCCGGCACACGAAAAATGATGGGGGTCCTGAGAGATGTACCTCCGATCGACAGGTTCTCCCAATTTTCTCCTTGTAGGAGAGACTTTACGCCTCGATCAAACCGGCCATCGAGGGATAAACTGAACCGACAGGCTCTCGGCCGCGGTCCTCTCCTGCCTTACGCAGCATTTCATAGGAGTGTCTCCGACTGAATCAGGTCGCAGGCAGAGACGAGTCCGGTTCGGTTTGGATGATATGAACCGTGATGGATACAGGAAACGGATGCCTTCCTGGTGATGGTGCGCTCAGCCGATGGTTTCGAACCCCCGTCGGTTTCCCCTTGAAAACCCGGACCTTTGTGGTTATCCCAAGTCATCGATTAGTTGGTCGTATTGATGCTGAGTTTCCGATCGGAATTTGGAACCTGCTCAGAGAGGAACTTCATATGAAAACTGCAGATAGTAGGTCGATCGAGGAAAGAGGACCCGAAGGGTTGCGAAAGGCTCGTATTATAGTGAGCATTATAATTGTTGTAATCGGTTCTGTTATTTTCTGGCTTGGCAAAGGTATGGTCGCCGGACCCGAGGCGAAAACCCTTACCGTCTACTGCTATACCGGAATGCAGGAAGTAATGGAAAACGCGATTTTCCCCGTTTTCCAGGAATATTGGAAAGAGAGTCATGGTGAGAGATTGGAATTCATTCCCACCTTCGCTGGTTCCGGTACAATCACGACGAAGATAGTGGCAAAGTTTCCGGCGGAAATTGCTGTCCTGTCATCCAATATTGACGCAGATCAATTGTCGTCTCGTGGTGTGCATTTCATCAGGAACCGAAAGGATCTGCCATTCCAGGGTGTGATCAACCGCACTCCCATCGTCATGCTTGTTGCTGATGGGAATCCCAAGGGTGTGCATGATTTCATGGATCTGGGTAAACCAGGGATTGATATTGCCTACCCCGATCCCCATACATCGGGCGCCGGGCAACTGGGGATACTCGGCATATTTGGTTCTTTGATCCACGCGGGCGCCGACGAATCAGAAGCCTATGAAGAGCTGCACAAGATCTGGAGCAACGTGATTGAAGAGCCTGCGAATGCACGGGATGAACGTGAGGCATTCCTGGAAGGAGTCGGCGACGTCCTCATCACCTATGAATCAAATCTGTTGAGAAATCCCAAGAGACCGCAGATTCCCGGAGAGTTGATATACCCGAAGACGACGATTTTTTCGGAACCTGTTGTCCGGGCAATCAGGAGGAACGTGGAATCAGGCCAGATGGATCTGGTGGATGAATTCATAACATTTCTGTGGAGCGATGAAGCACAACGGAAGTTCGTCGATTACGGATTTCGCAGCATCAATGAAGAGTTGAACCTGACCCGGATTGATTACGGGAACATTCAACAACCGATTGATCTCAGCACCTTTGATTCGCCGCTGGAAATTCGCGGTGTCATCGAAAATGTCATTTTCCCCTAGAAACACTTCTTTGGGGGATTCTTAAGACGGCCCCTTAGCACGCAGATGGTCTGAAAAAAGAAGGAACTCCACACGATGTCAGATTCCACTCACTCGATCACCCGGTCAGATATGTCCGAGTGCACACCGCGGGACAGGCTCACGAAAGATTTCAAGGACGGTTGTTGGCAATTGATTGGATACGAGACGGAGGACGGGGTCAGAGGCATCATGGCATCCGCCTTTGGCTCCCACGACAGCGGCGAACTGACCCTGCCGCTCGACGTGACCGGTCCGCACCGGATTTTTCTGGGGATCAACTATACCAAGCCCCAGGATGTGGGCTGGTCCTCCTATGGCGAACTTGCGGTCAAACTCGACGGAGATTTCGGCTACTCACGGGTTGGGGCGGAGAACATGAGACAACATGCGGGCCATATCCCGTCGAAGATGGGTCTGGTAAACGAGATCTACAAATCCATCCAGGAAGCCTATTGGAAGACCGAGGATCTCACGGGGAAATCCCTGGTTTTCCGTCAGCCCTCCCAACCCTACAACCGGCCTGAGCACCTGGGGTTTTCCAACCTGTCCTACGTCAGGCTGGTTCCCCTTTCTGATGAGGAGATCCATGCCTGGGATCAGGAGAAACCGACGGCGGCGACCAGGAACCTGGCACAACTTTTCTGCACCGGTCAGCTGACCGGCCATACTGCCGGGACCTACACTTACCATCCCACGAGCGAAGACTGGTTCCGCGACGAGATGGTTCCGCTGCTCGATTCCGACTTCGGCATCCTTGTTTTCGAGGCTTTGCGAGGCAGCTATGCCAGCTATCGGACGAAGGTCGGATACCTCGGAACCGAGGCGGATGAATGGGAAGAGGACTGGATTGACCCGGTCGAGATTTTCACCCGGCTCTGCCATGACAACGGGCTGAAGATGTTTGTGAGCATGCGGATGATAAGCGTGCAGTATCCGATGAACCGCGCTCCCATCGCACGCGCGAAACACTACCTCGAGCGACCACAGTTTGCAAAGAAGGACCGGAAGGGAAGGCCGACGACGGGTCTGAGCCTTGCCTACCCGGAGGTGAGGGATTTCTGGCTTTCGTTGTTTCGGGAGACACTGGAATACGGAATCGACGGCATCCAGCTTCACCTCAATCGCGCCAATCCCTTCGTCATGTACGAGGAACCGGTGGTGAAGGCATTCGAGAAACAGTATGGCGAGGATCCGCGCGACCTGCCGGAGTCAGACCCGCGCTACCTGGCGGTCCAGGCCGAATTCACGACCCAGTTCATCAGGGAGGTCCGTGCCCTCCTGGACGAAGCGCCTGATCGTGAGCTCGCGATAACGTTTTATGGCGCGCCCCACAAATATGACAAGGACCGTGGGCCGTATCATCCGATCCGATACAATTGCGATATCGAGGGATGGATCGAAGAAAAACTGGTCGACTACCTGATGCCTTCCCCGAAGATCAGTCTGGACCTGGTGAGAAAGTGGCGGGAATTGGCCGGCGACCGGGTTCATATCTGGCCGGACCTCATGCCGCGGACGCAACCGGCCGAGATGTATGCGCAACTGGCCAGGGAGTATTATGAAGCCGGGGCGGACGGTTTCTGCCTCTGGGACGGTGAACGGCGCCCGCATCGGATCAGCGAGTGGGCGGCTGTGCGTCGCCTTGGCCACCGGGATCAACTGGACCGGATCATTACCGACGGGCCCGGATGGTACCGAAAAGTGGATCTCGAAACTCTCGGTGAATTCTCCGTGAGGGAGTCCTTCCACGATGGCTGAGAGCCAAACTTGCCTCAGCAAGGCCGTCCTGATCTGGGCAGCTGTTTGTCCCCTTCGATCCGACCTAATGCGATGAATAGGGATCGGCGGCATCCCTGAGGGCATCACCAAGGAAATTGAAGCTCAGGACGGTTATGATGATGGCGATGGCAGGGGCCAGAATCCAAGGGTAGCTGGCCAGGACCTGGATGTTCATGCAATCCTGCAGCATGACGCCCCAACTCACCATGGGAGGTCTCAGGCCCAGCCCGAGAAAACTGAGTGATGTTTCTCCCAGGATCATACCGGGGATGGCGAGGGTGATGACGACGATGATATGGCTGGTCAGTCCGGGCAGAAGGTGACGGAAGATTATCCGGGTATGGCTCGCGCCCATCAGGAGGGCGGAGACGGCATAGTCCTCTTCCCGCAGGGAAAGGATCCTGCCTCTCACCACCCGAGCCAGGCTGATCCATCCGAGCAGGCTGAGAACGATGGTGATTGCGAAATAGACCGTGAGGCCTGACCAATCGCGCGGCATGATCGCGCCGAGGGCGAGCCAGAGGGGAAGTTGCGGAAACGCGCTGATGATCTCCATCATCCTTTGAATGAAGTTGTCGACCCAGCCGCTCAGATAGCCGGACACCCCGCCGATGGTCAGGCCCAGCACAATTGTTACCAGAATGGAAATCAGCCCGATGGACAGGCTGATCCGGGATCCATAGATCACGCGACTCAGGATATCCCTTCCGTACCTGTCAGTTCCGAGCAGAAAAAAAGGTGGCGCTTCGCGGTCCGATTGGCCGCGGGCTCCGAAGAAGTGGCGATCGAATGGAATGAGCCCCCACAGTTTTGATTCATGGCCCCGGGCTAGAAATCCGAGGGGAACGATCGTCTCCCGCTCAAAGGTATAGTATTTTTCCAGGGTGATCGGATCGATGTGGTTCTTGATCCCCCAGGCATGGAAACCGTGGGTAAGGCTGAACTTGGGAAGTTGGGGCGGCGCGTAGATAAAATCCAGATCCCTGCGGTTGGGGTCGTAGGGAGCGAAAAAATCGGCAACCAGTGCCACGAAGTAGACGAGCACCAGCAGATAGAGCGACGCCTGGCCAACCCGGTGCCTGGCAAATCGCTGTCGGATCAACTGTGCCTGGGACAGACTGCCTGTATCGAGTCCGTCACCATCGTGGCCGGTTCCGCCTTCGGGCCGGACATCGGGCGGCCGATGATTGTGCGGAGCGTCCTTCATCGTTTGCCGCCTTCCATTCGAATTCGAGGGTCCAGCGCCATCAGCAGGAGATCGCTGAAGAGGGTTCCGGCAATGCCCAGCAGGCTGAGAACGACCAGCATCGATCCCGCCAGGTAGATGTCCTCGGCCAGCAGGGCGCTCAAGAGCAGGGGGCCCACGGTGGGAAGGCCCAGAACCACGGCGACGATGGCTCCTCCGGACACCAGGCCCGGAAACAGGCTGCCGATGGTCGAGACAAACGGGTTGATGGCAATGCGCACCGGGTATTTGAGCAGAAGCTTGACCGGCCTGACCCCCTTGGCCCTGGCCGTGGTGACGTAGGGTTTGCTCAACTCGTCCAGCAGGTTTCCACGCATTACTCGGATCATCCCGGCCGTTCCACCGATCCCGAGCACGACCAGCGGTATCCAGATATGAGTCAGAAGGTCTCCGACCTTGCCCCAGGTCCATTCGGGCTGCGCTTCGTATTCGGGGGAAAACAAACCGGTCAGGTTGACGTCGAAGAACACACCGCCCCAGTAGATCAGGATCAGGGCGAGGAGAAACCCGGGTATGCTCATGCCGATGAATGAAAGCAGGGTCAAAGTGTAGTCGCCGAATGAATACTGCCTGACCGCGGAGTAGATGCCGATCGGGAGGGCCAGGGCCCAGGTGAAGAGGACGGTGCCCAGAGAGATCAGGAAGGTGAGGACGATGCGGTCACCCACGATCCGGTTGACCGGTTGTGGTCTCCGTGGATCGTCGAGTGAGAATCCCAAGTCCCCCTGGATGAGACCCTTGTCGGCTTCGCTGAAGGTGAAGAACCAATAGAACCCCATCCATCTGGCGTATTGGATGACAAAGGGGTCATCGAGATGGAAGTATTCCCGGATCTGCTCAATTTCCTTCGCATTGCCCGGCGAAGTGCTTTCGTCCAGGTTCATCAGGCGGGTCTCGATCACATTGCCCGGGGGAGCCTGAACGATGACAAACGTGATCACCGAGATGACCAGGAGCATGGGGATGAAAAGCAGCAGGCGCCGTCCCACGTAGGGATGTTTCGCCCCGATCAGGACGACTGCGGCGACGGCAATTCCGGCGAAGAGAAACTTCAACAATCGTCCGATGGGAGTGAATCGTGCATCCGGCGAAGATTCGACCAACCCGATGGAATCCGGTGGTGGGGTGACCGTTTCGATCTCATCCCGGATGGCATCAAAATTCCCGGGCGAGGCCTGGTAGTCCTCGAAGAAGAAGGTCTCGGAAGCGAGATTGACCGGGGTGCGGAAAACCGAGCCGTAGATTGCCTTTTTGGGAACGTTCCTGAAATCGTTCCGGATGACGGCAATCTGGGGTGGCGGCGTGGCGATCGTGATACCCCAGAGATTTTCCGCCGCGATATCCATGATCTCCTGAAACTGTTGCCGGCCGGCCTCCTTGGTCGGCGCCTGCATGGCAGCGTCGTAAAGATCCTGGGCCCGGCCCAGGGGATGACCCGGAGGGGGAGGGTAGGCCACTCGATCGCTGGTTGCGAATTCGGAGATCTTGAATTCGTACCACGTTCCGTAGGCGGTGGCAAAAGGTGTTCCGCCACCGACCGGCACATAGGATTTGGGTTCGATTACGGGTATGAACCCCGACATGTCGCCGCCGACGTAGAAATCCTGTTTCCGGGTTATGAATTCGAGCAGAACCAAACCGGATGACTGCAATTTGGGCAGGGCGCGTATTCCGACCCTTTTCCAGTCGTCGATCACGAATTGCAGCGGCCCGGGATTGGTCCCATCCGATACGGTGACAAACCAGAGCATTCGATCTCCGTTTCCAAACGTCCGGTAGCCCGCACCGTCCCGGTTGGTCAAACCGATGCTGTCCAGCATCCTTTCGGCCCGGTCCGGGTCGTAGTCTACGAAACTCGTATGGAGGCGTTCAGAGAAATAGGGCGATTCGCGGCCCGGGGAGAGTTGAGCCGGTTCGCCGATGCCGTTGAATTCCGCCTTAATGATGGCGGTTCGATTGATGGCGAGGGAGAGCGCCTGGATGAACTCTTTCGTGTTGAGCAATTCCGCTTTCATGCGGCTGATTTCGTCCCCGGGGTCGACCCGTCGATTCAGGTTGGGCCAGATCGTCCAGATGCTCCTGAAGGCGGGATACCAGTGCTGGACTTCATACCCGTAGGTGCTCCTGCCCTTCATATAGATTGAGTAGTCAGAGAAGTCCAACCACTTGAAGGAAGCCGGGTAACCACCGGCGGCTGTATCGATGGCGATGAGTTCCTTTGTTTGGATCTCCATCGTGACCTGGTCGATATAGGGCAATTGATTGCCCTTAATGTCGACCGCCCAGTAATACGGATTTCGCACAAACGAGTAGGGGGGATTCGGTTTATACGTTCTGTTAATCCATGGAGTGAGCCGAGGACACAACGGGTTGTTCTCGTTTTTCATCTCCATATACAGCTGTGACCGGTTGACGAAGCCGCGCCGTTTCATCGTGGTCTCGATCAGTTCCTGATCCCCTAGTTCAGGGTGGTATTGCTCGAGGTAATGACGGGGAAAACAGATCGACTGCATGTAGGTGCTGGCCAGCTTTTCCAGGAAAAACGGGTTTGGCGTATCGAATTGGAATTCGACTGTGGATTTGTCGATGACCCTCACCCGACCGAAACGATCACCGTGGCGAATGATCTTGTCTGTATTTTCCTCCATCCGAACGCCGTTCTCGAGACCGTAGACAAACTCGTGTTTCCACCAGTAATAGATGTCGTGAGCCGTGAATGGATGTCCGTCGGACCATCTCATTCCCTTTCGCAGTTGGAAGGTCCAGGTCTTGCTGTCGCCGGAGGCCACCCAGCTTCTGGCCACATGCGGCACGATCGGATAGCCGAGGGGCGACCACCGCACGAGAGTCTCCGCTCCGAAAAGTCGGCTCATTTCCTCCCAGATAAACATCCGGGTCTTTGTCGCCATGTTCCAGGTGCCCCCGTAGCGACCAATCCCTTCGGCGCCCTCAAGGACGGCTGGTTCGTCGCCGGTCCTGACGCGCACGGGAGGAAGTTTCCCCTCTCTTACCAGTTCAGCCAGGATAGGCGGTTCCCTCTTTGGTTCCCACCGGGATCCTGAGATCTTCGAGTAATCGACATTGCGGTAGAAAACCGGCTGATCGTCGTCTCCCATCAGGATGCTGCGGGATCGCTGAACGGACTCAACCTCCTCCGGCGGATAGGTGCGTGTTTCCTGGTTGGGATCGAGCCCGACCATACGGACCCATACCAAGGTCGCGATCAGTACTCCAATCGCGGTTGCGGCGAACTTCGCCAGAATGATCAGCTTGCCCGTTTTCACCTGATATCTGGATCCACGCAGAGAAGGTGCTGCGGCACGGAGATTTCAGGTTACTGTTTGGGACGGATAGGGAAAGAAAAGAAGCACGTAATGCTATGGGACCGTAACAAAATAACTCACAAAATCTGCTGGTCTTTTCGGCGGGCAACGGTGTTGGATTCCGGCTCAGATAGCCCGCTATATTCGCCCGAACCCGCCTTGTTG
>QNAI01000074.1 GCA_003641745.1 Verrucomicrobiota bacterium | reverse complement strand
GAAGTAGAGGTCAGTGGACAGATGACGATGGGACAGAAATGAAAGCAGCGGAATTTCGGACAACAAACTTCTTGAATGACAACTGACACCAAATACCTCGATATGGACCTGATGCGGTTTACGACCGCGGGAAGCGTCGACGACGGCAAGAGCACGCTGATCGGGCGATTGCTCTATGATTCCAAAGCGATCTTTGAGGATCAACTTGAGGCGATCGAAAAGAGCAGTGAATTGATGGGCGAGGGCCAGGTGAATCTTGCCCTGCTGACCGATGGGCTCCGGGCCGAACGCGAGCAGGGGATCACCATTGATGTGGCCTACCGGTATTTCGCGACGCCACGTCGGAAATTCATCATCGCAGACACACCGGGCCATATCCAGTACACCCGCAATATGGTGACCGGGGCGTCAACCGCGGATCTGGCCATTATCCTGATCGACGCGCGCAAGGGAGTGATCGAGCAAACCTGCCGACACTCCTTCATCGCTTCGCTGCTCCACATCCAGCATCTGATCGTATGCGTGAACAAGATGGATCTGGTGGACTACAAGGAGGAGGTCTTCAACGAGATCGTGAACGATTTCAAGCAGTTCGCTTCCCGCCTCGAGGTTGCAGACATCAAATTCATTCCGATCAGCGCCCTGCTCGGCGACAACGTGGTCGACAAGTCGGACAAGATGCCGTGGTTCCAGGGCGCCCCGTTGCTCTTTACCCTGGAGACGGCCTATATCGGCAGCGATGCCAATCACGTGGATTCCCGTTTCCCTGTTCAGTGGGTGATTCGTCCCCACACGAATGAACACCACGATTTTCGTGGATTCGCCGGTCGGGTGGCCGGAGGTGTTTTCAAGCCGGGAGACGAGGTGATATCCTTGCCCTCCGGGTTTACGTCCAAAATCAAGGAGATTCACACCTTTGACGGCCCGGTGGACGAGGCCTTTTCGCCCATGTCGGTGGCGATCACGCTGGAGGATGAGATCGACGTCAGTCGGGGCGACATGCTGGCCAAACCGAACAATCAGCCGACTGTTTCACAGGACTTGGAAGTGATGATCTGCTGGTTCTCTGAGAAGCCTCTGCAGACGCGCCAGAAATTCATCATCCGACACACGACGCGGGATGCCAAGTGCCTGGTGAAGAACGTGCGCTACAAGGTGAACATCAATACCCTGCACAAGATCGAGGATGAACCCGAAATCGGTCTGAACGATATTGCGCGTATCCAGATCCGAACGACGCAACCGTTGTTTTTCGATGAGTACCGCCGCAACCGGCAGACGGGGAGTATCGTGCTCATCGACGAGTTTACGCACAACACGGTGGCGGCGGGGATGATTTTGGGAAGTTAGAAGTTTGAAGTAAGAAGGCAGAAGTGCAAACATCTGTCTGGCACGGTGAATTGCAGATGATGATTCGTAAATTGGGACGCGGTCTCAAACCGTGGATACTGGCGGCGCGGCCGAAGACGCTTCCGGCCGCGGTCATTCCGGTTCTGGTGGGTGCGGCATTCGCCTGGCGTGACGGGTTCTTTCACGGTCCGGGGGGTGTCATCTGCCTGGCATTTGCACTCCTGGTGCAGGTGGGGACCAACTACGCCAACGATGCGTTTGACTTTCTACGAGGCGCGGACCGGGAAGACCGTCTGGGCCCCCGTCGGGCGGTGGCCTCGGGAATGGTTTCGCCGAGGGCGATGGTGGCCGGCACCGTTGCCGTATTCCTGGCTGCCTTTTTGGTCGGCCTGGTCCTGGTCGCCTATCGAGGTCCGGAATTATTGGTTGTGGGTATTGCCAGTATCCTCTTCGGGTTTGCCTATACCGGTGGTCCTTTCCCCTTGGCCTATCGGGGTCTGGGCGACCTCTTCGTTCTGGTATTCTTCGGATTGGTGGCTGTGGGTGGGACTTATTACGTGATGTCCGGCATCGTATCAGGCGAAGTCCTGGTGGCCGCAATTCCGATCGGGCTGCTCGCCACGAATATTCTGGTGGTTAACAATTATCGGGATGTGGAGGCCGACGCGCGGGCGGGAAAGCGGACACTCGTTGTGCGGTTCGGTCGGAGGTTTGCCCGGCGACAATATATCGTGTCGCTGGCGGTAGCCTTTTTCGTTCCCCTCGGGCTGGCCTGGTTCAGGAATGCGGGCTGGATGGCATTGCCGTTGCTGGCGATCCCTCTGGGGGTCAGGGCGGTCCGGCGACTCAGTCCTGAGCGATCAGCGGATGAGTTGAATGGGTTGCTCGCGACAAGCGCCGGAATTCTTCTTGTCTACGGGGTGCTGCTTTCGGTTGGCGTGTTGTTGTGAGGAAGAGGGGATGGATGGAAGAATGGATGGGGGAGAGTATGAGATGAGGATTGGGGTTCTGGTTGATTCTTCGGGTTTGTTTTGAACAGAAGGACGCGAAGGTAACGAAGGGGGGAAGAAGCCGGAGGACAGAGGACGGACGGCGGTGTCATAAGTCGAAGGGTGGACGGTGCGGGGTACGGAGAATGTGGGCTGGTTGCGGTTGGTCTGTACGCGAAAAGGGGCGCACGCCCGTCTACGCTCCGCTACGCCGTGGCAGGCAGGGCACGCCCCTTGCTACAATAAGCTACTGGATATGCTTCCAGCCTGACGCCTAAAGCCTGGCCCCTGGCTTCCAGCCACTGGCCCCCAACTCCTATCCAAGATGTTGTTCGATCTTGGTTTTCAGATCGGATTTTCCGACGAGTCCAACGAACTGCTCGGCGACCTGGCCATTCTTGAAGAGTATGAGGGTCGGAATGGCGCGGACGTTGAATTGGGCGGCGACCTCGCCGTTCTCATCGACGTCGACTTTTGCAATGCTCAGTTTCCCGGCCATTTCCCCGGCCAACTCTTCGAGAATGGGCGTGATGGCTTTGCAGGGTCCACACCAAGGGGCCCAGAAATCGACCAGCAGGGGGACGGTGGAAGAATCGACCGTACTTTTGAAATTATCGGAAGTGAGGTGTTGGATATTTTCGGACATATTGAATGGGATGAAATTGTGATCTGAGAAAGGTCTATGTATGAAACAGGAAAAGGGATACCTGATGGTCCGTATGTCAAGAATGCAGGGCAACGAAAACGGGGCAAGTCACTTTGGTGAAGATTGATCGAGGATCTCGCCAAGTTCGTCCCGATTGACCTGGGCCAGTGATTTGCCGCGGCTCCTGAGCTCTTCAAACGTTTTCATGACGGTCTCGGTCATGCGATCATGAGTTTCGGACGAACCGCCGACAATTGAGAACTCTTCAGCGACGGTGACCCGTTTATGGCCATCGGCATTGTCCAGTCCCACGCCCAGGAGATGGGCGCGCTTATCCTGCTTTTCACTCACTGCGCCTAATGTGGGTCAAGGTTCGGTCGGTTCAAGTCCGTTCTCTAAAATGCGGCTTCGGCAGTGGATATCGGTAAAGGCAGCGTTTTGTGTAATCGAAATCCGTTCCATACGCACGAGCTCAAGGACGGCGAGGAAGGTGACTACAAGGGTTCGGAGGGTGGTGTGCTCGGGCAGCAGGCTGGAGAAAGTGAAAACCTTATCCCGGTCGGCTCGCTCGATAATCATCTCCATCTGATCGACGACGGTGGTTCGATCGTCGGAGATATCACCTATGACGAGTTTTTCCGCCAGGCGGCGCAGGACGAGGTTGAAAGAGTTCCAGACATCGAGCCTATCGACTGGTGCGAGCGGACGTTCCTCGATCGGGGTCCAACTGCGTGAGCCCTCGCGGCCAATCCGGTTTTGCTCGGACTTGACCAGACCGTCGAGCTGTCCGGCGGCATCCCGAAACTTTCTGTAGTCGAGAAGCTGATGAACAAGGTCCCACCTAGGGTCGGACTCATCTTCGTCGGCATTCGGATCAACCGCCTGATCCTGTTTGGGCAGCAGAAGGCGGCTTTTGATCTCCATCAATGAGGCCGCCATGACAAAAAACTCGCCGGCAACTTCGAGGTTGAGTTGCTCCATGGTGAAGAGCACCTCGAGGTACTGCTTGAGGACTTGTTCGATCGGGATATCGTAGACGTCGATCTCCGTCTTTCGAATCAGAAAGAGAAGGAGGTCGAGAGGGCCCTCAAAGACCCTGAGTTTGATGCGATGATCCGATTCGGTAAGCAAGGGGGGGGGGGGAAGAAGTAAGAAGTTTGAAGTAAGAAGTAAGAAGTAAGAGGGGATGTAAGAAGTCTGAAGGCAGTAGGCAGTAGGCAGTAGGCAGTAGGCAGTAGGCGGAAGTGAAGACTTAAGAGCCTTGTGCGGAGAAGTGGAAGGGGAATGTCGTGTCTTTTTGCACTTCGCTCCATCGGTATCCGTTACTTCCGGCGGAGGGTGGCCAGGTAGAAGGCGTCGCCGTTGAGGCGTTCAGGGAGGATCAGGAATCGTCCCGGGGCTATCTCCGTGAGGTTCAGACGGTTTGGGATTGGCTCGGGCTGGAAGTCATTGTGGCGTTCCAGGAAGGCCACAATGACTTCCTCGTTCTCAGTCCGGCAGAGGGAGCAGGTCACGTAAACCAATCGTCCACCCGGTCTTACGCGACCGGCGGACCGGGTGAGGATTCTCTGCTGCATCCGGGCGTATTGCCGGATGACGTCGAGGTTGGTCTGGTGACGCAGGAATGGGCGGCGGCGCCAGGTTCCCGAACCCGAGCAAGGTGCGTCGACGAGGACACCATCATAGAGCATGTCAGCCGCTTCGGCATTGCGGGGTTCAAGGATGATGAGATTGCCGTGTCCCGCCTTCCTGGCCCGGGCGCGGAGCCTCTTGAGAGCGCTGGACCGTGTATCGGTGGCGGTGACATGTCCAGAGCCCCCGACCCGCCCGGCGAGTTGCAGGGATTTTCCACCAGCCCCGGCACAGGCATCGAACCAGTGTTCACCCCCGGTCGGGTTGACCTGGTGAAGGATCGCCTGGGAACCTATGTCCTGGATTTCGAAACAGCCTGCCCTGAACGCATCGGTGCCCTCGAGATTTGTATCGGCAGGAACAGACAGGGCTCCGGGGATATCAGACTGGGCGGAAACATCGATTCCGAGCGCTTCAAGCGACGCCCTGGTCTCATCCACACGATCCTGAGCGGTTCGAATCCAGATGGGAGGGCGATCCAGGGTGTGGGGGGTGTTATCTGCACCAACGGGAAACTCCCGGGGCAGCCAGTCCGGCACGAGTGCTTCGATCGCAAACCTGGTATCCGGAATGAACGAAGTGAGGAGACTTGCGGCGTCAACCCCACTTGCCCGGACCGAATCACGGAGGGGGTGGGGAAGCTCGGCTTTCGCCGGTAGCGATTCCCTCGTCTCACCAGCCAGGTAGACCAGGAGGACGGCTGCAATCTGAAGGTCTGCTTTTCGAAACGGGTCGATCCACTCACGGTAGCGCAGCCAAGTATAGACGATCTCGCGATAGAAACGTCGATCCCGCGAGCCGGCGCCGCGGACTTTGCGGATTTCCGCCTGTATACATGCTGCGAAGTCGACTCCCGGTTTCAAGTCAGGTTCAAGGGCATCGAGCATGCCGAAGGCGAGGTCCAGCTGACGCCGTAGACGATGGTTCTTAATCACCATGACCGGATGGAATTCTAAAATCCAAGAAATTGAATGCCGAATTCCACGCGGTTTCCGCTGACGCGGCGTGGCCCATCGTAGACGGTGAAACCGTATTCCACGACCCAGAGATTGCGGATATTCTGGGCGATGCGCACGGAGAGCTCGTTCAGGATGCTGGTCTTGGCGTCGTATCGGATATTCCCTTGGACCGAAAAGGTATCGTTGATCCGGTAGCTGGCATTGAGCGTGTATTGCTGGAACTGGTGTTTGAGGAACTCGGTGCCGATGCCAAGTCGCCAATATTCCTGATCGATCAGCCAGACTTCAGTATTCAGTTCCTCCACTCTGAAATTCTGATTCGGATTGAGCCGGGTGAAAAATTTGCATTGAAGCCAGGGGGCCGGGGTCAGGCCGAGGAAGGCGTAGATGGAGGAGAAGTCGTCGTCACCCGGTCGTTTGGAGAACTGGATGTCGCCGGCCAGGTAGAGGTTCACCAGATCGCGCGACCCATATTCCTCATGTCGGGTCTGGAGGATATTGTCGAAACCGATCCGGAGGGTGTTCGTCTCGTAAAGGTCGTCCAGGGTGGGACGTATCTCGGCCAGGGTCATCGGTTGTAACGCGGTGCTGAATACTTCGCGATCGATGACGGGAATAACCGGCTTCCCTTTGCCCGCCTCCGGGATGTAGCGGTACTGGATCTTTGTATCCATGAGATGTCGAAGGCCGTTCAGGTCCCAGACTTTGTCTTCAAAATCAAAGTTGGCGAAGCTCTTGATATCGGCGTCGAATCCGATCTCGCCCAGCCAGCGGGTATAGCCACCGCTATTATTGACCGTCTTGTCGTAGTGGGTCACCCGGCCGCCGGCGACGGGAGTCAGGGTGAGCCATTTATTCGGTACGATCGCCCGCGAAATCCCATAGTAGGCGTCAAACCGATCGCTTTTCAGATGCGTGTCATCAGAGTGGTCGGTGGTTTCGAGCTTGGCGGCGCTGAGTTGCACTTCATGGAGGAAATCGTATCCGAGATTGGTCGGCATCAGGTCAAATCTGACCTCGGGCAGGCGTTCCGTGACCGGATAGAAATCGTTGGGGTCGAACCGGCCGAGGAGGCTTACGATGTAGTTGCTGCCCCGGTAGGCGGCCTCGAGGTAGTTGTCGGGTTGCTGCGACTCATCGAAGAGCGACTGCCTGAAATCGCGGGTCACTTCCGAATCGGACCATACATTGCCCAGGATGGTGAGCGATGTTCGGGTGCCAAGTTCCTGCAGGTGCTTCCACTCGCCGATATACCGTCGGGCGTCGATCGGCTGACCCAGGGCGTCCACTCCGCGATCGCCTCCATCGTTGATCGTATTGAAGCGAAAATCACCCGTCGGCCAGTTCTCGTTCTTCCGAGGACGATAGCGGACGATCGGACCCCAAAGTAGACCACGTTTGCTGAAGTATTCGAGTGACCCTCCCAGGTCGATATCGTGCCCGACACCCACCGCGATCCCGATCCCGGCAAATGCCCCAAGTTCGGAGCTATAACCAAGACTGGCTTCCAGGTAATAGTCACCGAGTTCGACATCCCCCGATATTCCGGGTGCGAAAAACACGGGCACAACGCCCAGACGTACGATCAGGCGGTCGGCCTCAATCCGGTCATCCTTGAAATAGCGAATCTCGTCCGCCGTGGCCCTCGGTGCGAGTTTGTCGGGTTCTCCATAGTAGACCGCCGCGTTCTCCATGGTCAGGGAGTCGATCCCGCCTTCGGCGTGATCGCCGGCCACGTGAACGGGTGGCTGCCCGAGGCGGAAACGGGTCAGCTCCGCCCGCTTTTCACGGGGCCAATAGCGGACGCTGTCGGCGACCAGGCGGTAGGCATCCTTCATGATGACGACATCGCCTGATGCCATGGCTTCTCCGGTGGTTTCGTTGTAGCGGATTTCGTTGGCTGTCAGGAGCCATCCGTCGTAGCTGAGGCGTGCGTTTTCCGTCGCGATGAGATCGCCCGTCTTATCGTCGTATCGAAACCCGGAATCGGCGGTGAGTTCGAGGCCGGTTGTCGGAGCCACCTCCTGCTGCGCATAGCCGGAATACGCCGCACCTCCGCTGAGGACGGCGCCGGTCAGTAGGAACAGCAGGATCCTGGAAGTGCGCGGCACGGAAAAAGATTCCCGGTCGCGTCGGTCGATGTCGAGCGACAAGTATGCCGCGGGGGGAGGAGGGGGAGTTAGAAGTTTGAAGTTAGAATGCAGAAGTAAGAAGTAACGCTGAAGGAAGAAGTTTTAAGGCAAAAGTAAGAAGTAAGAAGGCTGATGTAAGAACGGGGCGGTAGTGGGTGGTTCCGGCCTATGCCGAGCGCACCGTCAAACGGTCTGTTGGTCGACCAGCGAGAGATCAGGCCGCGTTCGGGTCGACGCATTTTGGACCCTTGAGTGCGTCTTTTGCCTCGACGATGACGGGGTATTTTTCCGCCTCGCTTGCATTGAGTTCGGTGAACTCACTCCATTCGTCAGGGACGTCGTAATCCGGAAATATCGCATCGACCGGGCATTCCGGCACACAGGCGTTACAGTCGATGCAGGTATCTGCATTGATGTAGAGGCGGTCGGGGGCTTCGTGGAACGCTTCCACGGGGCAGACTGTGGCGCAGCTGGTGTATTTGCAGTCGATGCATAGTCCGGTGACAACGTAAGCCATGTTGAATCCTTTGGTTGGGGTCGGAGCGGGGAAGTTGGAATTCGCGGGGAAGTTGATCCGGTACTGGTGAGATCGCAAGTTCGGATGGAACAATTCTGAAAGATCGCATGGGGCCTGCTGGACTTTGGCGGAGACCTGGAGGATGAGGGTGAGATGAGGGCTCTGGTTGATTCTTCAGGTTAGTTTTGAACAGAAGGACGCGAAGGTAACGAAGGGGGGAGAGGGTGAAGGATTAGGATGAGGGTGAGATGAGGGCTCTGGTTGATTCTTCAGGATTTGTTTTGAACCCGTCCTTCGCACAAGGCTTCGGAGGGCGCGCAGAAGGACGCTACCGAGTCGAAGACGACCAGAGGCTTCACCAGATCGTTACGCCACGGCATGCATGACCACTACCGAACGAAGTGACACCTCAACGAGCAAAACGATGTACCGAGCATAGCGATACATTCAAAACAGAGCCCAAGATCACAAAGAGGGGGGGGAGAAGTCGGAGGACAGAGGACGGACGGCGGTGAGGTAACCAGACAGTTACACCCTGCTGGAGCGAATCATAGGTGAGCTGGGCTGCCCCCCCCCTTTCTGCCTTCAAACTTCAAATCCGCCGTGGATCACGGCAGATATGTCGTGCCCATCAAGTAGCGGTCAACCTCGCGTGCCGCACCTCGACCCTCGTTTATTGCCCATACGACCAGGCTCTGGCCGCGCCGACAGTCGCCGGCGGCAAAGACGCCTTCGACGTTGGTCTCGAACGAGCCGTGTTCTGCCTTGAGATTGGTTCCCGGGTCTGTTTCGAGCCCGAGTTGCTCCGCGACAACCTGTTCAGGTCCGAGAAAGCCCATGGCCAGGGTCACAAGTTGGGCGGGAATGGTGCGGCGGGTATCCTCCTTTTTGGTCGGAACGAAGCGGCCCTGATCATCCTTGCCCCACTCGATTTCGATAATCTCCAGGCCGGCCAGGTTGCCATTTCCATCATCTATGAATCGTTCGGTCATGACCAGATACTGACGCGGGTCCTCCCCCTGGAGGGCTTTGGCTTCCTCCTGACCATAGTCCATGCGGTGGATCTTTGGCCATTCCGGCCATGGATTGTCGACCTGGCGCTCATCGGGCGGACGAGGCAGAATCTCAAGCTGGGTGACGCTCCTGCATCCATGGCGAATGGAGGTTCCCACGCAGTCGGTTCCGGTGTCACCACCACCGATGACGACCACGTCCTTGTCTCTGGCGTGGATGGTCGGGAGCGATCCGTCGAAAGAGGTATCGAGCAGGTGTTTCGTATTTTCGGTCAGGAAATCCATTGCGAAATGGACGCCATCCAGTTCCCGTCCCGGAATCGGCAGATCACGCGGTCTGGTGGCTCCGGTACAGTAAACTTCCGCGTCGAAATTCATCTTCAATTGGGTGGCGGAAATATCCTTTCCGATCTCGCAACCCGTATTGAAGATCACGCCCTCTGCTTCCATCAACCGGACTCGACGTTGCACCACTTTGACCTTGTCGAGTTTCATGTTGGGGATGCCATACATCAGCAGACCACCGATACGATCCGCGCGCTCGTAGACGGTCACTGAATGACCGGCCTGATTGAGTTGGTCGGCGCAGGCCAACCCGGCAGGACCGGATCCGATCACGGCGACTTTCCTGCCGGTCCGCTTTTCGGGTGGTTGAGGAGTGATCCAACCTTCGTCCCATCCGCGATCGACGATCGACGACTCGATGTTCTTGATCGTGACCGGAGGTTCGATGATCCCCAGAACACAGGAACCCTCACAGGGAGCCGGGCAGACCCTTCCTGTAAACTCGGGGAAGTTATTGGTCTTGTGCAGGCGCTCCAGGGCCTCTTTCCATCGATCGCGATAGACGAGGTCGTTCCATTCGGGAATCAGGTTGTTGATCGGACACCCGCTGGCCATGCCGCCCACCATATGTCCGGTATGGCAGAACGGTGTGCCACAATCCATGCAGCGCGATCCCTGTTGCTGCAGGTGGTTGTCGCCTGGCTGGATCTTGAACTCATTCCAGTTCCTGATCCGCTCAAGCGGTTCTTTTTCGGAAGTGGTCTTTCTTTCGACTTCCAGAAATCCGGTCGGTTTGCCCATGGGTGATATTAAGAATGAAAAATAAAGAGTGAGTCGGTTAGTTTCCTGCCGCCCTTGAGAGGTCCTTCTGGTTCTCCTCGAACGCAGCCATGGCCGCATCGTCGCCGGAAAGGCCCTGCGCCTCCACGGTCTTGAAGGCATTGAGCATGCGCTCATAGTCACGCGGCAACACCTTGACGAATCTGGGCAGAATTCCGTCCCAGTTGTCCAGAATCCATTGCCCGTGAGGGGAGTCGGTGTATTCGACGTGCTTCACGATCTGGTTTCGCACGTTCGAGATCTCCGAATTATCGCACTCGATCAGATCATAGGTGTTCACCATATCGCGATTGAGGCGATGGTTGAACTCTCCTTCCAGGTCGAGAACATAGGCCACTCCGCCCGACATGCCCGCTGCGAAATTGCGTCCGGTGCGGCCGAGAACGACGACCTCTCCACCGGTCATGTATTCACACCCGTGATCGCCGACCCCCTCCACCACGGCGTGCACACCGGAATTGCGAACACAGAAACGCTCGCCGGCGATCCCTGAGATGAAGGCCTGACCTGCGGTCGCACCGTAGAAGGCGACATTGCCGATGAGAATATTCTCCTCTGGATTAAACTTCGAACCCTTCGGTGGATGCACAATAACCTTCGAGCCGGAGAGCCCTTTGCCGACGTAATCATTGGCATCCCCCTCAAGGCGCAAGGTCATGCCCGGAGGCGTAAACGCGGCAAATGACTGTCCGGCGCTTCCAAGGAACTTCAGCTGGATGGTGTCTTCCGGCAGGCCCCTGGCTCCGTATTTCCGAGTCAATTCGCTACCGGTGATGGTGCCGACGACGCGGTTGACATTTACGATCGGAATCTCCGCAACCACCGCCTCGCCGCGTTCGAGGGCCGGTTCGCAGATTTTCAGCAGATGGGTATTATCCAGGGCGAACTCGAGACCATGATCCTGTGGCTTCTGGCAATAATGGCCGACTTCCGGCCCGACCTCGGGCTTGTGAAAGATCGTGGTGAGATCCACGCCCTTGGCCTTCCAGTGGGTGACCGCCTCCGAACTGTCGAGAAACTCCACGTGGCCGACCATTTCATTGATCGTGCGGAATCCTGCTTCGGCCATGATCTCGCGAAGATCCATGGCAATAAAGCGCATGAAGTTCACGACGTGCTCCGGTTCGCCGGCGAAATTTCTGCGCAGAACCGGATCCTGGGTGGCGACTCCTACCGGACAGGTGTTTTTCTGGCAGACCCGCATCATGATACATCCCATGGTCACGAGTGGAGCGGTGGCAAAACCGAATTCCTCCGCACCGAGCAGGGCTGCGATCGCGACGTCGCGTCCCGTTTTCAGCTGTCCGTCGGTTTCCAGAACGACGCGACTGCGCAGATCGTTGAGGAGAAGGATCTGGTTTGTCTCCGCCAGTCCGAGTTCCCATGGAGCCCCGGCATTGAAAATAGATGAGGTGGGGGATGCGCCGGTTCCGCCGTCATGTCCTGAGATCAGGATGACGTCGGCATGGCCTTTGGTCACTCCTGCGGCAATGGTACCCACCCCGACCTCCGCCACCAACTTCACGTTGACCCGGGCGTGGTGGTTGGCGTTCTTCAGATCGTGGACCAACTCGGCCAGGTCCTCGATGGAGTAGATATCGTGGTGGGGTGGAGGTGAAACCAATCCAACTCCGGGGGTCGAGTGGCGTACCTTGGCCACCCAGGGGTAGACCTTTGGTCCGGGTAGTTCTCCGCCTTCGCCCGGCTTGGCTCCCTGGGATATCTTGATCTGCAACTCGTCCGCGTTGACCAGGTATTCACTGGTGACTCCGAAGCGCCCCGATGCGACCTGCTTGATGGCCGAACGCTTGCTGTCACCATTGGGCAGGGGCTTGAATCGTTCGGGATCCTCCCCCCCTTCTCCGGTATTTGACTTGCCGCCGATCCGGTTCATGGCGACGGCGAGCGTCTCATGAGCTTCCTTCGAGATCGAACCGTAGGACATGGCCCCGGTCTTGAACCGTCGGGTGATGGCATCAATCGAATCAACCTCGTCGATCGGCACCGGCTTGCGGTTGTTCTTGAATACCATCAGGCCCCGCAGGGTATAGAGCTTCTGCGTCTGATCATTGACCAGCTTCGCATACTCCTTGTAGATCTCATAATCACCGGTCCGGACAGCCTTCTGCAGGAGATGGATTGTCTTCGGGTTGAAAAGATGCTCCTCACCGTTGTGCCGCCATTGGTACATGCCCCCGGGATCCAGCGCTGATTCCTCGTCCTTTATGTGCCGGTCGGGGAATGCCTTCCGGTGTCGACGGAGCGTTTCCTCGGCGATCTGTTCGATTCCGAGACCTTCGATGCGCGCGGCGGTGCCCGTAAAGTAGGTGTTCACCAGAGCAGTACTGAGTCCGATTGCCTCGAAGATCTGGGCGCCCCGATACGAGGCCACGGTGGAAATGCCCATCTTGGCCATGGTCTTGACCACTCCCTTGACCGAAGCCTTGAGGTAGTTCCTGACCGCCTTATCGTAATCAATGTCCAGCATCTTGTCCCGGATCATCTTGTAAAGGGACTCGAAGGCCATGTAGGGATTGATTGCGTCCGCCCCGTATCCGAGCAGTACGGCAAAGTGGTGGACCTCCCGGGCTTCACCGGTCTCAAGAATGATAGAGACCCGGGTCCGGGTACCCTTCCTCACGAGGTAGTGGTGGAGACCGGCCATGACCAGAAGAGTCGGGATGGCCGCGTGGTCGCGATCCTCCTTTCGATCGGAGACGATGAGTATATTGACGCCACCCTTGATCGCCCGGTTGGCTTGCCGGAAAAGGGAAGTAAGGGATTTTTCAAGCCCCTTGCCTCCATGGTTGGATGGGAAAAGGGCATCGATTCTGGCGGACCTGAATCCCTCCCGGTTGATCTCCCGGAGTTTACCGAGATCCCGGTTGTCGATCAAAGGGGTGTCCAGCCGGATCATGCGGCAGCTCTTGGGTCCGGGTCTCAGGAGATTGCCTTCCGAACCGATGAACGTCTCGGTGGCTGTCACGAGTTCCTCGCGGATGCAATCGAGGGCCGGATTCGTGACCTGTGCGAAGATCTGCTTGAAGTATTGGTAGAGGTGCTTTGGCCGATCGGAAAGAATCGCAAGCGGGGTGTCATTGCCCATGGAGCCGATCGGTTGCACGCCGTTTTCGGCCATGGGACCGAGAACAAACCGAAGATCCTCGTAGGTGTAACCAAAAGCGATCTGTCGGCCCTGGATGGTTTCGGGCGTGACGCCGGCGGCATCGGCCGGCTCCGGCAGCGAATCGATCATGACCCGATTGGCTTCGAGCCATTCCCCATAGGGGTGCGCATTGTAAACCCGCTCCTTGATCTCCTCGTCGGGCACGATTCGACCCTCATTCATGTCCACCAGGAACATGCGGCCCGGACGCAGGCGGCCTTTCTCGATCACGGTCAGCGGATCGAGATCGGGTAAAACACCGACCTCGGAGGCCATGATGACCAAGTCGTCGTCAGTCACGTAATAGCGACTGGGCCGAAGGCCATTGCGATCGAGCACCGCCCCGATCTGATACCCGTCGGAGAACGTAATTGACGCCGGACCGTCCCACGGCTCCATCAGACAGGCGTGGAACTCGTAAAAGGCCCGCTTGGCCGGATTCATCGATTCATGACGCTCCCAAGGTTCAGGGATCATCATCATCATGGCATGGGTGAGGTCGTAACCCCCGAGATGGAGAAATTCCAGCACGTTGTCGAAACGGGCCGAATCCGATCCATCCTCGTTGATCACCGGGAGGATCTTCTCGATGTCATTGCGAAACTTCTTGGACTTACAAAGGGCTTCCCGGGCCTTCATGAAGTTCTCATTTCCCATCACCGTGTTGATCTCGCCATTGTGCGCGATCATGCGATTGGGGTGTGCCCGCGGCCAACTGGGGAAGGTATTGGTTGAGAACCGGGTGTGCATCAATGCCAGGGCGGACTCGAAATCCGAGTCGTGGAAGTCCGGGAAATACTCGGTCAGTTGGCAGGATGTCAGCATGCCTTTGTAGATCATCGTGCGGGCGGAAAGACCCGTGAGATAAAAATACTCGCTGCCCGGAAACGTGTTCTTCTGGTTGCGGTGGACATCGTAGAACTGGACCGGGACCTCGTTCGTCCGGATGCTGTTCACAAGTCGCCGGCGGATGACGTAGAGCTTGCGCTCGAAGGCGAGGATGTTGGTGATTGACGGATCGCACCCGATGAAAACCTGCTTCATGTGCGGCTCATAGTGACCCGAGGTCCGGCCGAGAATGGAGCTGTTGACCGGTACCGTGCGCCATCCGAGGAACTTCTGGCCCTCTTCGCGGATGATGTGCTCAAAGAGTTGCATGACCGCTTCCCGCTCACCGGAATGGGGTGACATGAAAACGATCCCGGACCCGTATCTGCCTTCGGGTGGCAGTTCGATTTCCTTGGCCAGCATCTCCTTGCGAAGGAATTTGTCCGGCATCTGGATGAAGATCCCGGCGCCATCCCCGGTGTCTTCCTCCGATCCGCTGGCGCCACGATGAATCATGTGGGTGTTCATCGTGAGGGTTTTTTCGATGATTCCGTGTGAACGCTTCCCCTTCAGATGGGCGATGAAACCCACGCCACAGGAGTCTTTTTCCCGGGAAGGATGCCAAAGGCCCTGCGGTTCGGGCCATCCAAAGGGAGTCTTCTGCGTTTCAGACATAAGCAAATCTACTGACAGTTATTTTCGTAAAGGGCTGGAATCCAGCTAGTTGCTGGAATGATGATTCGGCTGCCGGGGTCATCGAGTGGCTTTTCGCCGGTCGATAGACCGCCTCGACTGCAGGCTCCCAGAGACAAGGAACCTAGAAATCTGATGATGGCCACAGAAAATACAAGGGTACAAATGCACACGTTGTCAGTCGACGGCTCCAGCCCGGTCACTACCAAAAGCTTAAACAATGCCATTTAGTCTGATTCTCTCGACACGGCCGCCTTGCCGACCGTGACTTTCTGCCTGACGATGAGAGTCTCCGATTCCCCAAGATGCCCTGGAACAGGGCCAGTTATGCCAATCCTCTTTTCTACCACCCATGGCTGTCGAATTCCCACATGATTTGCCCCACCCGCAAGATGGGCAATCAACCTGTCTTGACCTTCTGGGGTGGAGGCTTCCCGAGATCGGGCAAATGCTGGAGAGGTCGGGATTCAAACCGATACATGCCGATGCGATCTGGGGAGCCCTGCAGCGGAAGGGGATTACGGATATCGGCCGGATGGCGAAGGTTCCGGATCGCATCCGGAAATTCCTGAAGTCGAGCGGATACGTTGTCTGCCGGCCGGAGGTGGTGCGTGAGGAAAGCAGCAAGGATGGATTCACTCGGAAGGTCCTTCTTCGCTTTGAGGACGGTGAAGCCGTGGAGACCGTTCTCATGCGCTATAAGGGCAGGGCAACCGCCTGTGTCAGCACCCAGGCCGGTTGCGCGATGGGGTGTGTATTCTGTGCAACCGGTCAGTCCGGATTTCGACGACAGTTGAATGCATCCGAGATTCTGGCCCAGGTACACCATGTTGCCCGTGTGCTGGCGGGCGAGGGTTCGAGGCTGCGCAATCTGGTCCTCATGGGTCAGGGGGAACCCCTTCACAACTATGATGCCTCCATGCGGTGTGTGGATTCTGTT
>QNAI01000073.1 GCA_003641745.1 Verrucomicrobiota bacterium | reverse complement strand
GCGATCAATACCTTCGGTTCCGCCCACAGCGACGCGATTGTCACCTCCGACCCGGAGGCGGCCGAAACGTTTCTCGCCGGCGTCGATTCGGCCACCGTCTACTGGAACGCCAGCACCCGTTTCACCGATGGGTTCGAGTTCGGTCTTGGCGCGGAGATCGGTATTTCGACCGACAAGCTCCATGCCCGTGGGCCCATGGGACTGAAGGAGCTGTGCAGTTACAAATATGTGATCCGCGGAACCGGCCAGATCCGTTGAGACTACGGCTCAAATTCCCGATCCGGTGATCCCGCGATGAAGAAAAAGCGTGAACTATCGAATGCAACCCGGTGCGAAAAGATATCGTGGGAGGACATCGACCCTGCATTCATCACGGGTTTGATCAACCTGGCTCGGAAGGAAGACCTCTTTGGATCGGGATTCCGCCGCAGACCGGCCCACCGGGGAGACGTCACAACGCGCGCACTGATCACCCGCTCAATTCGCGGCAGGGCCCGACTGGTCGCCCGTGAGGCAATGACCGTCTGCGGACTCCCCATGGTGCCGTTCATTCTCGAAAGTTACGGTGTCACCGGCCGGTTCCGTCCCTCCTGCCGTGACGGCGAGCACCTCGCTCCGGGAGACAGCATGGGCAAGTTCAACGGATCGGCCGACCGCCTCCTCACAGCCGAGCGCGTCATCCTGAATTTCCTCCAACGCCTGAGCGGTATCGCCACCCAGACGACCCTTTTCGTTCAAGCCCTGGGAAAGTCGGAAACCCGCCTCCTCGACACTCGAAAGACCACTCCGGGTTACCGGGCATTGGAAAAATATGCGGTTGCCTGCGGTGGGGCCTGGAACCACCGGCTGGGTCTGAATGATCGCGTCCTGATCAAAGACAACCATCTGGCGGCCCGGGACAGTGGTTCAGGAAAGGCTCTGCGCGACGCCGTCCTCCTTGCGAGGAAACGTAACCCCGATCTCCTGATCGAGGTGGAAATAGACCGACTCGACCAATTGCCACCGGTCATGGATGCCCGCCCGGATATTGTCATGCTGGACAACTTCAAGCCGGCCGGCATCCGGAAGGCCCTTTCCATGATCGACGGCAGGGCCGCCACTGAAGCCAGTGGAAGCGTGTCCCTGAGAACCCTGCCCGGGCTGGCCCGACTCGGACTCGACTTCATCTCCTGTGGCGCCCTGGTGCACCAGAGCAAGTGGGTCGATATCGGACTCGACTGGTCCACAAAATGAGCGATCCCGAAGTCCTGATTGTCGGACGCCTTCTTCAGGCGGGTGACGCCTTTGTCTCCGGAAACGACCTCGGATCCGAACTGAAGCTGTCCAGGGTGAGTGTCTGGAGTCACATGGAGCGCCTCCGCAGGCAGGGATTTGGGTTCGAGGCGGTACGCAGCCGGGGATACAGGCTGAAAAAAGTGCCCACCGACCTTAACCCGATCCTGGTGAAAGTTCACTGTTCGCTGCGATCGATGCCCGGGATCGAGTTTCGGACAGAGATCGACAGCACAAACAGCGAAGCCGAGCGCCTCCTGGCGAGCGGAACCCCGACACCTTTTGTGGTCCTGTCGCGAAGCCAGAGCCGCGGCCGTGGCCGCCTGGGCCGCAGGTGGGCCAGTCCAGATACCGGCAATCTATACGCGAGCTTCGCATTCAGGCCCCATATCCCGCCCGCTCGCATGCAGACCTTCACCCTTTGGATGGGCGTGAACGTCTGTGAGACCCTTCGCAATTTCGGACGGTTTTCTCCCGCTGTGAAGTGGCCGAACGATATCCTCCATGAGGGTCGAAAATTGGGCGGAATGCTGACCGAAGCCCGCATCGATGCCGACCAGATTCGTGATGTTGTATTCGGCCTCGGGTTGAACGTGAACATCATGCCTTCCCAATGGCCCGAAGAACTCGTCGACTCAGCCGCCTCGATGGCCGGGATCCTTGGCGGGAAGATCGACATCAACCGGATGACGGCCGCCCTGCTCGGGCGCATTCTGAACGCCTATGACCGTTTCGTGGAAAATGATTACGCCGAGTC
This sequence comes from Verrucomicrobiota bacterium, assembly GCA_003641745.1. Lineage (GTDB taxonomy): Bacteria > Verrucomicrobiota > Verrucomicrobiia > Opitutales > Opitutaceae > B12-G4. Next base: position 14,172 of record QNAI01000073.1, on the reverse strand, counting down.
CTTCGTCGAAATGTGGGAACGCTTCGATCTGCTGCGAGACAATCCGGTCACCATTGTCCAAGGCGATGAACGCACCAGTGGAATTGCCCGGGGTATCGATCCGCAGGGTGCACTGAGACTTGAACTCGAGGATGGCTCCGTCCTTCCCTTTCTCGCCGGTGATGCCACTCTGGACAAGTCAGGCCGAAGGTAGCCGCCGCCCATCATGCCCATACTCGCGATCGATATTGGAAACACCCATACCCATTTCGGGATTGTGAGTGCCGATGGCGTCCAGAGCGCCGATTCCATGCCGACCGGTGAACTCAGGAGCAAGGCAAACGCCCTGGTTGAGTTGATCGGCTCTCCGGATTTCGCGACCCACCGGATCGAGGGGTTGGCTTTCTGCTCCGTCGTTCCGAAACAGACTCCGGGCCTGGTCGCTTTCGCCCGCTCTTTCCTGCCTGGAAAACCCGCCTTCCAACTGACTCACGAAGCCGATCTGGGCATACCGGTCACCTACCCGATACCGAGCCAGATCGGTCAGGATCGATTGGCGAACGTCGCCGCCGCCCAAAGCCTCTACGGGGCACCGGCAATCATAATCGACATGGGTACAGCGGTCACCCTGGATGTCATCACCCGGACAATGGGCTATGAAGGGGGTGTCATCGCCCCGGGCATCGATCTCCTGCGTCGCACCCTTCACGAGCAGACGGCCCTGCTCCCCAGTCTCGAAACCGACTTTCGATTGGGCAGTTCGATCGGCAGGAGCACAACAGAAGCGATGCAGATCGGGTGTCTGATCGGATTTCGCGGGATGGTCGGTTCGCTGGTCGAGGCCATCCGGAGCGAATTGGAGACCCGCGGGGAGGAGCAGATCCATCTGATCGCAACCGGCGGAGCTTCCGCATTGCTCAATTCGAGGGATGACTCAGGAATCACCTTTTCGCCCAATCTGACCCTGCGCGGTCTTTTCGAAGCTTTTTGTTTGAACGAAGCACCAGCTAAGGGACCGTAACGAAATAACTCACACAAATCTACTGGTCTTTTCGGCGGGCAACGGTGTTGGATTTCGGCTCAAATAGCCCGCACTGTTCGCCCGAACCCGCCTTGTTGCTCCCCGAAAATCCTGTGCATCTTTGATAACTTATTTTGTTACGGCCCCTAAGTGAATCAAACCCGATGATCATCAGAACGACAGAAGGGGAACATTTTGGTTTCATTGCCGCGATCCCTCTCTTACCTTTCCCTTTCTCTCCGATCCCTTTTTGCCTGTGGAATCGAACGAACTGATCATCGAAGTCGAAAACCTTGCCAAGCGATACGGTCGTACAACGGCCGTAAACGATGTTTCATTCTCGGTTCGGCGCGGTGAGATTGTCGGGCTCCTCGGACCCAATGGTGCAGGGAAAAGTACCACCATGAAGATCCTGACCGGCTTTCAACAGGCCAGTTCGGGCATCGTGCGCATCTGCGGCATCCCGGTCGCCGCGAGACCCATGGAGACGAAGCGCAGGATCGGGTACATGCCGGAAAACAATCCCTTGCCGGAAGACCTCAGGGTGCGTGAATACCTGGGGTGGCGAGCGCGTTTGAAGGGGCTTCGCGGGCGTCGCCGACGCGAGCGCATCGAGGCCGTGCTCGAACTATGCGACCTGAAACGGGCCCGGCGCCGCATCATCGGTCGGCTCTCCAAAGGCTATCGACAACGGGTGGGCATCGCGGACGCGATCCTGGCGGAACCGGACCTCATCATCATGGACGAGCCGACCATCGGCCTCGATCCCCATCAGATCGTCATGATTCGCAGGCTGATCGAGAGCATCCGGGGTCGCATGAGCATGGTGATCTCAAGCCACATCCTGCCTGAGATCGAGATGACCTGCGACCGCGTCCTCATCATCAATGGTGGCCGGATCGTGGCGGCGGGCACGCCAGAGGAGCTGAGGCACAAATTTATTGACCGCACAATCTATGAAGTGGAAATCCAGGGCGAAACCGACACATTGAAGGGCGAACTGGCCAGTCTCAATACCGCTCTCACCCTTGAATCGCACGAACCGCCGAACCGGGACGGCTATTTCGTGGCCCGGGTTCGGGCCGAGGGGACTGAGGACTGGGGGGAGGCCCTTATTCAGACCCTCGGTCAACACCCCGGATTTCGACTCAGATCGCTGAATCGGAGACAGCCCACCCTGGAGGAAGTATTCCTCGCCGCCACCCGGCGCAGTTGGGACACGCTTCTCCCGGAACGCAACGGCGATGTCTCCAGAGAACAAAGGAAACCAACGATGGCGCGGGAAGGACGGTAACCGCCGGATCGATAGAAGCATGGGAAACTTCCTCACCCTCCTGCGAAACGAACTTCGCGCGCTCCTGATCAGTCCCAGTACCTATATTGCGGCATTCCTGTTTCTGGTCATTATGGGGTTTGTCTTCCAGGATCTCCTGGCTGAGTTCATCCGGACTGAGAGTGACACCGCACCTGCAACGGATTTCATCCGGCTCTTCTGGCTTCCCGCCTTCTTCCTCGTTCCCCTGTTTACGATGAAGAGCATCGCGGAGGAACGCCGCCTCGGAACGATCGAGACCCTGATGACCACACCGGTCAATTCGGTCGAGGTGGTCCTTTCCAAATTTCTCGCCGCCTACCTCTACTATATGGTTCTCTGGGCGTCGACGCTCAGCTTTCAGTACGTCCTGTATACCTTCGCCAAGGAACCCAGTTTGCTGGACACAGGCCCCATCCTCGGGGGGTATCTTTTCATCGCCCTGAGCGGCTCGCTCTTCATCGCCCTCGGCATCCTGGCCAGCGCGGTGACGCGCAGCCAACTCGTGGCGGGTATTCTCGGATTTGCCCTGGTCTTCCTGACCCTGGTCCTCGGCCGCTACAGCGTGGAAATCACGCGTCACGAAACAGAGCCGTCCGTGCTTCTGGACCGTCTCGTCGATTACGTGCAGATTTTCCAGCACGGCGAGGACTTCACCTCGGGCATCATCGACAGCCGGCCGTTCGTCCTCTACCTGACCGGAACCATCCTGCTGCTGTTCTTTGCGGTCGTCGCGGTGGAAACGCGTTCATCGAAGACCTGACCGAACCATGCGTCATCACCGAGAGACCCTGGATTCCTTTCAAGCCAACCGGTATGTGCGGGCGATCAATCTCTTCCTGCAGGCCCTGTTGATCATCACTCTTTTCGCCGGCATCAATTACCTGGGCATGAAGTATTTCGAGCGGATCGACATGACTCGAAACCGGGTATACTCGCTGTCGGCCGAGAGTCTCTCCTACCTGAAGCAGTTGCAGGAGCCGGTCCGTGCCATCGTGACAATTACCGAAGAGGAAGGAGACCCCGACCTGGCCCGAATCTACAAAGACGTGCGATCCGTCCTTCGCGAGTTCGCCTACGCAACCCGCGGCAATCCCAACGGCAGGATTGAGGTCGAATTCCTCAATGTCTACCGGCAGCGCCGCCGGGCCGAGCTGCTCGGGGTGGAAGAGCCCAATATGGTTCTCTTCCTGGCCGGTGAGAAGCGAAAGGCGGTCTTCGCGAACGATCTCTACAAAACCCGGGACCGCCGGCCGAGCCAGTTTCAGGGCGAAAAGGCCTTCATGGCCGCCATACTGGATGTATCCAGTAATCAACGACCGGTGCTCTATTTCCTGACCGGCCACGGTGAGATGCGCCTGGCCGACGTCTCGCCACTACGCGGACTCTCCCAGATCGAGGCGGCCCTGCGGGTGCGCAACTACGAAATGAGGGAGTTCGAACTTATCACCTCCCGCCGCGTGCCCGAGGACGCCGCCATGGTTTTCATAATCTCTCCCCAGACCGCACTCCTGCCGGTCGAGCAGGAAGCCCTGCGCCAGTATCTTTCCGCAAACGCCGGCCGGATCCTCATCATTCTTGATCCGGCCAAATCCCACGGAATAGAGGACCTCTTTTTTGAATGGGGAATCCTGGCCGACGACGTTCTGGTCGTGGAGGCCGATCCGAATTTCCGGGTCGAAGGCGGCGATCTGCTGGTGCGGCGTCTGGCGGAGCACCCCGCCACCCAGGTCCTGGTCGACAACCAGATCCCCGTGCTTTCCGGCCCGGCCCGATCCGTCCGGGCCGACCCGGGTCGGCCGCTGGATGAGTCGCTCACCGTGACCGAACTCATGGCCACCTCGGATGCCTCCTGGGGAGAGCGCGGCTACTTCAACCAGGAGGGCATTTCCTTTGACGCGGCCAGCGATCTGCGGGGTCCGATCAAGCTCGGATCGATTGCCGAACGACGGGTCGACTCGCGGCTCGGGATCAGCCTGCCCGGAGGCCGCCTGATCGTTCTCGGTACATCAGACCTTCTCTCCAACAATCGGATCGGTGCCTTTGGGAACCTCACCCTGGTTCTCAACACGATCACCTGGGCTCTTGGACGAGAGGATCTTCTGAATATCCCATCCCGAACGACTGAAAAGCTCCAGCTTATGATCAGCCAGGAGCAACTCACCTACACGCGATTGGGGATCCAGTTTGGGCCTCCTCTGTTCGTCGCTCTGCTCGGTGTCCTCGTACTGCTTCGACGACGCCATTGAACCCTCTCCTTTGATCCATGCGCACGAAGATCACGCTCTTTCTGCTCCTCCTCGTCGGCACGCTCATTCTCTTCATCGTCTATATCGAGCCCGAATGGGATGCAGAGAAGCGTTTCCAGGAGAACCGGCTGCAGATATTGGGAGCCGAGGCGGCCGAGATTGACTACCTGCGGATATCGACCCCGACCAACGCGGAGGGACCGGAACTGGAAAAATCAAACGGATCCTGGGAGTTGACCAGGCCCGTCCGCTGGCCGGCCAACCCGTTCGCGGTCAACCGCATCCTGAGCCAGCTTCAATTTCTCGAAAGGGAAACCAGTTTCCCCGTGGACGATATCGGAAACAGCGGTCAGACCCTGGCCGATTTCGGCCTCGAGCCTCCGGAAATCGTCCTGACCTACCGAACCAGAGGCGTGACCCACGATCTGAAGATCGGGCGCGTGACCGACATAGGCAACCGGCTCTACATGCTGGCCCCGGACGAGGAACGCATCCACGTGGTCAACCGATCGCTTCTGGACAGTATGAGCATCAGCTTTGAGAACTTGCGCAGCAGTGCCGTTTTCTCGACCCCCGTCTTCGAGATCCACTCATGGAACCTCCAGGTTCGGTCGGCCGGAAACCTGCGAATTCGGCTCACCCGGCGCGACAACTCCTGGATATTCGAAACGCCGATCCGCGCCCGGGCGAATCGGGCCGCGGTCGAGACAACCCTCGGCCAGATCGTCGACCTGAAGGTGAAGTCGTTCGTGGGTGAGGGAGGCGGAGACCCCAGCCTGTTGGGCCTGGTCAATCCCGACCTTCGCCTCACGGTCGAGGGAGGGAGTTCCCGTCAGTCGGTTCTCATCGGCAATCCGGTGCCCGGCGGTTCGGACGATGAGTTCTACGCCAAGAAGGAAGATAATCCAACTGTATTCACATTGGAAATACCATTCCTCGACACTCTGAGGACGGCACAGGTGGTTCTGCGTGAACGGCGCCTCTTTTCGCTGGAGCCCGATGAGCTGCAGTCGATCCTGATCACCCGGGAAGGCGGTGAATCCGTTACCCTGCAGAAGCTCGAAAACGGAATCTGGCAGGTGGTGACGAGAGGGGCCGACCAGGCCCTCCAGACCATGCCCGGCGACCAGGCAATCATCCAGCGACTCGTCGACTCCCTCCTGTGGGTCCAGGCTCTGCCCGACAACGGGTTTGTCTCGGACGCACCGTCCGCCGCAGACCTTGAACGCTTCGGGTTGTCGATTCCGCTTTGGGAGGTGGAGGTGAGGGCCCGACCCTCCGATCAGCCGAACGAACCCGTTTCCGGTGCGCCCGCCCCGGAAACAATTACTGAAAAACTCCTGATCGGCGGCTTCGAAGGGACCGGGACGGACCATCTCCATGCAAAGATGGAGGGTCCCGGGGCTCCTTTTGTCTACCTCATCCGCAGCGACATTCTGCGCCAACTCAGGAGTCGGTCCGTGAGTTACCGGGATCGATCGCTGCAGCAACTTCCCGAGGGGGCCCGGATCACGGCGCTTCGCATATCGAAACTGGGTACCGAAGAGGTGGCGTTTTCCGCTGAACTCCTGACTGATGGCGCGTCGTGGGAGACCAGCCTCGGAAGCCTTCCAACCGACACACGTGACGCCGCTCAAACACTCGTCGAGCTGCTCCGGAATCTGGAGGCCAGGACATTCCTTGGGAGCGAGTTCACCCCCTATGTCGTACTCGCCGGCGAACAGCGACCCTGGTCCTACCTTCTCGAGGCCACCATCGTACTCGCGGGAGGCCCCGGCAGCCAGACCACCCCGTTTCGTCTCTACCTGGCCGAAGTCACCGGGGGTACCACCTTGATCGCGGGAGCACCCGAACTCGGTCTCGTTTTTGAGGCCAGACAGGATTTCGTCGATGCCTTCTCCGCTCTGGTCTTTGACCGTCACGATCCCGGGGAGGCTCCTCTTCCCGAGCCCGCGGTGGAAGTTCCGGCCGGAGAAGCCGATCCCGACAAGCCTCCGCCGGGCGATGAGGAACCGGCCCCGACCGGCGTGCCTGCCCGGGACGCGGCCCCGGCCCCGGCCGAAGAAGCGACATCACCGGCCGATTCGGAGGCGGTGCCGGATATTCCCTGAAGCTTCGCGAGCGGATCGTCATTCATGCCCCAGGAGAAGCCACCGAGGAAAAGCGTTTTCTGGTGGACCTGTGGCCGCACCTTTGCCCATTGCGGCTTTCTTGTGGCCTACCTGGCCAACGGCATCCTGTCCGTGGTGGCGGCCTCACTGCTCTTCCTGCTTTTTTCCAGCGAGGTGCCGGTCCCCGGTTTCCTGATCAAGGCCCTTGAAGCAAACCTTGCGGCCGAGGGCCTCGGGCAGAAAATCGAGTCCATCCAGTTCGATTCGGGAGGCCGCATCCTGCTCAACGGGATTCGTTTGTACTCGGAATCCTATGACGAACCGCTGGTGGTCATCGACCAGGCGCTTGTCACCATAGACCTTCAATCCCTGGTTTTCGGCAGGTTCCGTGCAGCGGCGGTTCGCATTTCCGACGGCACCCTGCTGTCGCCTTCAGTCGTCTCCCCATCGGGCGTCCCGCGTGCGGTCCTCAGCGACCTGTCCGGTTCCATCCGCCTGGCCGACGGCGGAATCAAGATCGATAACGTCCGCTTCAACGCCGGAAAGGCCAAAGCCATGATTACCGGCTCGGTGCAACTGCCGGAGCGAAAAGAAACCACCCAACCCCAACCGGGCCTGAGCACGGCCATCGCGGAATTGATCCGGCAGATTCCCCGAATCATAAGGATCCAGAATTCCATGACAGCCCTGGAGGCGCCCATCGCACGGATCCGGGTGGCGCCGAACCGAAACCAGGGATACGATGCCAGGGTGCACCTTCTGGCCGAAGAGTATCACGGCCCCGACGGTATCGCCGTCCAGGGACTCGACGCAACTGTCGCGGTCACCACCCATCGGGGCAAAGTCAGTTCCATCGAAGCATCGGGCATGATCGCTTCCGGCGAACGCTCAGGCATGGTGAACGCTTCATCAGTCTTTTTCCAGGCACACTGGGACCGTCTCCCGGACAGTCAGAATCCTTACCCCGACCGGGTCGAAATCGGTATCGGCCAACTGTCCGGTTACAAGGCGACATTGCGGAATATCGCCCTCGTCGGCAGATCGACCGCGGACGACGCCCTCGCCTTCCGGGCATCGGCAATCTTTGGCCGGGAGCCGATCGCCATAGAGGGTTCAGTCGCACCGGGAAGCGGTTCGGCCGTGGTTGCGATCGAAGGCCGGGCCGGCTCTGACTGGCTCGACCGGGCCAGCGAAATCATCGGAACCAATGTGACCTATTACGCGGACCTTTCCACCCGACCGATCTACAGGGCCGGCGTGGTGATAGGACCCGACTGGTCATGGTCGAAGGCCGAATTCGAGACCATGGCATCCGGATTCGTGGCCCGGGGTGTACTGCTCGACACCGCCTATGCACGAGGGCAGGTCACGCCGGCCGGGGTTTCGGTCGACCAGATCGAGATAAGGCAGGGCCGGACCAGAGCCTCGATGAGCTACCAGGACACCTTTGCCACCCGGGATTACCGCTTCCTCATCCGTGGCACGATGCGGCCCCTGGGTATTTCACGCTGGTTCGGTCCCTGGTGGGAGAGGTTCTGGAACGATTTCGAGGTGCCGGAAAAAGGCGGCGCCTGCGACCTGAGTATTCATGGCAATTGGTTCGGCATCCAAAAGACCCTGGTGACCGGGCAGTTTGACGCCGAAAACGTGGCGGTCAAATCAACCACCTTTGACCACGTACGCGGCAAACTCTTCATCCGACCTCACTACTTCGATATCTATGACGCGACTGCAACCCAATCGGAAGGGTTGATCGGAGGTGACTTCCAACTTCTCTTCAAACCCGGAGAGAAACTGCCGGTCGAACAGCATTTTTCGGCAGATTCGACCATCGATCTGAAATCGGCGGCCGCAATATTCGGCGATGGCGGGGTAGAGATGCTGGCCCCGTACGATTACGACATACCTCCCAAGGTCGCTTTCATCGGTACCGTGCTGAGAGCGGGTGACATATGGGACACCGATATATCGATTGAGATCGATACCGACCGACCGTTCAGGTATGAGGAATTCCCCCTGGAGTCCCTTCAAACCAAGGTTCGGATCCTGAACAAGCGGGTCGAGTTGCCCACCATCGTAGCGACCTATGCCGACGGCACACTGTCGGGTGAAGCTCTGGTCGATGACGGGATCCTGACCTTCGATGCTTCGCTGAAGGGGGCGGTTTTCCAGAATGCTCTCATGATCTTCGGAAACTACACGCGTCGGAATGAACCGGAACCGAAGGAAGAGAACACCGAAGAGCGTTTCGAAGACCGGAATCCCGGCGGCAAGCTCAATATCTCGCTCAAGGCCAAAGGCGAACTCGGCGATTTCACCAGCTATAACGGCGTGGGGCGATTCGATATCTCCGAGGCCGAACTTGGCAAGATCCACCTGTTCGGTGTCCTTTCAGCCGCTCTCCAATCCACCATGTTTCGATTCAGTACACTCAGATTCACCGAGGCCTCCAGCACCTTTCAGATCAACCGAAACGAAGCCTTCTTCCCCGACCTGGCGATCACCGGTCCCCTGGCTGCGATCAAGAGTGAAGGCAGCTATGATATCCCAACCGGAGATCTCAATTTTCAAGCCCGTTTCTATCCCTTCGATCGAGGAGGTTTGCCCGTGTTCACCCTTCTGGACACTTTCCTGAATCCCTTTTCCACCTTCTTTGAAATCAAGATGACCGGCAGTCTTGCGACTCCAAAAATGCGGGTGTCGCTGGGCGGAGCCGAAAACACCCGGCCATTCGCCACAGAGGAGGCCGTACCAACGGATCCCCCACCAACATCCGACGCGGGAAGTCAGGATGAGAACCAGGCAGACTCAAACTGAGAGACAAGTGGTGCTCCAAATAGGTGCCATTCGAAGGGGTCAAACCTTGATTCCTGCATTGGCATGCACGAATGCAAGGAATGACCCCGTGGGCGCGACGTCCCTGGCGCGCCGTCTTCGACCTTCCTGGGACATCCACTGGAAGTCTCTCAGAGAATAACTCAGGCCCCGTTCTTGATTTTTGAGAATAACTTCAGGTCAAGTTTCGGACCCAGTTGAAGCGGATCTTCTTCCAGATCGCAGGCCATCCAGGGACTGCCATCCTCATCCCATGCCGCCAACTCGGTTCGAGTCCTGACTCCGCGCCAGGACCGCGGGCAGTTGGGTGGAAATGGCGGGACTGAAGGCATGCTGATCGCGACCGCTTCGGGCCCCTCTGCGTGACCGCGTATCCAAGGCGAAAGATCAGATCCACCGATCAGTCGACTCCCTTCGATCCCGGCCAGGCCCATCGTGGTCGCGGCCAGATCCATCAAACCGAAAACGCCTTCCTTACGACAGGCGGGTTCGAGCCGGCCGGGCGCCACAAACAGAAGCGGCACGCGAATCGATTCTTCCCAAGGCCACCCCTTGCGGAAAACCCCCTGGGATCCGTGCATGTCTCCATGAACGGATGTGATCACGAGCAGGTAGGGTCGGCTTCGTCGCTCGATCTGCTCAATGAGACGCCCCAGAGCCCGGTCCGTCGCTTCGATCTGGGCATAATACCCGCTCAACTCCCGCCGTGCCTGTTCCTCGATGAAGCCACCCGGCGGCACGTTGGCCCGCAGCACGATCTCGTCCGGACTCAGAGGCGCACTATCCGGCGGAAGATGATCGTACGGCGGGTGGGGTGGCTCCATACTGAGCACAGCAAACAGAGGATTCCCGCTCTGCCGCCGCTCCAGAAAGCGGAGCATCCGGTCGACCAGGACATCCGCCTGATAACCGGCAAATCGACGCGGTTCGCCGATGCCGGAACCATGCAGCCACGGATTTATATTCAGGAACCCGCTCTCAAAGCCTTCCCACCATCCAAATCCCCCCCGACAATCCACCGGAACCACCACCCTGGCCTGGGCTTCCCCGACCGGTGGCTCTTCTCGCAGACCTTGATAGAGATGCCACTTGCCGAACCAGGCGGTCTCGTAATCCGCGGACGAGAACGCCTGCGCCACGGTGGGAACCCCAACCGGCAGTGAGTCGAAATAATCGACAACCCCCACGGCATCCGAGGGACGACCGGTGAGCATTGCGGTGCGGGCAAACGGGCCAAACGGGTGGTTCGACACAGCCTGCTCGACCACCACGCCCCGGGCCGCCAACCGACTGAGGTTCGGCATGCGGACATTGGGATCAGGGGCCCAACTTACGGACTGCCCCCGCCACTGAGTCGTTACGATCCAGTATACGTCGGGAAGGCCGCTTCGTTCATCCATGCTTACCTCCACATTCGTAGACCTTCTGGCATGAAGTGAGGGGCAAGGCAGGAGAGGGTTTATCCCTTGATGGATGGGGATCGAGGCGTAAAGCCTCTCCTACAAGCCTTGTACCCATTGTGATACCCGACATCTCAGGTGTGGCGGTTCACGAGTGTCCGGTGTCGGCCGCCTCGTCGACCTCAGAATCCAACCCGAAGATCGCGTTCACGTAATGGTGAATCGAGAAAGGCTGGAGATCTTCCGGTTGCTCGCCCAGGCCAGTGAAGAAAATAGGGAGATTCAATTCCCTGTAAATGCCGACCAGAGCTCCACCACGGCTGGTGCCGTCCAGTTTGGCTACAATCAGACCGTCGAGACCGAAGCTCTGGTGAAAGATCCGAGCCTGTTCGATCGAATTGCCGCCGAGATTGGCATCCACCACCAGGAGTGAATAATGGGGCGCGTCCGCGTCCTGCTTCCGCAGCACCCGCTTTATCTTGGCCAGTTCCTCCATCAGGTTGGTCTTGGTATGGAGCCGCCCGGCTGTATCGACAATCAACGTGTCAACCCCCCGACTGCGGGCCGCCTGCCAGGCATCGAAAGCCACCGCGGCCGCGTCCGACCCATGTTGGCCGGCGACAATGTCCAGGCCCAGCCGACCCGCCCAGGATCTCAGCTGTTCCGTTGCCGCCGCGCGAAAGGTATCACAGGCGGCAAGCAGGACTCCGTGCCCATCCTCCCGCAGATCAAATCCCAGCTTTGCCGCCGTGGTGGTTTTGCCCGATCCGTTGACCCCGACCAGGCAGATGACGGTCGGACCCGACTCGGCATACTTCAGGTCGCCCTCCGACCCCTTCAGCACCCGTGTGAGAACCCGGGCGCCAATCTCAGCCACATCCCGGCCGTGCAGGTCGCGATCCTTTCGATAGGCCGTTCTTGTTTCTTCGATGATCTCATCCGTCGTCTCGACTCCGAAGTCGGCCGAATAGAGAGCCTCCTCCAGCGCGTCAATGGAGGAAGCATCCAGTTTCCTGAGCCGAAAGATACCCCCGGTCTTGTCCAGGAGACCGCGGGTCGAGCGGGCCAGGCCGTTTTTGAATTTACGGAAAAGGGACAACATAGTTCACAAATGGCAGGTGGCGGAAGAATCACCCCAACGTTTCAGAAAACCACCAAAGAGTGCAGAGAGGTTGAGGTTACCCGGATTCTCTGTGATTGAGGCAGAATCAATCCGTCACCGCTTCGCGCGAAGGGCGATCCAGCTGATCCTTGACCCGATCGAGGATGCCGTTGATGAACCGTCTGGAATCGCTACTCGAGTAATGCTTGCCCAGATCGATGGCCTCGTTGATCGACACAACCGGCGGGATGTCCCTGCGAAAGAGCATCTCGAAGATGGCGATTCGAAGAATGGCCAGATCCACCTTGGCGATGCGGGCAAAGTCCCAATTCTGGGCCAGATTCCGAATCCTGGTGTCTATTATATCCAGATTTTCAATACACCCATGAATAAGCTCCTCGCCAAAGGCATAGGCATCGCGAGGCTGCTCGAGCCCCTCAAAGAACAGGCCCAGATCCGCATTCAGGTCTTCCGGTGTGTTGATCGACCAGGAGTAGAGGTATTGGACCGCCGCCTGGCGTCCGTCCCGTCGGTGGGTGAATTGACTCATTTGGATCGTCCGGAAAAAGTTCGGGCCAAGGCGCCCATTTCCACCGCGGCGGCGGCAAACTCACCCCCGCGATCCACCGCTCCGGCACATCGATCCTGCGCCTGGGTCTCACTCTCCGCCACGATGATGCCGTTGATTGCGGGCACGCCGGTTTTGAGCGCCACGTCCTGCAGGGCCTGACTGGCGCCGTGTGCGATGATCTCGTAGTGCAGGGTGTCACCACGAATGAGGAGCCCCAGGCCGATGCAGACGTCAAACCGGCCGGTTTCGGCCAGGAATTGAAGGGCAATCGGCACTTCGTTGGACCCGGGAACCCGGGTGATTTCAACCGCGGCGTCCGGCACCCCGGACGCCTTCAATCCGGCCAGAGTGCTTTTCAGCAGGCCGTCGACCAGGACCTGGTTGTAGCGCGCCGCAACGATGCCGATCCGAAGGTCGGATCCGTCGATGGCTTCGATGGATGGTGATTTTAAGCTCATGCCTCAATGATCCGCCCACGAGTGCGGAATGATGCAAGTTGCGGAAAACCCTGATCGACGACAACCCCCTTTTCGAACGATCCGGGCGGTGGCATCCGACGCACGGTCATCCGCCAATCAGTCTTTCCTGAACGACCGCCACACGGCAAAAAACGTGATCAGCGCCGCCGCGAGCGCATCAAGCAGGGCAAAAATCCGGACCACATCCCCGTTTTCAACCCGTCCGGCGACAACATTCAGCACGATCGCCGACAGCCAGAAGAAGACCGCGAACAAGACCAGGACCGGAACCGGCAATTTCTGCGAAGACATGGGCGCATGCTGGAGTGTCACAACGGGGCAGACAACGCTATTCGAGGCCGCGCTGCCGGACCCCGCCCTCCTCCGGGCAGGAGCCCTGTTAAGGCAGTCCCTAAAGCCTGACCGAGGGGAGCCGAACCAAGGATGGAGAGTGAAGCCCCGGGCAACAACGGCTTGGGGCGCTCTTCGCGTAAGCAACTGATCCCTCCGACAAATCCGCATCACACATGTCCCAATGGGCCCTAGACACGTTCGGCAGGCAGCAGTTCAATGAGGCCTTCTGGATTATCAGCCTGATCCCCGGACCGGTCTGGATCATGCTGATGTTCATGCCGGACAATCGGATTACCCGGCTCCTGATCTCGCCTTGGATTCTCCCGGCCTTCCTCGGGATCGTCTACCTCTATTTCGTATACCTGCTGTTCACCTACGGGCCGCCGGCGACCCCGGACAATGTGTCGATGAGGGAAGTTCGCCGCTTCGTGATCCACCCGCTGGCTTTCCTGGTTCTCTGGTCCCACCTCATGATCACGGATCTTTTTGTGGGTATGCGAATGTATGAGGACGCCCGCAGGCGCAAAATTTACGTGCCATTCGAGCTGTTCGTCTGTTGGTTCTTTGCTCCAATCGCATTGATGCTGTATGCCGTCCGGCGTGCACTCAAAACCCAACCGAAAGAATAGGGAGTGTTTTGGTACTGCTGAAGAATGTCATTTGAAATCTCAATAACCTCCCCAACCTCCGGATGATCGAACTGAGAAACCTCGTGAAGGTCTTTCATGACCGGAAACGGGGCGAAATCCGGGCGGTCGACGGCATCAGTTTCCAATGCTC
>QNAI01000072.1 GCA_003641745.1 Verrucomicrobiota bacterium | reverse complement strand
TGCCAATGCAGGAATCAAGGTTTGACCCCTTCGAACAGCAGACCCCTTCGAACAGCAGACCCCTTCGAACAGCAGACCCCTTCGAACAGCAGACCCCTTCGAACAGCAGACCCCTTCGAACAGCAGACCCCCTCGAAGCCAAGTTGACCGCAATTCCTCCTGGACACCCCTTAACATTGCCATTCAAGGTTTGCCCCCTTCGAATACCTTAAATCACCCCAGACGAGGCTTGGCATGGGAATACCCCTTCGTTTCACTCCCGGGATGGCGGATCAGAATAGACCAATTCGTATCGGTATTATCGGCGCTGGCAAGAACACGCGGGTCATGCACCTGCCCGGGTTTCAGTCGATCGAAGGAGTTTCAGTCGATCTGGTGTGCAATCGCTCGGAGGCCTCCTCACGCCGGGTGGCCGACGAGTTTGGTATCGCGCGAATCGAAAGCGATTGGCGAAAATTGGTGGCCGATCCGGAGATCGACGCTGTGATGATTGGCACCTGGCCCTACCTGCACGCAGATGCCACCATCGCGGCGCTTCGGTCCGGCAAGCATGTGCTGACCGAGGCGCGTATGGCATGCAATCTGGGCGAAGCCGAATCGATGCTGGCGATCTCGAGAGAATTTCCGGATCTCATCACCCAGATTGTGCCCGCTCCGATGTCGCTCGATTTTGATGCCGTGGTCATCAAATTGCTGGCCGATAAGGCTCTGGGCGATCTGCGCGAGGTCTGTGTCACCCATACCGGCAGTCAGTTTGCATCGGCGGAGGCGCCGATGACTTGGCGGCAGGATGCCGAACTGAGCGGGCACAATGTGCTCACGATGGGCATTTACTATGAGATAGTCCGTCGTTGGTTGCGGGTCGATCCCGTTCAGGTGGTGGCCACGGGTGCCGTCTTCACCCGAACCCGTCCACGGCCGGAAAGTGACGAAAGGGGTGAAGTCTCCATCCCGGAGAGCGTCACCGCTCTTGGCGAGTATGCCGATGGTGCGCGGCTGGTGGCCCATTTCAGTGGAGTGGAAAACGGGCTGTCTCGAAATGAGATCCGTCTCAACGGATCTGAAGGCAGTCTGAGAATCGATTTTTCGACGAAACGGCTCTACCGCTCCAATAACGGTGCAACGGAAGAGATCGAGGTTCCGGTGCCTGAGAAAGTTCGCCGCGGCTGGCGAGTCGAAGCGGATTTCATCGACAGCATCCGGAACGGAACACCGGTCACCCTGACCAACTTCGAGGATGGCATCGGCTATATGGCCTTCACCGAAGCCGTGGCAAAATCGATCGAGGCCGGCGGCGCCACCCAGAAGGTCTGACCCATCCGCCACCTCCCGATTGCAGGGTTGATGCCGTTGCCGTGAACTGTTTGAGTGATCGGTGAATGCGATGAAGATCCGTTCCACGTCACTTCGTTCAGTCATTATACCAATTGCTGTCTCTTCCTTCTTCCTCGCCGCTTGTGCGAAGGAACGAACTGAAGAGCCGTTCCGATCGGAACCCATCAAGGTCATGCTGCTGACCGGCCAGTGTGCAGGGGCTCATGATTGGATGAAGAGCAGTCCGATCCTGGCGGGTATTCTCGAGGATTCCGGCCGGTTTGTGGTCGATGCAGTGATCACGCCCCCGGCAGGTGCGGACATGTCGGGGTTCGCCCCGGACTGGTCGGGTTACGATGTCGTGGTCATGGACTACGATGGCGACGACTGGCCGGACGCGACCAGGGAAGCCTTTGCCGCGTTTGTGAGTGGCGGAGGAGGGCTGGTTTCGTTCCACGCAACCGACAATGCCTTTCCCGAGTGGAAGCCATTCCTGGAGATGACCGGAGTTGGCGGATGGCGCGGACGCGATGAAACCTGGGGACCGAAACTCACATGGAAAGATGGCCGGACTGTCACCTACGATACGCCGGGCAACCACTGGCATCCCAGGAAACACGATTTCTTGATCGTCACCCGTGAACCGGAGCATCCGGTCATGCGAGGGCTCCCTGAATCCTGGATGCACGCCTGCGACGAACTCTACGCCGGCCTGCGTGGTCCCGCTGAAAACGTCACGGTTCTGGCTACCGCCGTCGCGGATCCGGCTCAGAATGATCGGTCAAAAGGTGAAAATGAACCGATGCTCATGGCGATCGACTACGGTAAGGGCAGGGTGTTCCATACCACGCTCGGCCACGTTGGCAGGAGCGACCAGGAGCCGATCCGTTCAGTCCGATGCGTCGGATTCATCACGACCTTCAAACGGGGCACCGAGTGGGCCGCATCCGGTGAGGTGACCCTGCCGATTCCCGACGACTTCCCCACCGCTGACCAACCGTCGATTCGCGATCCGGCGGAGTAACCCAAGGCCGCCAATCAAAGGTAGGGCGGGACCTCCGGGCCCGCCGCAGAACCAAGATCGCCATTCAAAATGCCCTTAATCACTCGGTTCCAACTGCCCCGCTCTGTACCTACAGCGTCCAGCCTAAAGCCTGAAACAGGAACTCATCTTCACGCGCACATTTGCTGCAGTTCCCGATGCTGCACAGGCGGCACCGGTTGAAAATGCTCGATAAGGGATTCCACTCGGGTCGCACCCATCTCGGTCAGGATGAGCAGGCGTCGGTTCCCGTCCCAGGAACACGGGAAAGTCTTCAATAGATCTTCGCTGATCAACTCGACCACAAGCCGGTAGAACGTCTCCGCACGCATCAGAAGGCTGTCGGTCAACCTTGCTTCGGTGGGTAGGGTTCCCTCCTTCTGGTGGATGGCGATCGCATTCAGGATCCGGAGCTTCTGAAAGGGTAGGTGCTTCGGTCGGCTCGACGCTACAATGTCTAGAAACGATTGGAAGTTTCGATGGCTCATACCCGGTTAATACGACCCATTTAGCCCCCCTCGGCTCGGTTTGTGATGAGCGGCATCGAGTCGGGATGACTGGTCACAGACGAGAGGCCAGAGGTCGGAGGAAAGGGATCTTACCTCCCCGCACGCCCGGCAGGACTCGAACCTGCAACTCCTTGGTTCGAAGCCAAGTACTCTATCCATTGAGCTACGGGCGCTACGGAGAAAAGGCAGAAGTACAGATTCGAAACGACAGCGCAAGAACCGGTTTGAACGAATCCGACGCCCTGCCGTCACCGCTGGATTGACGAGCGGGCACACGGGGACAGGATTGCCGGATGGAATCTCAGGAAAAAGATCCGGTAGCGATCGCCATTGTCGGTCTCGGCAGAGCGGGTTGGTCGATTCACGTTGAGGCGGTGCGGAATCGGGCCGACTTTCGGATCGTCGATGTCGCCGATCTTAACGAAGAGCGACGGACGGAAGCGGCGTCCGAGCTGGGCTGCGCCACCCACACGGACATCGATTCATTGCTGGCTGCGACATCGGCCGAAATTGTCGTCGTGGCCACGCCCAATTTCGCTCACGAAGAGGACGGATTGAAGATCCTGAACTCAGGCCGGCATTGCATCGTGGAGAAACCCATGGCTGTCACCCACGAGGGAGCCCTGCGTTTGATCGAGGCCACCGGGAAAGCAGATCGGAGACTCTTCGTTCATCACCAACGCCGCTTCAGTGATGAGTTTCAATTTCTTCGCGAAACCATCGATTCCGGTGTCCTGGGTCGCGTATTCGAAATCCAACTTGCCTGGTGTGGATTTGCCCGTCGCAACGACTGGCAGACATTGAAGAAGCATGGAGGCGGTAACCTGAATAATACCGGACCGCACATCGTGGACCTTGCCCTGAATCTTGCCGATGGTCCGGTGTCCTCGCTGATGGCCGACGTTCGCCATGTCAAGGACGCCGGGGACGCCGACGATCACGCGCACCTGTTCATGAAAACCGAGTCTGGCCAGGTGATCGATGTCCAGGTCACGACCAGCCGCGCTCTGAACGGACCGAGGACCGTGCTCATGGGAAGCCAGGGAACATTGCAGGCCATGGACGACAAGACGGCCGGGTTGAAGTTTTTTGATCCCACCTCGCTCGCACCGCTTGAAGTTATCGACGAACTGGCGGTGGCTGGGCGGAAATACGGGAACGACGATGTTCTGCCGTGGCAGGAGGAGGAACGCGCGGTGTCACCAGCAAAGGCGATCGGCAGTTTTCATGACAATGTCTGGTCCGTGCTCAGGGAAAATGGCGATATGGTGGTCAAACCCGAAGAAGCCGCCGAGGTGCTCCGCGTGATCGAATGGGCGCATCGGGTGGGGTAGGAAGGGATGGCAATGTTATGCGCCGATCAGGAGTCTTTCAACCGAGACTAACCAGGGGTCATTGCTCATAATCTTGCATGCCAATGCGAGATATGTGCTTTGACCCCCTCGAAGCCAAGTTGACCGGAATTCCTCCTGACCCCGCCTTAACTTGGTGCCATTCAGGTCTGACCCCCTCGCCTCGCGATATCGAAGGTCGGCCGGTTTCAGCAGATCCTTGGCAGCTGTTCGCCGCTGAGTAGCGTGAGCAATCGGTGGGTTCCGATCTCGGTGCGGACGGTCACCTTGGCTCTGCCGTTTTCGGTTACTCGCCCGATCACCGCCGCATCTTCACCAATCGGATGCCTTCGCAGAACTGCAAGGGCCTGTTCGACGGCGTCTTCCGGCACGAACAGCACCATCCTGCCCTCGCAGGCGACATAAAGCGGATCGAGGCCGAGAATCTCGCAGGCGCCGCGCACGCCCGGTTTCACCGGGATTTGGTCGCCCTCCAGTTCAATCCGACTCGAAGACTGCTCGGCCAGTTCGATTATCGCGGTTGCCATACCCCCTCGGGTCAGATCGCGCATGCAGTGGACGGGCACCCCGGAAGCGAGCAGTTCGGCCACCATGGCGACGAGTGAACCGCAATCACTCACAATCTCGGTTTCAAATTCCAGGCCTTCGCGCACCGCCATCACGGCGACTCCGTGACGGCCGACATCTCCGCTGATCAAAACCGCATCACCCGGCTCGATGTTTTCGGGCCCGGGTTCGATTGACGCCCCGATCAGCCCGATGCCGCTGGTGTTGATATAGATCCCGTCGCCTTTGCCCTTGTCGACTACCTTGGTGTCGCCGGTCACGATCCGGACGTTTGCTTCCCGGGCGGCATCGCGCATGGAGCACACGATCCGCCACAGATGATCCATTGGAAATCCCTCCTCCAGGATCAGGCCCGCACTCAGGTAGAGCGGTCTTGCGCCACAGACGGCGAGATCGTTCACCGTGCCGAAGACAGCCAACCGGCCGATGTCACCGCCCGGATAGTCAATCGGCGAGATCACATGCGAGTCGGTCGTAAAGGCGAGGCGGCTGGATCCGACCTCGAACACCGCGCTGTCGTTTTGCGCGGCCAGCGCCGGGTTGTCAAAGGCCGGCTGAAACATGTCCTCGATCAATTGCCGGGTCAGGCGGCCACCCCCCCCGTGGGCAAGCACCACGTGCGGGTAATCGACGATCGGGATGGGACAGGCCAGTCCCGTGATCAGGGAATCCGCATTCTCGGTGTCGGCGGGTTTCATGGGTTACGTCGATGTCGGTAATAGGCCGCGCAGGCTCCCTCATTGGATACCATGGGCGCCCCCAGCGGCCGTTCCGGCGTGCATCGATGGCCGAAAGCAGGACATTCATCCGGCTTGATCAGGCCGCGAAGCACAGAACCCGCCAGGCACTCGGCATCCTCGATCACCGGTTTGTCCTCCAGCTTGAAATGCCTCACGGCGTCGTGTGCCTGGTAGGGGGAACTGAGGGCCAGGCCGCTGTTCGGGATCTCGCCGATGCCACGCCAGCGCCGGTCGGTGACCACAAAAACGCGGTCCATCAATTCCCTTGCCGTTGCGTTGCCTTCGCTCCTGACCGATCGAGCGTATTGATTCTCCACTACGTGACGATCCTCCTCGAGCTGCTTGACGCAGTGGTAGACGCCCTGGACGAGGTCGAGGGGCTCAAAACCGGTGATGACGATCGGCACCTTGAAACGCTCGGCGATGGAATGGTATTCCGACTCTCCCATGATCGTGCAGACGTGGCCGGCGGCCAGGAAGCCGTCGACCCTATTGTCCGGCGATGAAAGAATGGCTTCCATCGCGGGTGGCACCAGCACATGGGATACCAGGATGAAGAAGTTGGCGACTCCCTGCTTTTGCGCCTGGTAGACGGCCATGGCATTGGCTGGAGCGGTGGTCTCGAATCCGACCGCGAAGAACACAACCTTCTTTTCCGGATTCCGTTGGGCAAGTGCGAGCGCGTCCATCGGGGAATAGACGATACGGACGTCGCCACCGGCGGCCTTGGCCGAGAAGAGATCGCGGTCGGAACCCGGAACCCGCAACATGTCCCCAAACGAGCAGAGGACGACATCGGGCCGGGAGGCGAGCTCGATCGCCTGATCGATCAGCCCGATGGGGGTCACACATACCGGGCATCCGGGTCCGTGGATCAACGAAATTCTGTCCGGCAGGAGTTCGTCGATGCCGAAGCGAATGATGGAGTGGGTCTGCCCGCCGCAGATCTCCATCAGACCCCAGGGTCGGGTCACAATTCGCTCGATCCGCTCGATCACCGTGTCGACGGTGCCCCCTTCGCGGTATTCGTCGATGTACTTCACGAGCTGGACGGGGGGCGTTCGGTCGGCCCGATCTCATCGAGTTCATCCATCTGGCGCAAGGTGTCGAAGACCCGCTTCGCTTCGGTGGCGTCGATGCGGCTGATGGCAAAGCCAACGTGGACCAGCACGTAGTCGTTCACCGATGCCTCGGGGACCAGGCTCAGGTTGATCGATTTTCGGATGCCCTCGAAATC
Source organism: Verrucomicrobiota bacterium (assembly GCA_003641745.1). Lineage (GTDB taxonomy): Bacteria > Verrucomicrobiota > Verrucomicrobiia > Opitutales > Opitutaceae > B12-G4. The sequence goes on along the minus strand of QNAI01000072.1, from coordinate 9,696 downwards.
AACCATCCCTTCACGGGCCAATTCCTGCTCTTGGGTGATGGTGACAACTTTTCCTGGAATCGCTAGACACATGGCGGATGGGAGGTTGGGTTCACTCTGAAGATCAATCGGGCAAATGGTAAGCAGAATCTCACCCGGAAGGGGGCAGTGGAAGGATGGCAATGTTAAGCACCCTTCCAGAGGGAATCCGTTTACTTCGGGGCCTCAGCTTCAAAGCAGGATGGAGATCTCCTCCGCGTTCCCCGAAGCAAGGTCGGTTGGGTTGCATTTCCTCCTGAACCCGCCTTACCATTGCCATTCAGCTCTGACCCCATCGAAAGGTCGCGGATCGCAGGTCGTTTTGAACCACCGAGGGCTGCGAAAGGAGTCAACGTTCATATTTCATATTTGACACGCTGCTACTCTGAAGGGGGGCAGAAGGGGTCAGGATTTGCACTTTGCACCTCGTATTCCAGGTGCAATCTGCGGGCCACATCTGACTCTTTACTTTACGAGATACGTTCTAGTGCAAAGTGCAAAACTTGACCCCCTTACCCGAAGCCCCTGGCGCGTTCTTTCGCTGGGTTATGGCCTGCGGCATTGACACCGTTGTCCTGACTGCCAAGTGTGTCTGACATGAAGACAACCATCCGGGAGTTTCAGCGAAAGTTTCGGCTCATGAGGCAGCGCGCGAAGGCGGGTGAGAAGATCGTGCTCACGGATGAGGATGGAACCCGATACGCTTTCCGCGCCGAACCCGCAGCGAAACGGAGCTTCACAGAAGAGGCCGCTGATCTGGCCGGTTCGTTTGATTCGGGCGTTGGCGATCTCGCCTCGAATCCGAAACATCTCGAAGGCTATGGCCGTGATTGAACACCTGCTTGATGCAGGCCCTCTGGTGGCATTCATCGACAGGAGGGATCGCGATCATGAATGGAGCAAGAAAACGCTGACCGGAATATCGCCTCCGCTGATCACCTGTGAGGCGGTGCTTTCCGAAACTTTGTTTCTGTTGCGTGCCGACCCGGCGGCGCCGCAAAAAGTCGCGACGCTCTTCGAACGCGGTCTTCTGGCATCCCGGCCGTTACTGGACATGGAGGCCGGCTGTGTTTTGGCTCTCATGCAGACCTATCGTGATCGGCCGATGTCACTTGCGGATGCATGTCTGGTGCGCCTGGTGGAGAAATATCCCGGCGCGGTGGTGGTTACGCTCGATTTCGACTTTAAGATCTACCGTCGCCATCGCCGGCATCCGATTCCTGTGCTCTCACCACGATAGCCGGCCGGGATGGGGCGTTGGGGTTATTTTGAAGGCCCGCGTCTCTGAGTCAGAGCCCTGGCCGCCCCGATGATCTGACCGACCGCGATTCCGCCATCATTCGGGGGTATGCGCTGATGCCAGTAGGGACGGAACCCGTTTCGTCGAAGTCGGTCGATCGCGGTCTCGGTCAACAGGCGGTTCTGAAAGCAACCGCCGGTAAGGACCACGGCATCGACGTCGACCTGTTGTGCGGTGGCCAGGATGACCTGGCAGAGCGTATTGTGAAATCGTTTCGCGATATCGCTGCGGTCCACGCCGGATCTGAGGTCTTCCAGAATCTCCCCAAGCATGGGATGCCAGTTGAAGCGTCCCGGACGATCTCCGTCGCCCGGAATCAGATCGATCGTGTAGTCACCCCGGTCCCGGCTCTTTGCCGCGGCATGTTCGAGTTTCATGGCCGCTTCTCCCTCGTACTGATTCACCAGGCAGAGATTCAGGATGGCCGCCACCGCGTCGAAGAGCCGACCCATACTCGAGCTGAAGGGGGCGTTGATCCCGCTTTCGAGCGATTGCAGGAGGATCCTCAGTTCCGCCTTGGAAAACGACGAGAGGTACTCGAGCTCTCCGGTGGTGTCCAACTCTCCCTTATCCAACTCCCGGATCAGGCCGAGAGCCGAACGGCGGGGTTCGCGGATGGCGGTTTCCGATCCCGGCAGGCGGAACGGTGAGAGGGTGAATACCCGCTGCGAGCCGTTCCGATCGACCCTGAACCACTCGCCGCCCCATATCGTGCCGTCGGTGCCATAGCCGGTTCCATCCCAGGAAATCCCGAGGACGGGGCCATTGAGTTCATTTTCCACCATGCAGGCGTAAACGTGCGCCAGGTGGTGCTGCACCGATATGCGGTTCGTCCCGGCCGATCGATTGACGGCAAAAGCGGTCGATCCGTATTCCGGATGCATGTCATGGGCGGTGATGGTCGGCTCGATCTGGTAAAGCGAGGTCAGGTCTTCGATCACTTTTTCGAACGCCGCTTCCGTTTCCAGTGTATCGAGATCTCCGATATGCTGGCTGGGGAAAAGCAGGTTGCCCTTGGAGAGTGCGATGCTGTTTTTCAGGTGACCGCCGACCGCCAAGATTGGGGGAAGTGGGTTCTTCGTGACCAGGGGCAGGGGTGCATAGCCGCGGGCCCGGCGAAGGATCTGCCGGCGGCCGGCCACGACCCAGGCGATCGAATCATCGACGTGACGGGCGATGGGTCGGTCATGGACCAGAAATCCGTCGGCAATGCCTGCGAGGCGCGCCAACGCCTCTTCATCAGTCGTGCAGATGGGCTCCTCGCTTCGATTGCCGCTCGTGGCAATGACGGGTGCGCCGATCTCAGCCAACAGAAGATGATGCAGGGGGGTGTAGGGGAGGAGTGCACCCAGGTTTGGGTTTCCCGGGGCAGCCTGATCCAAAGCGTTCGGGTCTTTCTTTGAGAGAAGGACGATCGGCGACTCGGGCGATCGGAGGAGTCGACCCTCGAGGTCGGAAACCCGACAGAACCGGCGGACCTGCTCCAGATTCGCAAACATGACGGCGAGCGGTTTCGATCCCCGACCTTTTCGCTTCCGGAGTGCGCCGATCGCGTCGTTGTTGGCGGCATCGACCATCATGTGGAATCCCCCTAGACCCTTGATCGCGATGACCTGTCCGTTTCGGATGGCCTTGACCGAGGCTTGGAGGGCCTGATCACGCTCCGCCACGGATCGTCCGTGTTCGTCCAGGAAAGTCAGTTGTGGGCCGCAATCAGGGCAGGCGATTGGCTGGGCGTGAAACCGTCGATTGTCGGGGTCTTCGTATTCTGTCCGACAGGCACGACACATCGTGAACGCTCGCATGGTGGTGTTCACCCGGTCGTAGGGTAGCCCGAGGATGATGCTGAAGCGCGGCCCGCAATGGGTGCAGTTGATAAACGGATACCGGAAGCGGCGGTCCGATGGGTTGTTCATTTCTCTCAGGCAGGCCGGGCAGACGGCGATGTCGGGCAGGATGAATGGCACCTTTTCCCCGGTCCGGTCGCTCGGGCGGATCTCGAATTGTCCGTATCCGATGGGATCGAGGATTCGCGACTCGAGCGAATAGACTACCGCGTTCGGCGGAAGCGATGTCTCGATGCAATGGAGGAATTCATCAAGCCGGATTGCCTCGCCCTCGACTTCGATGGCCACGCCGTGCGGGTTGTTGCTGATCCAGCCGGAAAGGCGCAGTTCCCTGGCCAGATTGAAGACGAACGGGCGAAATCCAACTCCCTGAACCAGCCCGCAGATCGATACCGCCAGGCGCTGAGTTTCCCGGCCCATCACATCGGCTGGTCCGGCCTCAACTGACCTCCAGGCTTTCCAGATAGATCTCCTGGGCGTGTTCGTCCTGTTCGTCGGTCAGGGCCACAACCTCGAGATCGGCCTCCTCGGCCACCGTTCCGATCTTGGCGTGATCAAAGTGTTCGCGAAAGTGCGACGGCGAGATATGCGAAAGAGCTCCGAGCTTCACCGTAACGTGGGTCGCACGTTGCGCATGATGTTCATGGACGACCTTGTCTATTTTTCGCATCAGGTCGGACAGAAGGGACATTTCATGCATGGGATCAGGGGTTGGGTAACGTGAAGTAATTGGTTGGTGTTTCGTTCTATTCGGGAGATGTGGCGGGCATTGCCAGGTCCTCAACCAGACGGTCGGCGAGGACCGCCACGGTTGATTGGACTTCGGGGGTCATGGCGGCTCCGGGCTCAAACTGAACCCCTTCGACCGCATATACGATGGCAATCGGCGGAAGGCTGTCGATCGCACGGGCCAGTTCGAGCGCTTCATGGACACCCATCCCGTGGGTCGAATAGGGTTGAGCGAATTCGGCCGGAAGTGCCCGTTCGGAAACGTCAAAGCGATGAATGCGCCCCGGCGATTGAATGGCCTCGACCGCATCGATCAGGTAGACGGTTGCGCGGCGGTCGAACAAGGCGATCAGCTGGGACGGCTCACCGGCTGATCGGACTGTGTCAACTGTCTCGATACCCCTTCGTGCGAGTTCGTCGATCAATTTGGGCCCCACGGCATCGTCACCACAGTCGGCGTTGCCCACTCCGATGATGAGAGTCCTCTCGCTCTGGCTCACGGTATCAGGTCGACCCCTCGGGACGGCTGTCGTATTGTACTCCGTCCCGATCGATCCTGAGGCGCAGGAAATGGCATGAGCACGATATGCACGGGTCATAGTTGCGCACGGCCTGCTCGCATTTCAACTGCAATTCATCGTTTGGCAAATCGATGTATTGCTGGACGAACTTCCGGAGATCGGACTCGATCATACCTTGGTTCTGGGAGGTTGGAGGTACGATGACCGCGTCGCGAATGAGTCCTTCATCATCGATTTTGTAGCGATGGTAGAGGATGCCGCGCGGTGCTTCGGAGCAACCGTGCCCGGTGCCGGCCGCAGCTGTCATTTCAATGCAGCTCTGGTCGGGTTCCTCGTAATTCTCGATGATGCGAAGCGCCTCTTCGACCGCCCAGAAAATCTCAACGGCACGGACGATAATACTCTTGAACGGATTCAGGCAGACGGGTCCGAGCCCCACCTCGTTGGCCAGGGCCTGGCTCTCGGGAGACAGTCGGTCAAAGTTGAGATTGTATCGGGCGAGGGGGCCGACGTGGTAGTCACCCCTTCCCTTCATCCGGGCATGGAGAGACGTGGAGTGCTCGACATGGTGCTCTTCGATGAAGTCGGAGAACTGGCTGATATCGATATCCAGGCCTTTGTTTGATACGAGGCGTCCCTCGCAGAAGGGATACTCGTCGGGGTGCCTGAGGGCCACGTATTCGTAGTCCTGGTCGAAGTCGGGGAAGGGCAGTCCGCTGGTGAAGTGCACGGTTTCCCGGGCGATATCGAGCGCACGCTTGAGGTTCTCGGCCAGTTCCCTCAGGTCCTTTTTGGTGGGTGCCCGGTAGAATCCTCCGACCTTCAGGTTGATCGGGTGAATCTCGCGGCCGCCCAGCACGGTGACGATCTGGTTGCCGATTTTTTTCAGCTCGAGTGCCTTCTTGACCACTTCCGGATGATCCTTGGCCAATGCGATTGCGTCCGGGTAGCCGAGGAAGTCGGGCGCGTGCAACATATATACGTGCAGGGTATGGCTCTCGATCCACTCGCCGCAGTAGACAAGCCGTCGAAGTTCGCGCAGCGGTCCACCGACCTTTACACCGAGCGCGTCCTCCATCGCGTGGGAGGAACTCATCTGATAGGCGACCGGACAGATGCCGCAGATGCGAGCCGTTATATCGGGCGCTTCCCCAAATCGCCGTCCGCGAAGGAACGCTTCGTAGAAGCGCGGGGGCTCGAAGATGTGGAGTTTGACGTCGGATACCCGATTGTCGTCGATCTTGATATCGAGTCCGCCCTCACCCTCGACCCGGGCCATATAGTTGACCTTGATTGTCCGCCGTTCGCTTTTTTTATCCATCATTAGGCTTTGGTTTCGTGCTTTTCGGCCTCCTTGCGGAAGGCACCGGCGTAGGCATTGAAGTTGCGATAGGCTCTCACCAGGTCAGGTTGAGTGACCCCGAGAGAATCCTGAAAGCGCTTACTGAGGGCTGGGGTATTGGCTGATTCCTGTGGGCCAAAGCATCCGTAGCAGCCACGATTGTAGGCGGGGCACAGGGCGCCGCATCCCGCGTGAGTCACGGGACCGAGGCAGGGAATACCCTTGGAGACCATGAGGCAGGGCGTGCCCCGGAGCTTGCACTCGACGCATACACTGTGGCTCTTGATGTTCGGCTTGCGGTCATGAAGGGTGGCATTGAGCACCTCGAGCAATTCCATCTTGTTTATGGGGCATCCCCTCAGCTCGAAATCGACGTAGACGTGCTCGGAAATCGGCGTCGATTTGTCCAGGGTGGATATATAGTCGGGCCGCGCGTAGACGATGGACAGGAAGTCGTCGATCTTCTTGAAATTGCGCAGGGCCTGGATACCTCCAGCGGTGGCACAAGCCCCGATCGTGACCAGCAGGCCGGATTCCTTGCGGATTTGCTGGATGCGTTCCGCGTCATGCGGTGTCGTGATCGATCCCTCGACCAGTGAGATTTCGTAGGGTCCTTCCACCACCGCACTGGAGGCCTCGGGAAAATTGGCGATATCCACCGCGTCGGCCACGGCCAGCAATTCGTCCTCGCAATCGAGGAGACTGAGTTGGCATCCGTCACACGAGGCGAATTTCCAGACGGCCAGTTTCGGTTTCGGGTTTGTGCTCATATTACAGTTCCACCACGTTTAACTGTCGGGCGACGCGGGTGTAGGGGAAGACCGGTCCGTCGCGACAGACGAACTCCGGCCCCAGCTGGCAATGGCCGCAATGGCCGATCCCGCACTTCATATTGCGTTCGAGCGAGACGTATATCTGCGATTCCGAAAGCCCCCGGCCCAGGATCTCCTGAACCGAATAGCGAAGCATGACCTCCGGTCCGCAGATCATGACGATGGAGTTGCCGGGTTCAATGGGACCGCGTTTGATCAATGTTGTCACCACGCCCACGTTTCCGTGCCACCCCAGCGTGCCCCGATCGACAGTGGCGAACACCTCCAGGTCGAGTGAAGATGCCCATCCTTCCAGCTCTTTGCGATAAAGTATGTCCTCCTGGGTCCGGGCACCGTAGAAGAGGATGACCCGACCGAACTTATCGCGGTTTTCCGTAATCGTATGCATCACGGGCCGCAGAGGCGCCAGGCCGATGCCTCCGGCGACGAGAATCACGTCCTTTCCCTCTGCTTCCTCCATCGGCCAGGCGGTGCCGAACGGTCCGCGAATTCCGACCGTGTCGGCCGGTCGAAGTCGCCCCATATGCCGGGTGACGGTTCCGACGATCCGGGTGGTATGCCGGATGGTGCCCAATCGGGCGGGGTCGCCGCAGACCGATATGGGTGCTTCGCCCACACCAAACAGATAGACCATGTTGAACTGCCCTGGACGGAACCGGTAGGGTTTGTTTTCATCTCCGTCACGGGGTTCGAGGCGGATGGAGAAGGTGTCGGATGTCTCCTGTTCGACATCGCGAACCACCCAGGGGGAAGTCAGCATGGGATCAGTCAATTCTTCGAGCATGGTCATGGCGTCCCCCTTTCAGTTTCCTCGGGATTCCTTTCTCCGTAGAGATCCAGCATTTGAAGTCGGGCCGCCACCAGGCGCTCCATCATGATCTGGCTGAAACAGCTCATCAGCTGGTAGCCGATTCTGTAGTCCGTCTCACATCTGAGAAGGAGTTGGACGCCGTCCACCTGCACCGCCGAAACGTCCTCCTTCGCCATGGCATCGAAGTGCCAACGGCAGGGTGGAAACATCCAGGACCAACCGACGACGTCGTTCTCCTGCACGGTCATGAATTCGATCGAACCGATGCGCGGGTCGTAGATCTGAAGGGCGACCGAACCGTGTTGGACCAGGTAGAATCGGTCGGCGTTTTCGCCGGTTTTCAAAAGGTACTCATCCTTCTTGATGGAGACTTCGATCGCGCAATCGTGAAGAAGGCTCCGGGTGTCGGGTGAAAGCTTCCGAAGGAGGGGGTGGGTGGCCAGGATGTCTTTCAGCATTGGGAGTGGGAGTTAGGGAACAGACTCGTGGGTTGATGGACTGCCGAGCGCAGCCGCTTCTTCTGTGAGGTCGATGCCGACCGGGCACCAGGTGATGCAGCGGCCGCACCCGACGCACCCGCTGGTTCCGAATTGCAGACGCCAGGTGGCCAGTTTGTGGGTCAGCCATTGTCGATACCTGGACTTGCCGGTGGTGCGGACGCTGCCGCCGGATATATGGGAGAACTCCAGATTGAAGCAGGAGTCCCATTGACGCCACCGTTCGGCATGGTCGCCGGTAAGGTCGGTCGTATCCTCCACCGTCGTGCAGAAGCAGGTGGGACAGACCAGGGTGCAATTGGCGCAGCACAGACAGCGGTCGGCCACCTGGGTCCATCGGGGATGTTCCGGATTCCTCAGGATGGCATCCCCAAGCTTTTCGTGGTCGAGATGGCGAATCATCGACTGTTCGGCCCGCCGTGATTGTTCGACGCAATAAGTGAGCAACTCATCGTCAGCCGCGTCCCCGGTCAGCCCTTCGAGCATTTGCCGACCCTTGTCGCTTCCCGCATCAACCACAAATCGATGGGTGCCGGATTTGATGATCTCGGTCAGACAGAGATCGTAACCGGATCGGGCGGACGGGCCGGTCCCCATGGACGCACAGAAACAGGTTTTTCCCGCCTGGCTGCAATTGACCGCGAACACAAACGTCGACCGGCGTTTGTTCGCGTAATGGCTCTCGGTGTGCTGATCCCCCATGAATACGCGGTCCTGGATGGAGAGAGCCGCGAGTTCACACGGACGCACGCCGATAAAGGCGTACTTTATCGTTTCGGGATCATCCTCTATCACTTCGAATCCCTTGTCTTTGCGTTCAGCCCGCCAAAGCCGGAGTTTAGGCGGGTGCAGAAACTGTTTCCATGATTGAGGTCCCAGGTTGTATCCGAAATAGGCTCCGTCCGTGCGCTTTCGGAGTCGATAGGTCCCCGCTTCGTGCTCATCGGTCCACCCCTTGGGCAGATCGTCGAGGCAACTGATTTCGTCGTAGACGATGGTGTCGTCGCGGAGACGGGGCCCAATCAGGGTGAACCCTTCGCCCTTGAGCCGGTCGAGTAGCGCATCCAAGGCTTCCGGATCGATCAGGTATTTTGTGTGGGTCTCGGGTTTTTCGTTCATCGGCGCGGCTCGAGTTGTGGGTTGGGGGACCAGGTGCCTCCGAAGCACCTGGAATCGTCCGGGAAATTCTGACGGCAAATGGAGCTGGCCTGGACTCTCGAGGATGGAGAGATCGACGCAGGGATCCCGATCCGGACCAGATCAACTGATCCGAAAACCATGCCTACCAGGAAGGCTTTGGCCGACATCTTCGGTCCTTGCGATGTGCTGCCAACCAACGCCCACTTCCCAGTCATGATGACTTGTGTGGCTGCCATGGGAGAACAACTCCTTCTAACCCGAAGAATATTAAAAAAATTTATGACCGTCAAGGATCTAAATTAGATCTTCTCATGATTGCTCACGAAAACCTCAGTGCTGGGAAGGGGTCAGGAAAGAATCGCCCGTAGTCAGGCACTTTCGAAGGGCTCCGCCATTCGTGGAGCAAGGGTCGTGCTTCTGCGCGACCGATTGGCGGCTTGGGGCTCTGCGGCTGCCCGGGAGGACAGCCCTCCACGCTGAAAGAGAATGGAGGGTCGTGCTTCTGCGCGACCGATTGACGGCTTGGGGCTCTGCGGCTGCCCCGGAGGACAGCCCTCCACGCTGAAAGAGAATGGAGGGTCGTGCTTCTGCGCGACCGATTGACGGCTTGGGGCTCTGCGGCTGCCCTGGAGGACAGCCCTCCACGCTGAAAGAGAAT
>QNAI01000071.1 GCA_003641745.1 Verrucomicrobiota bacterium | reverse complement strand
CTGTACGGATGACATTCGCCCGACACGGCCGGAGGGGAAGGTCGGGCGTCAACTTCAGCGCCCTCGCGAGCCTGACTGTTTTGTAGGCATCTCTTGGATACCGGTAACGCTTCCGCAAGACGCGATCGAGGATGGGCGTCACCTTCCCGCTCTCCACTACGAGGTGACCACCCAACCAGGTATTCCGAACCCTGAAATCGTCGTCAAGCAGGACGATGTCCGCCCGGCGGGAATGCCCCAACGCGCCAATTTCACCATCCATGCCAAATCGCGTGGCCGGATGAAGCGAACCCATGCTCCAGGCGACTTCCGCCTTGATTCCCGCCGCCATGGCTTCCCGCGTCACCCAATCCAATCCGAAGAGGAAGAGGTCATCCGCATCACGGTCGTCGGTGCAGACGCATACCCGTTTGGAGTTCGCACCAAGCTCGGTGACCGTCTTGATCGCCTCGGGCAGGCTGTGCCACGGGGTGGTCGGCGGTCCGCCCCTGAGGAAAACCCAGAGACCGGCTTCAAGGAAATCGTCGGCGATCTCACGATCGATCGACTCGTGGGTGTCGGAGATTCCGCTGGCCGCGCAGGCGGCCACGAATTCGCGACCGTATATATGCCCGGATACCGGCTTGCCCCGACGCAGAGCCGCGGCGAGAATGGCATGGCTCCGCGGATCGCCCATGGCGACCTGGACAAAGTCCATCTTTTCTCCCAGCGCAACGGCTTCGGGCCATCGGTCAAAGAGTCGTCCGATCTTGTTTGCGGTGAGATCGCCACCGGCGGTTTCAAAGGCGGCCGATGTCGCCGGTACCGTGCTCGGCACGGTCAGGAAAATAGACAGGGCCGCCTGGCGGGCGTCCTTGAGCATCCACTCGATTCCCCGAACATCGCAGACGTTACCTATCTCGTGGCTGTCACAGAAAATCGTGGTGGTGCCGTTGAGCAGAGCACCCTCCGCATAGGCGCAGGCGGACATCATGCTGCTTTCGATGTGAATATGCGGATCGACCAGTCCCGGCGCCAGGATACCCCCGCGTGCATTGTAGAAAGTGTCCGTCCCCTTCCGCGCACAGGTCCCGGCCGGTTTGATCGCAGCGATTCGTCCCTGGCAGATCCAGACTTCCCGATCTTCGTGCATCCGCTCGGTGTAGGTTGAAAGCAGTCGCGCACCGCGAATAACAAGGTCCGGTTTTTCGCGACCTGAAGCAACAGCGGCCAATTGCCGGGTGACCTTGTGCAGTGGTGCGATCTCGAAAGCCGGGTTCATGGCACCAAGGTAAGAACCCGGCCAGTCGGCGACAACCGCAAAGACCTTGGCTTTGGGATTGTCGGATGCCCGCAGGGCGGACCAATATGAGCAGATGGCAAGGATCCACCTCGCACTTCTTCCGTTGCTCGTTGGTTTGAGCGCCTCGTTCGCTCCGGCCAATCCCGATTCCGGGTTTGCCGCCCGCTGGGAGGCAATCAAGGAGGAGACCACGCCGGAGCAGCTCTACCGCCTGCTTTACGATCTGCCCAAGGGCGGCGACCTGCACACCCACTTCGACGGCAGCTTCATTCCCGAATTGCTCTATCGGGCGGCGACCGACCCCGAACGCAACGGCGGGGCGGAGTTCTTCACCCGGACGAAGATCCTCAATTGCGACCCCCAACCACTGCCGCTCGTTTACTATATCAATATCAACCGGGCCACGCTGGAAGGACTCCCTGCTTGTGTTCAGGAGGAATTCGAACCTCTGGCCGACCTCAGTCCGGAGCAACAGGCCAGGTGGGCTTCTTCGCTCAAACTCGACTTGGCGGGCGAGGGACGCGACGAGTTCTTCGAGCGTCATTGGACCCGGCTCGGTCAGATCAACACCATCGACATGAAGCTCACCCTTCTGGTCGAGAACATGCAGCTCTTTGGCGCAGAGGGTGTCAGATACCTGGAGTACCAGCTCACTCCTTTCGGCATCACCGATGCGGATGGACACCCCGCCCCTCCGGATGCAGTCGCCGATCGTATCCGCGAGCGCCTCAGACAGCCCGATGCCCTGGCCACAGGGGTCACCGTGCGCCTCCAGGCCGCATCCCTTCGTTTCACACCGGACGCCGAGGATCGTGTCCGGCGCAATTACGCCTTCGTCGATCGGCATCGTGACCTCTATGTCGGCGTCAATCTGGTCGGTCGCGAAGACAACCAGAAAGGCTACCCACTCCGCTTTCTGAATGTCTTCAGGGAAATGCGCCGCCAATACAGTGGAATTGGAATCAGTCTCCACGCCGGCGAAGCCGATGACAGGGATGCCGCCATACATGATTCCCTCCTGCTCGGAGCCACCCGAATCGGTCACGGGCTCAACCTGATACGCGACCCCGACACCTTGCTGCTGATGCGCAACGGTCCCTACCTGGTCGAGATCAACCTGATCAGCAACCGCCTTCTTGATTACACCCCGGACCTCTCCCTGCATCCTTTTCCGGAGTACCTTCGCCTCGGCGTGCCGGTCTGCCTGAATACCGATGATCGCGGCATGTGGGACTCCACCATGACCGACGAGTATTATTCGGCCGTCACCACGTTTGGTCTCACCTGGCCCGAAATCGTCCAGTTGGGAGAAGACAGCCTCGCCTATTCGTTCGCCGAGGACGCGGTCAAGACCCGTCTGATTGAGGACTACCGCCGAAGAGTCGACGACTTCGAGGATCGTTACCTGAGCGACGATTCGCTCAAACGTCTCGAACACATCAAGCCGGTTGCCTTCGGCTACGCGGAACGTACCTGGGGATTCGATTTCAAGCCGTTCTAGACTGGAGTTTCCACTGCGGAGGGGGAAAGCAGGAGTCAACGTTCATATTTCATATTCTTGAGCCTCCTGGCGTAGGTGCATCTCTTTCCGGCCTCGCGACGGGGTATGAACCGGGGACAAAACCCAAAGCTTGCCCCCTGCCGAGGTGTTTCGCTCTTGCCCGTTTCCGGTGGCCCGGTTCAAGTGTGCCTTCGTGTCCAGACCGTTTGCGATCGGAGTTTACGCCCTCACCGCATTGTTTTTCGCGGCGTTTTTCGCGTGGCCGATTCTCCAGATCCTTCAGGGAGGATTTCTGGACGCCGAGGGATCACTGACCTTCGCCTACGTCTATGAGATATTCACCGATCCCATCCATCTGGAGGGGCTGAGCAATGCCTTCATGCTCGCGGTCTTTTCCACTCTGCTGACTTTCCTGATCGCGGTTCCCCTCGCCTTTGTTTCCGACCGCTACATCTTCCCCGGAAAGCAGTTGCTCTCCGCTTTCATCCTGGTGCCGATGATTCTGCCTCCGTTTGTCGGAGCGATCGGGATCCGACAGATTTTTGGTCAGTACGGCGCCCTGAACGCACTCCTGCAGAACATCGGCCTGATGGCGGAAGGCGCCACCTTCGATTGGCTCGGTGCGAACCGCTTCTGGGGCATCGTGATTCTCAACGCCCTGCATCTGTATCCCATCCTTTACCTGAATGTCCTCGCGGCCCTGGCCAACGTGGACCCCGCCATGGAGGAGGCGGCGGAAAACCTGGGGTGCACGGGTTTTCGTCGTTTCTTCAAGATCACCCTCCCGCTGATCCGGCCCGGTGTTTTCGCGGGAGGAACGATTGTATTTATCTGGTCGTTCACCGAACTCGGAGTTCCCCTGATCTTCGACTTCACGCGGGTTACCTCGGTTCAGATATTCTATGGCCTGAAGGATATCGGAGGCAGTCCCTTTCCCTACGCTCTGGTCGCAGTAATGCTGGTCGCCTCCGTCCTGCTCTATGCACTCGGCAAAGGACTTTTTGGCAGGGAAGGTCATGCCATGATGGCGAAAGCCACCAGCACCGGCGGTCCGAAGAATCCGGGAACCGGGGCTGCGTTTATCTGCAGCGGCCTTTTCGGGCTCATCACCCTTCTCGCGGTCCTTCCGCATATCGGCGTCATCCTGGTGGCTTTTTCCTCCGACTGGTATGGGACGGTCATCCCATCGAACTTCACCCTCCAGAACTTCGACCTCGCTCTCGGCCATCAACTGACGGTTCCAGCCATTGCCAACAGCCTGAAGTTCGCCAGCCTCTCCACCGTCGTCGATATCTTCCTTGGCATCTCCATCGCCTACGTCGTGGTTCGGACCCGCTTGCCCGGGAGGGGCCTGCTCGACGCCATGGCCATGATGCCGCTCGCGGTGCCCGGACTGGTGCTGGCCTTCGGCTATCTGGCCATGAGCCAGGAGGGTCGGTTCTTCAGTTTCCTTGACCCGACCGAGAATCCGACCGGCCTCCTGATCATTGCCTACGCGGTCCGCCGCCTGCCCTACGTGGTGCGCTCCTGCGTGGCGGGATTTCAACAGACGAGCGAGACCCTCGAGGAGGCAGCCCAGAATCTCGGTGCCCCGCCTCTCAAGGCAACGGTCCGGATCACGCTGCCACTGATAACCGCCAATATCATGGCCGGAGCCCTGCTGGCCTTTTCCTTTGCCATGCTCGAGGTGTCGGACTCGCTCATCCTGGCTCAGAAACAGGCCTATTACCCGATCACCAAGGCCATCTTTGAGCTCTTTCAGCTCCTGGGCGACGGACGATTCCTGGCCTCCGCTCTCGGCGTCTGGGCCATGGTATTCCTGGCTGTGACCATCGGCGGCATGTCCCTGTTGCTCGGCAAGCGGCTCGGAGCGATCTTCCGGCTTTAAGGGGTCAACTTGGCTTCGAAGGGGTCAAAGCACATATCTCGCATTGGCATGCAAGATAATGAGCAATGACCCCGTGGGCTGTTCTTCAAAGGGGTCACGTCTTGACTGTCAATTTTAAGCGATGCTTAAAATTGACAGTCAAGACGTGACCCCTTCATCGTATTCGAGATTCTCATACTCAATGCGACCACCACAACGGTGCCTCCGAGAGCGAGGGAGAAGAGATAATAATTACCCTCGCGATGCAGGGCCAGCGCGGTCACCAGAACGGGTGCGAATCCTCCCAGGATCCGGCCGAGATTATAGGCGGCTCCGGAAAGGGCGGTCCGGTATTGACCGAACATCTCGTTGAAAAAGGCGCCCATCAGGCCGAAGGGAATCCCGTTCAGGAGCGGCAGTGAAAGGGCGAAGGCGTATTGCTTGTATTCCCAGTCTGCCCCGAGTGCAAAAAGGGACAACCCCGCGAGGAGAACCCCATAGAACACCAGAGCCCTGCGCACGCCCATCCGGGCGACGACGTAGGCCCCAACCAGCATGCCGGGAACGACATTCACCCAGAAGAGGATGGTAAACACCGGGCTCTGCGGAAGTTCCTTGGCGACAAATATGTTTACGGTGCCGCTGGCGATGGAAAGTGCGGCCAGAAGAAAGCAGGTCATGAACGCGCGGCGGGAACGAACGAGGACCCGAATGAAGGATCCGGTGTTCCGTCGTCCCTCCCCTGCCAGGTTCAGCGATCGATACCGGAGAGCGGAGAGTATCGCCACCGGAATCAGGGACAGGGCGAAGAGCCCGCGCCAGCCGACGGCGGGCAGCGCATATTCCTTCATTCCCCAGGCCAGCAATCCGCCCAGAATGGAAAACTGCAGAAAGGCAGAGAACAGGTAGCGTCTCTTTCGACCGAGATTCTCAGCCATATAGGTATGGCTGATGCCCCATTCACCACCCAGGGCCATCGACGCGGCCAGGCGGAAGAAAAGTAGACTTCCGGTGCTCCATGACAAGGCCAGGCCCGCGATCCCGACCAGGTAAACGGCAAACACCACAATCAACATGCGACGACGCCCCAGGCGGTCCGCCAGGTATCCGAAAAAGAGCGAGCCAAACCCGACTCCGGCCAGGCCGATAAACTGCGACCAATCCCTCTGGGTGTCCGACATCTCAAAGGCAGCCGCCAGGACACGATCGAGATAGACGAAAAGGTAAAGATCGTAGTAATCGAAGAGGAGACCGACAAACGCCGTCCAGTAAACCCGGCCAGCCGACTCACGCATGCCGGTAAAGACCCGAGCGTGCTCCCGCCGCATCACCTCGCACCATAAATCCCCCCGATCTTTTCGGCCACGTCGCGATAGCCGATGTCGGCCGAGTAGATCTGCTTGAATTCGGCCGTCGCCTCATCGTTTCTACCCATTGCCTCGAGGCAGCAGCCCAAGGCGTAAACGACCTGCTTCTTGACCTCATCCATCACCAGCAATTCTCCCTTCGCGGCGAGAAACTGTTCAACCGCCAGATCATTCAGGCCCTTCCCCTGGAAGCACATACCCAACCCGAAGGTCGCCGACACCCGGAGCTTCGCAGATCCCTGGGCGGTTTGAAAGTGAACGATGGCCTCGTCCAGTCGCCCCGCATCGCGCAGTTGTTCAGCCAATTCAAGATGAAACGGAGCCTCGACGGGAAATTCCGTGACCAGGTCCTGGTATTCGCTGATGCGCAGTTCCGTCACCGATCTGTCCTTATCCCCGATCCGCGTGGAGTCCGTCTTCAACCTTTCGACCCTCAATTCGACCGCCCGACGGGCCAGGTTCGGATCTGAAACCCCCGCTCTCAGTTTACGGGCGCGATCGAGCCACTCCAATGCCCGGTCAAAGTCACCAATATCCTGATACGCTTGTACGATTGCGATATGGTGATTGAGCGATTCCGGCTCCCGCTCGATCTCCTTGCGGGCGGCCGCAATGATCCCCTCAGCCGCCTCGACCGGCGTTCGCGATCGGTTTCGCCGTTCGAGCTCAACCGCCTCCTTTTCATCGCGGAGCTTGTCGCGGTAGGTACCGGAATCGGACTCCCAACCGCCTTTTTGCAGGGACTGGGTGACCAGGGCTTCCTTGAGCAAATCGCGGAAGGCATCATCTCCCGGGCGCCGGCGGCCCCATTTCTCAGCAATGACGAGAGCATCCTGCGGACGGTTGAGCGACAAATAAGCCCTGGCCAGCGAGTAGGCTGACCCATGGTCGTCGGGCCGGCTTTCGCAGGCACTCTCGAGCGCGAAGATCGCGGTCTCCTGAATCCCTTGCGCCGAGGCGGCCGCAGCCAGGATCATCGATGCCTGATGGTGACGGGGATTCCAGTCAAGGACGCGTTCCGCCCGATCCATGGCCCGGGAGGGATGACGTCGCTTCACCACCCGCGCCCAGCCGAGCAGGGGCACATGGAGGGCGAGGTGCAACGCCCGTTTCGGTCCGACTTTAAGGGTCGCCCGTTTCAACTGGGCTGCCCGAAGGACCTTGCGAACCGAAAGGCAGGCGGGCTCCCGCCGAAGCACATCCCTGAACAGGTCAATCGCGTAATCGAGATTGCCTCGATCCAAGGCGCTGCGAGCATGTTCGACCTGCCGCTGCAGACCGGGATCCAATGCGCTGAGGGGCTGTTCTGCCATGTCCTATTGGGTACTG
Organism: Verrucomicrobiota bacterium; assembly: GCA_003641745.1. Classification (GTDB taxonomy): domain Bacteria; phylum Verrucomicrobiota; class Verrucomicrobiia; order Opitutales; family Opitutaceae; genus B12-G4. The sequence continues at coordinate 9,430 of QNAI01000071.1, read as the reverse complement.
TCTATCAACCCCACCTGCGGTCAATCCTCCAATACGTCGAGTTCGTTGCGAACGACGACTTCAAGGGCGTCCATCACGGCCACCGTCCGGCTCATATCCGGTCCTTCAACCAGGAGTCGGATTCTCGGTTCCGTGCCCGAATAGCGCAACAGGATCCGGCCCTCTCCCTTCAGTTCCGTCTCTCCCGCTGCGACCGCCTGCTTAAGCAGCGGCAGTGATTCCAGGGATGGCTTGGCGGCGACCTTCAAAGCCCGAACCACCTGGGGAAAACGCTTGAGACATTTCCTGAGTTCGCTCAGCGGTTCCCCGCTGTCAATCATGGCCTCGATGACCTTCAGCGCGGCAACCAAGCCATCGCCGGATGGAGAAACGTCCATGAAGATCAGATGACCGGATGATTCGCCACCGATCGAATATCCGCCCTCGAGCATGGCTTCCACCACATAGCGATCGCCGACCGATGTCTGAACCAACTCTCCGCCCCAGCCCTCGATGGCGACCTTGAGGCCCAGATTGCTCTGAACGGTTGCCACCAGGGTTTTCTTTCGGAGTTCACCTTTGGAAAGGGCCCTCCTGGCCACGATGGCCAATAATTCGTCACCATCGAGGACACTCCCCTTCTCGTCCACCAGAACGAGACGATCGGCATCACCGTCATGGGCGATCCCCAGCTTCGCCCGGTGGTGGGTCACCCGGTCGGCGAGGACTTCGGGATGCTGGCTTCCCACGCCATCATTGATATTCCGACCATCCGGCTGATCACCCACTCGAATCACCTCGGCTCCCAGTCTTTCGAGAACCAGGGGAGTGGTGGCAACGGCGGCACCGTTCGAACAATCCACCGCCACGGTCCATCCCTGAAGCGCACGCCGCGGCAAAACCCCGGCCAAACTGTCGTTGTAAAGTTGGACCGCAGGAATGACGGTCAAAGCGGGAGAAATGGAAGCCAAATCCGTCTGGTCGATCTCCTCGAGCAACCTCTCGATTTCGACCTCGTGGGCATCTTTCAGCTTCGTACCCGACCCTGAGAAAAACTTGATTCCGTTGTCGGCGGCCGGGTTGTGCGAGGCGGTAATCACGACCCCAAACGGGGCCCGGTAGTGGCGCACAGCGAAAGAGACGACCGGGGTCGGCGCGGCCCCGACCGATACGACTTGGAATCCCTGGGATCGGATCCCCTCGGCCACCGCGAATTCGAGCTCAAGCCCCGACGCCCTTGTATCGCGACCGATAATCACGGGCGCCTGGTCCGGTGATGCGAGTGTACCCTTCGCGAACCGCGCGGCCGCCGCTCCGAGTCGGCGGGCGAAAGTCGGATTGATCAGCGGCCCGCCGAAAGGTCCCCGCACACCGTCTGTTCCAAAATAGCGTCGTTTCATCAGGACTGGTAAAAAGCCTTCGTTCGCGCGAGGAGGTTCTTTACTCCTCCTCCAAGTAATTGCTCCCGGGCAGGCCCCACACCGTCCCGGATAGATTCAACCCGCCCCGCCACGAACAGGCCGGTCGCCCCATTCAGGACGATGGTATCTATCAGGCCGGAGGGCGCCGTTCCGTCGAGTACCCGGTCGAGTAAAGCCAGGTTTTCCTGCAGATCACCACCCATGAGGTGCTCAAACGGCGCCTCCGGCAGACCGGCATCTGCGGCTGAAATCCGGTTCGGATGATCGACCAGCCGGCCGAATCCGACAGTCGTGTTTTCGGTGACAACGGTCAATTCGTCGATACCCCTTCCATGGCCGAGTGCACCGTGAACGACCAGGCCGGCGGTCAGACCAAGCCGATGCAGGGCGTCTGCCATGACAGATACGAGTGACTCGCTGAACACGCCGAGGAGTTGGTGAGCCGGTTTTGCCGGGTTGATCAACGGACCCAGGATATTGAAGATCGACCGACGTCCGCGTTCAGCCAGTTCCTTTCGGACCGGACCGATCTCTTTGAAAGCCGGATGGAAGGCAGGAGCGAAGAGAAAAGCGAAACCCAACTCTTCCATCGCCCGGGTCAACAGGGCATCGTCCGCATCGATGCGCACGCCGAGCGCCTCGAGCAGGTCGGCGCTCCCGCATTTGGAGGTGATCGATCGATTGCCGTGCTTGAGCACCGGAACTCCCGAAGCCGCGAGGATGAAGGTGACCACGGTCGAAATATTAAAAGTGCCCGACCTGTCGCCACCCGTGCCACAGACGTCGATCCCGTCATCCGACCACTGTCCAAGCGGCGACGGGCGGGCCAACCCTCGGAAACAGGCGGCAAACCCGGCGATCTCCGCCCCGGTCTCTCCCTTGTCGGCAAGAGCGATGAGAAAAACGGCTTTTTCAGTCGCGTCGACATCTGCCGAGGCCAAAGCGACACAGATGGATTCTACCTCAACGGCGGTCAGTTCACACCCTTCTTTCAGGAGCGGAAGGAGAGAAGAAAGAAGACTCATGATCGAAAAGGGTTCCGGGGTGCTCAATCGGGAAAATTGAACGCCCTGTCTGTTCCGAAGCCGGAACAGATGCAAGGCGACTCTTAGCCCGTCACCCCGGGTGACGGGTCCGATCAACCCGCATCCAGCTCGACACCCGGGCCGGCTCTGCTAACCAGAGTCCGTGCACATACGACATCTAGGGACGGTGGTGCTCATCGCGAGCGTGTTTTTCCCGGCCCTGCGAGCCGAGGCCCCGGGCCCGCAGGATCCGTCCTCATCAACGCGAACCCTCACTTTCACCCAGGCGACGATTCTCGGGCTGGTCGAGGGGATTACCGAGTTTCTGCCGATTTCCTCGACCGGCCATCTCATCCTCACGAGCCGGGTGCTGGGGCTCGATGATGAGACCGTCCAAACGGATGATAACGGACAGACCCTATGGATAAAGCCACCGACCGGGAGCGAGGCCGGGATACCGCTCACCTCCGAGATCGTCGCCAATGCCTACCTTGTGGTCATCCAGGCCGGGGCCATCGCCGCGGTGGTCCTCCTCTATTGGCGCACCCTGTTGGAAATCTTGATTGGATTGCTCGGAAGGAATGCCAATGGATTGAAATTGCTGCGCAACATCGTGATCGCGACGTTCCCGGCCGCTCTTCTGGGCCTCCTGCTCGATGACTGGATCGAGGAACACCTGTTTTCAGTTCCCGCTGTACTGATTGCCCTGGTGGCCGGCGCTGTTCTGATGATGGTCGCCGATCGCTGGATGCGCCGGCGGGGGATGCTGAGGGATGCGATCGATTCAAACGCTGTCGCCGAGCTGGCCGCCCTGTCTCCGGCCAGGGCCCTTCTGGTGGGCGGCATGCAATGCTTCGCCCTCTGGCCGGGCACGAGTCGCTCGATGATGACCATCGTGGGTGGGTGTTTTGCCGGTCTGAAACCCGCTCGGGCGGCCGAATTCAGCTTTCTGCTCGGGTTGCCCATTCTGGCCGGGGCGGCCCTGTACAAGAGCCTCGACACCGGATCCGCCATGGTGGCCCACTTCGGGCTGCCCAGCATCCTCTGGGGCTGTCTGGTCGCCGCCATATCAGCGGCTCTGGCCGTTCGGTGGCTGGTGACCTACCTCAATCGACACGGACTTTTCGTCTTTGGTGTGTACCGGATTGCGTTGGCGATCGTGATCGTGATTATCCTCATTCTGAACGGATCCGACTCCGAGAAGGGTTCAGGAGAAGTCGCAACGAGCGCGGGATGCATCCAGACCAGCACCGGACATAACACTTGACGCGCCATATCCCCAACTTTAACTAACCCGACTCCGATCATTGGCGGCCGTTATTCAAACCGTCCGCAACGAAACAATCTCCATCATGGCCAATCCAAAACGCAAACAGTCAAAGCGCCGCAGTAACAACAGGCGTGCCGCCAACCGATTCTCAGCCCCCGAACTCGCAAAAGATCCCATCGACGGAAGCACGTTTCGTCCACACCGTGTGAATCCGAATAACGGTATGTACCGGGGGCGACAGGTACTCGACGTCGAGGCCTGAATCAGGAGTCCGCTCAAGCGGATCGCTCGACACCGCTCAACGCACCAAAGATGTCAACCCGCCCCTCTGGTCCGTCAAGCATCGCCGTCGATGCGATGGGCTCTGATCTGGGACCATCGGAGATGGTTGCCGGGGCTGCGCTTGCCCTCAAGACGCTGGATGTCCTCGCTCCCATAATCATGGTCGGGGATGAGGCCCGACTCGGTCCTCTCCTGGCAGAGGCCGGACTCGGCAATCACCCGCAGATATCGGTCCGGCACGCCTCCGAAGTGATCGAGATGCACGACAAACCGCTGCTGGCTCTGAAGCGCAAGCGCGATTCGAGCATGGTCCGCGCGATCGAGCTGGTCAAGTCGGGCGAAGCCAGCGTTGTCGTGAGTTGTGGAAACACTGGAAGCCTGATGGCCGGAGGCACCCTGCGGTTGCGCACCCTCGACGGGATCGAGCGGCCGGCCCTGGCGATGGTCGTCCCGAACAAGACCGACCACTTCATCCTCGTCGACGTCGGCGCCAACTCAACGGCCAAGCCCGCGCATCTGGTTCACAATGCCATTCTCGGCAGCCACTATGCAAACGTCTCCCTCGGCATCACCCGCCCCCGCGTCGGCCTGCTCTCCATAGGCACCGAAGAGGGCAAGGGCAATGAACTGGTCACCGAGACCCATAAGCTTCTGAAGAAGCTGGGCAACCTGATTGACTATCGGGGTCCGATCGAAGGGTTCCATGTTTTTGACAATTCGGTCGACGTGATCGTGACCGATGGATTCACCGGCAACGTGCTTCTGAAGACGAGTGAATCGCTTTTCAAGCTGCTGTCCGGCTACTTGAGAGAGGAGTTGATGCAGAGCACGATCAGGAAATTCGGAGCGTTTCTCTCCAAAGGAGCTTTCATAACCATGAAGGAGCAACTCAGCCCTGACAATTACGGAGGCGCCCCTCTTCTCGGACTGAAAGGCAACGTTCTCAAAGCCCACGGATCCAGCAATCGCACGGCGATCATGCATGCCATCCGGATCGCGCACGAAATGATTGCCGCCGACTTCAACCAACACATTATCACCGACATCAAAACCGCAAACGACCTGATTGCTCAGCCCGTCGCCTGAATACTCACACTTTTCATCACCCGTCACCTCCGCGGAATCCGGTTCCGCATTCACCCCGGGATGAAAACCCCGGACCCAATCCCATTGATGCCATTTTCTCACTGCAACCCGGAGACATTGAACGCCGACGACGTTCGAGGAATTGAATGACCCAGGAGTTCGTCCCCATCACCATCTCGGGAACCGGCTCTTATGCTCCGAAACGTATCCTGACCAACGCGGAACTCGCCGAGTCAGTCGATACCTCCGACGAATGGATCTTCACCAGAACGGGCATCCGGGAACGAAGAATCGCCACCGACGGTGAACTGACGTCGGATATGGCGGCCGAAGCCGGACGTCGGTCGCTTGAGACCGCCGGTATCGCTCGCGGCGAGATCGATCTGGTTATCGTCGCGACCACAACACCCGACATGCCGTTCCCATCAACGGCCTGTCTGGTTCAGCACAAGCTCGGACTGAACAGCCTGGCTGCTTTTGACCTTCAAGCCGCCTGCTCGGGGTTCATTTACGCCCTTGAAACAGCAGCCGGGATGGTCCGTTCCGGCGCCTACCGCAACGCGTTGGTAATCGGAGCCGAGCGGCTTTCCACAATCGTGGACTGGCAGGATCGCTCCACCTGCGTGCTCTTTGGCGATGGAGCCGGAGCGGTTGTCATCAGCCGCAACCACGATCCGAAGAGCGGCTGGCTCGGAGCGAAGCTCGGGTGCGACGGCTCGGCGGTTGAATTACTCCATCTGCCGGGTGGAGGCTGCCAGATCCCGGCCAGCAGCGACTCGGTCGAAGAGCGCCAGCATTTCATCAAGATGAAGGGCCGCGAAGTCTTCAAGGCGGCCGTTCGTGTGATGGAACAATCGGCGCTTCAGATTCTGGAACATCACGGGCTGACGGCTGACCAAGTGGGATGTGTGGTGCCGCATCAGGCAAATCTCCGAATTATCGAAACTCTCGCCTCGCGCCTTGGCATACCGATGGACCGATTTTTTCTCAACCTGGATCGCTATGGCAACACCTCGGCCGCTTCCATCCCGATTGCCCTTGACGAGGCTGTCCGCAGCGGTCGGATCAAGTCCGGAGAGCTCGTTCTGATGGTGGCTTTCGGAGGCGGACTGACTTGGGGATCCTCCTTGATACGATGGCCGTGATCCGATACTTCATCTCCTTTCTCACCGGATTCTCCAGGAGTAGTATGAACAAGGATTGGCAACACACGCATCGGTTCTGCCCGAGCTCAGGAAATCCCTGTTTTCTCTTTCTTGTTCTGGTGACCCTGGTCTTCGGGACCAACCTGGTTCGAGGCCAGGAAGAGTTTGAGGAGAAAAAGAAAGAAGAATTCAAATCGTATTCGAACACGAACATCGATCTCGGCGGCGTCCAACCCGAACTCAGGCGTCCCGACGGCGAAGCGGGAGCCATCCGATGGAGTCCCGCATCCGGCTATTACACGGTCGGTGGCACGCTCGGGGGTCTGCAGCCCGAGTATGCCCAGGAAGCGCTCGACCTGATGAACCGGGCCCGTGCCGCAGAGGAACGTGGCTCACAGCGAGCTGCACTCGGTGACTATAAGCGTGTCTTCAAGAAATACCCGGCCAGTCAGTACGCACCCGAGGCCCGATACCGGACAGGACTCATCTACCTGCAGCGCGATCGATTTGATCGTGCATTCGAAGAGTTCGACATCATCCTCCGGGGATACCCGACCTACGGCAACTTCAACCTTCTTCTCGGCGAGCAGTATGAGATCGCGAGCGCCTATGTGAACGGCTACCGCCGGAAGATATTCGGCTTGATCCCGGGGTGGACCAACCGCGACAAGGGCGCCCAGTATTTCGAACGCCTCGTCTTCAACGCTCCTTTCAGCGACTATGCGCCCCTGTCATTGATGAACGTCGCAGTCGGGCAATTGAGGGAACGGAACTATGTCTATGCCATCGATGCCCTCGATCGCCTGATCAATGCCTACCCGAACAGCGTGGTGACAAGCGATGCCTACCTGAAACTTGCCCAGACGCATGCCGAAATGGTGGATGGCCCACTCTATGATCAGGGGGCGACGCGCGAGGCGATCAGCAATTTTGAGGACTACCTCATTCTATTCCCGTCGAGTTCCGGCCTCGCCGAAGCGGAAGAGGGGTTGGCCGGCATGAACGAAACCCTGGCCCAAAGTAAGTTCAAGATGGCCGACTACTACTACAAGAAGCGACGCAACTACACTGCGGCCAAGGTCTTCTTCAACGAGGCGATCACCGTTGCGCCCAACTCCCAGACTGCCTTAACCGCCCGAACCCGTCTCGATGAGATCGAAGGCAAGGTGGAAGAGCTGCGTGAGAAACAGGCCCGATGGCTGCAGAAGCAGATCGAAGGTGAAGCCAAGCGACGGGGAGTCCCGGCCCCGGTCATCGTCGTGGAACCCACCAGCGCGACCATCGATTCGGACCAACCACCCGGCAGCGAGCCGGACAAGGATTCTGAACCGGCAGTTCAGCCAAAGGTCGAGGAGACCGGGTCTGAGACCGAAGAGGTCAAACCCAAAAAGCGATTTCTGGGGATCTTCTGACCGGAACCTTCATGACGCACGAACAACCTCCGGTGATGGCTCAGATCGTGGCCACGCTTGGATGTATTCTGGTTCTCCTTTCCGGGTGCTCGGCTTACCAGCTCGGCACGCCAGACGAACTCCCATTTGCCTCAATCTACGTCGAACCCGTCGATAGCAGAACCTTTGCCCCCCAGGCAGCGTCTGTATTGACTTCGCAGATCATTCGCGAATTTGAACGCGACGGGCGCCTGACTCCGGAGCCCGCATCATCGGCTGACGCCACTCTGGCCATAGTATTGGTGGACCTCAGCCGTGAAATTCGGGTCATGAGGGAGGATGATACCGGGCTGGCCAGGAAGATCCGCCTGACGCTGGTGGCAGACTGCAGCCTGACTCGGAACGGAACCGGCGAAGTCTATTTCTCCAGTCGTCAGGTAACCGCCGAAACCGAGGTCTTTCTCGACGACGGTCAAAACCCGGCCGAATTTCAGGCCACTCCTGTTCTGACGAGGAATCTGGCCTTCAATATCAGCCACGCAGTCCTCGATACCTGGTAAAGAAACCTTATGGGCAATCGATCCGCAGACCCGGTCACACACAAACTGATCCTCGCCCCGTCCCTTCTGGCCAGCGACCACGGCCACCTGGCCGCCGCCCTGACTGAAGTCGAAGCAAACGGGCTGAGTTGGCTCCATATCGACATCATGGACGGCCATTTCGTGCCCAACCTCACCTTCGGCCCCCAAGTCGTGGCCGCTTTGAGACCAAAGAGCGACGTTTTCTTCGACACTCACCTCATGCTTGAAAATCCGGTCCCGTTCCTCGAGCCGTTCGCCCAAGCAGGGTCCAACCTGATCAGCATCCATGTTGAACCCGATTACAATATCCCGGGTGCGCTGGACCGGATACGTTCTCTCGGATGCAAAAACGGCCTCGTGCTCAATCCGGATACTCCGGTCGATGAGGCCCAACCCCTTCTGCACCAGGTGGATCTCGTTCTCCTGATGACGGTCCAGCCGGGTTTTGGCGGCCAATCGTTTCGGATGGATGTACTGCCGAAAATCGAGGCGTTACACTCATTCAGACGGGCGAATGGACTGGATTACCGCATCGAAGTGGATGGTGGGGTCGATGCGCGAACAGCGCCCCTCTGTCGAAAAGCGGGTGCCGACACCCTTGTGGCCGGTACCGCGTTCTTCCGGCCCGACGGACGCGATGCCCTCATGGCAGCCATTCAGAGCTGAAGACGGAGTCCTTCCCTCATTGGGCCCCGCTAAAGCCGGATAAAGAGCATCCGATTAGCGAAGCATGCCTGATTGGGTACCTATCGCAGCGGCAGGATCCGTAAACATTGTCTTCCTTACTATAATCTGGGTGAAGATCGCCTCGCTTGGGCGCGACCAGCGTGAGGGTGTTCGCATCCTGAATCTCCTGATGGACATGGTCGAATTCCAGTCCGACTCGATCAACAGGCGGATTGATAGCGCTCCCGGGACCGAGGCGGTCGACAAACCCTCAATGATCGCCTACCAGAAGCCCACCTTGCGTGAGGAGCCCAAGGCCAACCCGCCTCCACCTCCACCTCCGGCCAAGCTCAAACGCTGGTGACCCGGGCCGGGAGGGACCGACCTGGTCTCATCCAAGGCTCTTGTCTTCTCCTTCAGGTACTTTCTCGGGCCGAGAGTCGAAACCGTCGTCAAGTGCCTTCAGCCGCTCGAGCACATGTCCCACGTGCAGGTGCAGATCGTAGAGTTCATCCGCGTAGGAAAGAGGCACCTCCACCTGTCGCAGATCCGACTCCATTTCCAGCAGCTGATCGATCTGCTCG
>QNAI01000070.1 GCA_003641745.1 Verrucomicrobiota bacterium | reverse complement strand
GGCAACGGTGTTGGATTCCGGCTCAAATAGCCCGCTATATTCGCCCGAACCCGCCTTGTTGCTCCCCGAAAATCCTGCGCATCTTTGATAACTTATTTCGTTACGGCCCCTAAGGACGCTAAGGACACTAAGAATCAGGCAACAGAAACTCAGAGCCCAACCAGAGCATCCAGCCCTTCGTGTCCTTAGCGTCCTTCTGTTCAAAAGAAAAACTGGAGCCCTCATCCAAATTCCTTCCTGTAATTCCTGCTGTGCCTGTCTCGCCGGAGTGAAAGAACTTACTTGGAACTCTACTGGGACAGTTGTCAGGGTACTGTGATACGGTAGTGATTGCCCCGTTTATAATCAACGGGATAGACAAAGCGCGATTGCCGGATCTCTTCTTCCGTGTCCACGACGATCGATTCGGCCTGTTGACGACGGTGGAGCGAGTCCAGGAGAGCCGCCTGGCGGTCGATCTCTGCCTGGCGTGCCTTGGTTTCCTCTTCCGACTCCCTCAACGCTCGTTCGGCGGCAAGGAACCGCTCCTCTGCCTCCTTGGCTTCCTGGAGCCTCAAGTCTGCAAGCCTGCGAACTTCATCTTCGACCACCGACTTTTCCTCGGCCAGCAAGGCAAGCGCGAGGACCGCCTCGGCCGCATCGGCTTCGGCTCGGCGGCGAGCCGCTTCCTCACGCTCGCGGAGCGCTTCCACTTCAGCCAGTCGAACCGCCTCCGCTTCGGCCTCCTGTCGCGCCTTGATCCCCGCCAGGCGGCGGGCCTCGGCATCCACTTCGGCGCGCTTGAGCGCTTCCTTCTCCGCCAGTCGAATAGCCGAGATTTCAGCGGTCAATTCGGTGGCTCGTCGGGTTTCGACCTCACGTTCCTTGGTGGCCTGGACGCTTCGATAGCCGAAGAACGCGGCCAGTGCGACCGCGACTGTGACAATAAGGGCGACAATCGTTTTGTTCATGACATTTGGGGTTTCGAAGATGAATCCGCATTTGTCTGGGGAAAGACAATAATTCCAGCTGAATTCGGACCGATCAAGTGTTCTCGTGTTCCCGATCGCACATTTAACAGCACTTTGACTTACTTCGAGACTATCAGCGCGGCAAGGCTTTGGGCGTCGGACGGTTCCTGATTTTCTGCAGGACGATGACAGTTTCCAATCAGTCAGAGCCAGGATTTTCGCCAAAAGGATCAGCCCTGACTCTTTGATGTCAGTCAACTCGGATCGAAGGACCCTGGGTAGGGAAGCAGCCGGAAAATCCTCGAAGACGCCGGAGGTCGATCGTTCCCCCGGCCTCGTGCTATGTAGCAACTACGTAGTTGCTACATAGTTGCTACATAGGTCCTACGTAGGGGTTGCTGAAAAACTCTTTTTCAGCCGTGGAAGGCTGGAAGAGTGGAAGATTGGTTTTGAGCGGTGGAAAGGGGCCAAGGATCAATGGTCAATTCAGGGAGCTCTCAGCGCTCGCAGATCAAATGAATTGCTGCATGCAGGCGCGACGCTCTGTGTTGCAAAGGTCAAGCGATTTGACTTTTGATCATTGACCCCTTCTGAGCACGTGTTGGATGTTGTGAGATGGAAGTTGACATGTAGTATCACTCTGATACTAATCTAAAATGCCGAAAAGGATTCGGGAACTGCTTGCAGACCTCAAGAAGCACGGTTTTGTCGACCGGGGCGGGAAAGGTAGCCACCGAAATCTGGTTCACGAACAAGGAATAAGAATTACGATCTCCGGGAAGCTCGCAGGTGATGCCAAACGTTACCAGGAGCGAGCCGTAGAAGAAGCAATTAGAAGAGTGAGAGATGAAAAAAAGAAGTGATGCTTACCTCAAGGTAATTGAATGGAGTGAAGAAGACCAATGCTACATCGGTACTTCTCCGGGCCTCATGCTCGGTGGTGTACACGGAACAACAGAGGAAAAAGTCTACGAAAAATTGTGCCGGGTGATTGACGAGTGGACTGAGCAATCCGAATCTGATCATCTTCCACTTCCTCCCGCGACAATCGATAAAAAGTACAGCGGTAAATTTGTCCTTCGAGTCGGAGAAGATGTCCACAAGGCACTGTCAATTCGGGCCATGCAGAAAGGTGAAAGCCTGAACTCGTATTGCAGGCAGGTTCTTGAAAAGAGCGGAGTCTGAATGGGCGATCAAAAGAACACCGTTTCAGACAACGCGGGTAAGCGGCGCGCTTGAGCTTTGAACCCTGAATGCAAAACGGAACAATGCACGACAGACCAAAAGAATCGGACTGGAAGGCCTTCAGACGAATGGTGCCCGAACTTCGGGAACGTTACTTGCGAAAAGTGAATCGCGAACTGATTGGGATTCTCCATGCCGAAGGTTCAAGCCCGACGGAACAATTCTGGGATGTGGAAGAGCGGATCCGGAAAGAATCAAAAATCCTGAGAGACTGCCTTGATGGGCACTCGCGATCGAAGATGTGGATGTCCGTGCTTTTGATGTATCGTTACGGGATGATCGGCGACGAAGATTTGGATTGCTACAGCGATGAGCTTCGAGACTACATCGAGCAGCTGGGAAGGGGTCGAACGTAGAATGTTAAATAGTCTCTACGATCGATGACAGCGCCGACGCGGATAGGTGCCCCTGAGCCGTTCAGTTATCCAGGGGTTGCTTGAGGTGGTGTGTTTCCTGGGGGATTTGGTGGCACTGTTTACTAGGGAGAACCGTTTTCCGGCCGCGAACAGCGCGACTTGAGAGAGCGAAAGGGGTCATTTCGTAAGTCTTTGAATAATGGCCCAAGGGGGGAGGCTACCCGGCGAAGCTCAAAAATATGAAATATGAACGCTGACTCCTGCTATGGGGTTTTCTGTCAAGAACGTTACTTCGTGTTTTTTCAGTTACATCTTGTTTGGTTGATTATCTTGGATTTCAAAAGCAATTCCGCGTCTTCTCCGCCGCCACGGACCTTGTTGTAGGTCCGGGATTTCCTGCTATCCGTGTCCTTGGGTTGAATGAGCACACTATGACTTATCCATTCGGCCATTAAAGGGCTGGAGAAACGAAGCTGCCCAATCTTTAAAATCGTCGCATCAGAAGCGACAGGAGTCAAAACGGGCTCGCTCCGCGAAAAGGGTTATTGGTGGTGTATAGGCAGTAGTGTGTTCAGGCGCTGATTGTTCGCAGGGGCTTCATGCTCAGTCCGAGCTCTTCGGGAGTTATTCTGCCGGTTCTCACCCGCCACCAGTCCACGGCGAACTGTCGGGCGATGGCCACGACAATCTTCTTCTTGCTCGCCTTGGTCAGCTTGGCCTCCAGGAGCTTGTCGCGCCACTTGAGGATACCCCTGTAGTCGGGGTTCCATCGCATTAGAAGCCATACGCACTCGATTAACATGTGGCGCAATCGAGGGTTGCCATGTTTGTTGATCGAACCCTGGAAACGTCGTTGAGCGCTGGTGTCCTCGCTGGGACACAACCCGGTGTAGCTGCCTATCTGCTTGCGATTTTCGAAGCGGTTCCAGTCGCAAACCTCTCGCTCCATCTGCTGAAAGATCACCGTTGCCATCCCGTGGGGCATCGCTGGGGCGTCCATCTCTTCCATCCTCTTTTGCACCGCCGCGATTTGCTCATCGATGGCCACGATGATCGTTCGCAAGGGTGCCAACAGATCCAGCAGATGCTCACCCAGGTGCTCCGGGTCAGAGAGGGGGAGTCAACGTTCATATTTCATATTCCTCCCGCTCCTATCGCGGCAAGTCGGTCCCCCGGGCTCTTTCTGCCCTTCCCGTATCGATTAATCGAGGTCGGACTTTTCGGCACCGTCCATTTCAAATCGGAAGGTTTGTACCGCCTGAACAACCACTGGATTTCCGTTCTTAAGAGGTGGTTCAAACCTCCAATCTGATATCGCCGTTATGGCGGCATCGGCGATGGCATCACTCGAACTGAAAAGGACTGCTGGAGCCCGAACGTTCCCTTCCATGTCGATGAATATCAGGATCCGCGCTATTCCCGCAGCGGCATCCGCGCTCACACCTTTGGGCAGGACGGGAACAATTGTCTCAATGCGCTTGGGCAGTTGATCGAGGTCTCGCAAATCACAAACGCGAAAATGAAGGGGCCGATCCTGATACCTTTCATCCGGCCCGACAGTCTCTGCAATGGGCCGGTCGATCAGAACCGGTCCTTCCTGAGAAAACTCCACAACGACGTTATGACGGGTAGGGTTGGGTCGTCCGTCGACGATCGGAGGGGTGACTTTCCACTTCCTCAACGCCTCCAGGGCCGTCGCACCGAACAAGGGATGAGTAGCCTCCAACAGGACATAGTCGTGATTCCTCCCTGTTTCGTCGACCATGAAAACCACATTGGCAAATCCCTCGCTATAGATGGTGTTGCGCAGCGCGTGAGGAAATTCCGGTATAACCTTGGCGATTTGAACGGCCTGCCTACCGGATGGCTCTGAAGGGTCGGTCTTCGATCGCGCCTCGTTGTGAGAGAGCGAAACTGCGACCAGCGCGAAGACCCAGAATTGCGCCGACTTCAGCACCTGCCTGGTCAACGACCGTGCTTCAAAGGGGCTCATTTCACTGGCCGAAGCCACCAGTTGCCATTCGGCACACTCCCTGACAATCCGTTTCATGATCGGAAAAACCGCATGCGATCCGCCTTGTTCGTCTCCTGGTAGTCTGCCTGGCGACTTAAGACAGACAGGCGAAGCAGAGCAGCTCTGCCGCGCCGGATAATTTTGCCCGTGCGTCCATCCCCAACATCTTCGCTTCCTATCGCCGTCGGATTCAAAACTACAACGTGTTCCTGGTAGAGTAACAATCCTGAATCCATTGTAGCCTTCGCACTGGAAAACTCCAACTCAAATCGGCGTCAAAATTGTTTGAGCCGAAGGTCCGAACGGAGGGGTCATCCCGTACCTTTTGTATGCCAACACGAAAGGTACGGCGTGACCCCTTAGAATGGTTCGACCGTCGGAGTCCGCATGATGTACGAGGGGTCAAACCGTAAATCTTGCATTGGCATGCAAGATTGCACGGAATGTCATCTTGACCCGGCCTGCCACCTCGACCGTCCTCCGCCAACGGCTGACGGAGGGACGGGAGGAGTCAACGTTCATAATTCATATTCCACCCTCTCAAATCGCGGCAGGTCCAGTCTTGGCAGAAAACCACAAGGCGAGAAAATTCAAGAGCCCTTTGTCAAGAGTCAATCAATGACCCCATTGTCATCGATCGTTTTCAAGTATCTTCATGCAAGAGAGACCGGCTCACAGAGCGCCTTCAGGTTTTCGGCCGGTTGCCGGAGGGGATCTCACAGCCCGCGTTGACGCAGTAGGGATTACCCGCCTCGATCGTCTTCGTTCGAACGGAAGCACGAATACTTTCCGGGGACCCCTTCATCACAGCGGCAACCGGGTCGAGGTTGCCGGCCAGGACGACGTCCGGCCCCATGGCCTTTCTTACCGCGCTGAGATCGACCAGGTGATCCACGTCAAGGACATCGATCGGCAGACCGGCGAATTGGTCAAGCAGATGGGTGGTATTGCCGCAGATGTGCAGGCGCACGAAGCCTCCGGCCTTGCGGATTCCACGCATCAGGCGTTCCTGACGGGGGCGGATCAGTTCTCCATAAACGTCGGGGGAAACCTGACTGACCACGGCATCCCCGATACCTATCGTATCGGCACCGCATTCGAGCTGGGCCCGGGCAAAGGCGAGCCCAACCTCCACACATCGGTCCATCAGGTCGGCGCAAAACCCCGGATCTTCAATCAGGTCCATAAAAAAATTTTCGGTGCCTCGCAAGGTGGCCGATTCGGCGGCCGCACCCTCGACCCATCCGAGAAGGCTGTAGTCGGTCCCCCGCTTAGCCAAGGCCTCAACCGCCAGGATTCGATCTCTCATTCTCTCGGACGCCAGAGGATCCGGATCTGTCAATGCGGCCAGATCCTTCGTATCCGCCAACGGACGCCGGATGCATTCCGGCACCGCATCCAGCGGATAGGTGACCATTCCCCCAAATCCGGTGGTTTCTCGATAGGGATCCGATATGGAGCTTAATTGATCGTATCCGAAATCGGCGGCGCAGCGCAGATTGGCCTCGACCAGGATTTTGTGATCCGAAGCGAAGGCGCCGGAATTGGAACCGATATATTCGGCTGCATACTGCATGAGGATGGGAATCCGGGCCAGATGATCGACCGGTTCATGCCGGAGAGTGGCGAGATAGCGTTCCTTGCTGGTCATCGCGCTTCATGCAATCGCCGGGGGTCGTCAACGACAATTGAAAACCGTGGGCGATCCAATGGGGTCAGGCGATCCAATTAGGTCATTGCTTGACCCTTGACGGAAGGGGGGCGAAAGGGGATTGCCTGATAAACCGCCTCTGGGTTTCCATCACGCTACGCGTGCCCCATCTACGCTCGTGCCTCGCTCCGTCGAACCCTAAGGGTCCTCATCCCTCTACGATGTTCCGACCCAAGCCGCCAGGCGGCTCATCAATCTTAATTCTTAACTCTTACTTTCAAAGTGGCGGAGAGAGAGGGATTGATTCGCCATTTGGGCTCAGGGCTTCGCCCCGATCGCAGCTGGCGCTTCGATCGCCCCTATCCCGTTCTGTTTGTGCTTCGCAAAAACCCGAATCACTTCGCGATCCGGCCGCCATTCCTCGCGGAGCTCGGAATGGCGGAGAGAAGAGGGATTGGCGTTCCTTCGGACCGGTGCTTCGCACTCACGCTACGCGTGCCCCATCTACGCTCGTGCCTCGCTCCGTCGAACCCTAAGGGTCCTCATCCCTCTACGATGTTCCGACGCAAGTTGCCAGGCGGTTCATCAATCTTAACTCTTAACCCTTACTTTCAAAGTGGCGGAGAGAGAGGGATTCGAACCCTCGGTACCCTTGTGAGGTACGACGATTTAGCAAACCGTTGCTTTCGACCACTCAGCCATCTCTCCTGGGTTTATGAAACTGGGAAGAACGGTGTACGGCCGATCAGGCTCTGACAAGATCGAATTTTCGGCTCGCGAGTTGCGCCCGATTGTCAGGTCACTTCAAACGTGCTGGCAGGAGTGTTTCCTGATGCCGGATTTCCTATTCCAGCGAGAAGGTCACCCGGGACTGTCCGGCGGCGGCATCGATCGCGCTCTCGTTTTCGGGTGGGACAACGAACATCCGGTCCGGAGCGATTCCGGCTGTCGTCTCAAGGTAGGAGCGGACTGCTTCTGCGCGAGTGCCGGCCAATACTTCGAGAATAACGCGCGGAATCTCGACGGTCTCAAGGAGGCGTGACTCCATCTGGGCCATGGTCAGAGTCGGCGTTTCGGTGGATTGGATGGGTTGCTCAACGTCGGTATCGCCAATCTCAGCCGGCAGGGGTGCTTCGGCTGTTTCCTTCGGTTTGGCGGTTTCCTTCGACCCGCCTTTGAAGAGACGCTTGAAGAACCCGCCGATTCCTCCACTGGATTCCTGTTTCGGTTCGATCTTGGACGAACCAGTCGCCAGTGCGGTGGTCTCCACCGTGGTCGGCGTATCCGATTGCGGCTGTTCCCTGGACGACGGAGGTATCCCCTTGGTGGTTGCGGCCTGGTTGGGGAACATCAGCTGGAATGATCGTATGATCAGTCGATCCCGGTCGGCGGGCGTCAATTCGACCTCTTCCAAGGGGACCGAGAGTTTGCCGAGATCCTTGAGTTCACGCCATCGGATTACGCGAAGGTTGTCATCGAGTTTCAGGGTTCGAAGGAGGTTGCTCTCAGCCGGACCTCCAGCCCCCGGGTGGATCTCGAGGGTCAGGGTCGGGCGTTCCGCCATGGCTTTCTCAAGAAGAACCAGCTTCTCCATGTCCTCCTCGTCGAGGATTGTCACTCCCGGATCGAACCCCACAAAGCTGATATCGATGTCAGCTCCGCCCGGGATCAGACCACCAAGCATCTTGAAGGGAGAGGTCACCAGTTTCGCAATAACATTCCCGACCGCGCCCCATAAAACCTTGCCTATTCCGAACTCCGGATCGTTCAGGTTACCGCTCACCGGCACATCGAGGGTGATCACGCCATCGGGATCTTTGAGCAGCGAGACGGCCAGAGGTATGGGCAGGTTCAATGCGTCCTCGCTTTCGACCTTCTCCCCCAGGGTCAGCTGATCGATGGTGATCTTGTTCTCTCCCTCCAGTTCCGCTTGGGAAATGCTGTAAGTCAGGTCGAAGGAGAGCTTGCCCTTGCTCAACTCATACCCGGCATACTTGGCTGAATAGGGGCTGACCGTAGTCAGGTTGAAATTGCTGAAGGTCATGGCCACGTCGCTGTAACGATCTTCGATCAGCGGGTTGATCTTTCCCACGATCGTCAGTTCGGTTCCTCCGGTCAGGGTGCCGAGAAGGTCGACGTCGGCACGGGCGAGTTCCTCGGAAGACAGGCCGGAGATCGTGCCGGAGAGGGTCTCCAGGCCGACTGAAACGGAGGGGGCCACCGATCGGTCGGTCATCATTGCACTCATGTTTTCGAGATTGATCTGACCGATGGTAATCGGGAAGGGGAGAGTCAGGCCGGTTGGCGCAGGTGCCACCGAATCGTCCTCAGTGGTTTCCGATGGCTCGTCGCCTTCCGCTTCCCCGGACGGTTCCTCCCCGGCTTCCATGCGGAGGGCTCGCAGGAGGTTGATCGATCCGTCCTCGCTCACGGTCAGGTTTGCACTTGGATCGACGAGGTAAATGGCCCCGACTTCAATCGACATGGGATCCAGGACCGCTTTGATGTCTTCCAGGCCCACCCGGGTGACCTTGGCCAGGTCCTCACCGCGTTCGTCACCGATCACCTGGATCTCCAACAGGTTCACACTTCCCGAAAAATCGCCGGTCGGTTTTTCGTTCGATAGATCAATATTGATCTTGCCCGATACGGTAACCCGACCGTCGGCCAGATGGACATCGGCAAATTCAGAGAGGTAGGCGTCACCGGACTTAAGGGCAAGATTCTGAACCGCCAGGTTCAGGCTGCCCGCGACGGGTTGATGGGCCATGGATCCGTCGGCCTCGATGTGACCGCCCGTCCGGGAGTCAGCCCCGAACCTGAACGACAGAGAGGCGCCTTCCTCACTGCTGATGTCATCCGCATTGAGCGCAATGTTATCCAGAGCGAATGAAACGGGAGTTGGAGCAGCCAGATCCTCCACCTCAATGGTGTATCCCTCCAGGCTGAACGACTTGATCAGATAACTCGGCGTCAGAGAGTCCTCGGCGTCCTGGTCAGAGGTCGGAATGCCTTCGGTTGGCTCGGCGGCGAATTTCGAGTAATCCAAAAGAGTCACAAGCCGGATCTGGCCGTCTTCCAAACGTTTGATATGAATCAGGCCGTCTTTGAGCTCGATCGACTCGACTTCGAGCGAACGGGTCAGGTAGTCGACGGCGGCACCGGTTATCGAAACAGAAGCGACCGAGGTCACAATGCCCTGATCGTTGCCGTCCACCATTTCCAGATCTTCAATCCGGACCGAAGCATCATACAATTGGATGACGCCTCCATCACCTGAAAGGAACTCATAACTGGCCGAAACGGCGATGGTCCCCGAAGTGACATCGGTGTTCAGGACGATATCATAGAAGGGCTCGTACTTCGGCATCGAGAACCCCTCTACTTTGAAGGTTCCTTTCGACCGAACCGGATTGAGCGCGGCAAATCCTTCCCAGGAAAAAGACTCGCCGGATTCCGAGGTGGCCGAGAATGCGTAAGGCGCGTCGGACTCACCGCCGGTATGGAAACTGGTGATGTCAAAGCTGATCGGCGCGATCACCGACACAAAGGGCGCCGAACGCGAATGATCGGTGAACGAAATGGACCCTTCGGTCACCCGAAGAAGGTCCACGTTCAGCGGGCGCGAATCCTCCGGTTCTCCGTCGGCATCTTCGGCCATCATGGCCGTTACCTGATTGATCAGGTCCGCGATGTTGATCGAGCCATCCTCGTTGATCTGGAAACGGAAGAACGGATTGGCGACATCGATCTCTTTCAGGTGGATCTCGCCTTTGAACAAGGAGGGCAGCGATTGGACATTGGCGTAGGCCCGATCGAATGACAGCAGCTTTTCGCCATCGAGATCGGTCACTTCAAATCCACCCATGGTGCCCGACAGGGTGAAGGGGTTCAGCTTGAGTGTATCGAGGCGGGCTTCCCGGCCGGTCAACTCCCTGATCGTATCGACGATGCGCGGACGCGCCAGCCACGGGACAATGACGAATCCAGCCAGAGCATAGAGACCGACAAACAAGGCCAATGCGGTCAGGAGAATCCGGAGGCGGGAACTGAAGAGGAACCAGGTGATTGAAGCCATGATAGGAGAATCTGTCTCCGATCATGGAGGTGAAATCAGAAACCGCACCCTTTTTCTACTCGGCAGAAAGGGGTCAATTATCAATTGTGTGGGCACATAATTGACAATTGATCATTGACCCCTTTGAAGCGGCGGCAGCCCGAAGATGCGGGCTTGGGTCGTGCCGCTGTGGGTTTCCTCGACGAGGGCGGCGTTCTCGGATCGGGAATCGTAGAAGGTCTGTATCGCCTCCATGGGCAGGATCATCAACGCGGTCGAGAGACAGTCGGACTCCGTTGCGAGGCGTGAGCAGGCCCAGCATCGCCGGTTCTTCAGTCGTTGTCCGGGATGAACGGGGTCTGTGATATGTTCACCCTGGGTTGCGACTCCGGAGGCGCTGACCGATGCTCTTCGGAGAGAAATCGTGAATGCCCCATCGTCGGTGCCCAATCCCACCGGCCAACCCGGAAGGCCAATCGGTGGATCGAGGGCGAGAACGGTGCTGCCGCCCCCATCCGCGCACACCCGGGTGACCTCCCATTCGGCGAACAGGTCGGGCAACTGATCCAGAGCATACCCCTTGCCGATTCCGCCGAGATCGATCTGAGTCCGGGCATCTGGTTTGGTGACGGACCCGGTATCACGATTGAATTGCAGGGTATCCATCCCCGTGCCAAGCGATGAGTCGAACGCACCGCCGGTGAGGTGGTGGAACTGTTTCGCCTGGAGGAGGCAGTTGAAGGCTTCCAGCCCGAGACGGGTGGGTCTGTTTGGTCGCGCCCGATTCAGTCGGCTGATGTCGCTGCCCTCGGCAAAGCGGCTGAGGATTGACTCCAGGCGATCGATTTCGGCAAACGCTGCCTGGGCCGCCTGCCCGGCGTAACGGGCGTCCGGATGGTCGATGACAATCGAGAACAGAGTGTTCATCGCCCGGTGGGAAAACCGGTGGGTTGGCGGGTCGGCGGGCGTGCCTTCCCCGGCCGGCAGTTCACTCCAGGGTGGCGACATAGGATTCCCAAAGATCGGATCGGGTGCGGACAATGAGAACGACCCCGGGCCGGAGACCGATAAATTCGGCGAAATAGTCGTCCTTCAGCAACGGCTCCAAGTCGGATTCGATTCCGGCCGTGCTGATGATCACGTCGGCATCGGGCGTGGCCGGGATCGTATTCCAGTATCCAGTTAAAGGATACGCACGCAAGTACCAGGGCAGGGGCCAATACTCCTCGCCGAAAACCTTGATCGTAAGTTCGCGATTGCTCACCGAGGCCAGACCGGCGACGCGGTCGGGCACTTTCAGCAGGTCCGTCACTGTCTGCACGTAGGCGAGGGGGTTGCGGGGGTCGGCGGCGTAGCGGTTGGATGCAGCCCTCGCCTGGACTCCGAGGTGGGCCAGACCGGCGCCAAGGGCTATCGACCCGGCAATCGCCGGCAGATACCGGGGAGCGAGTATCCGAAGGATGGCCACGCTTCCCGCTCCGGCCAGCACGCAGAGACCGGCTTCCGGCACCATCAGGAGCCAGGGTGTTTTGTAGGGGATGAAACTGTAGATCGCGAGTTGGGAGATGGAAGCGACACCAATGACCCGAAGCACACGGCTCGGGGTGCCGGACTGTCGGGATGGGGTGAAAGCATCCAGAATGCCGATGAGGGACAGGCCGACGATCAACATCTCCGATTGGATCCTTCCGGTCTGGACGGTCCCGAAAAGAAGACCGGCATAGTAGCCCCAAGGTTTGGTGTGGTCGCTCCCCACGCTTTGTCCGGCGCCGTGAAAATAGGCGGAAAATGCATCCAGGATGCCGGCGGGATGGTGGAGAAAGGAGGAAAAGAAGAGGAAGGAGACGGTTGCCGCCACGCCGAGCGCAACGAATCCGTCGCGAACCCCATGGTGCTTGTTGCGCCATGCCTTCCACCAGGTTCTGGCCTGCGAGGGATCGATCGCGATCTCGGCCAGGCATGCGGCGACCAGGGATACGGCGATGATCAGACTGGTTTCCTTGGTTGCATGGATCAACCCGGCTGAGAGTCCGAACCCGACGGCTGGAATCAAACCGGGTCTCCGGATGTAGACAAAGAGCCAGAGGCCGGCGACAAGAGTGAAAAAAACCAGGAGGGGTTCCTGGATAAAATCCCGGCTGAAGTAGACCTGAATGGGTGAGAGGGCGAGGAACGCGGCGGCCAGCAGGCTGGGGGCCGCTCCGATGAAGGTCCTGAGGAACAGGGATGCGATGACGATTCCGACTCCGGCGATCGCGGGAAGAAGTCGAAGGGAATGGACGGTCAGTTGAGCCAGGGTCTGCTCACCGCGCAACCAGGCGAGGGGCAGATCGAGGTAATAGAGGGTTGGACCGTGATGCGCCGTCGGGTCATAGCGATAGGCGCCGGATTCGAGCAGGAGTCCGGTCTTGAAGCCCTGGACGGCCTCGTCGTTGTGGAGGGGTTTTTCGTCCAGGGCACTGAATCGGAGCCAGACCGCTGCACCGATCACGAGTGCGATCGCTATCAGTTCACTTGGCCTGTGTACCAAAAACTTCGACCTCAATATAGTGGTTCATTCCATCGGCGGTGCTGCCATTGCTGTAGAGTCGCACATACCGGCCTCGAGCCCCCTTGGCATCAATCAGGCGGCCTTCGTAGAGATCAATATAGGCCGGGTCCCTTCCCACGCCCATTTTGGCCGATTTATCATAGTCATTATTGAAGATCGTTTTCACGCCCTTCTCGAACTCGGGATCGTTGGAAACCTGCACGACAACGTCGTGGTAAACCCGGGGAGATGCGTGATAATGCCAGACAATGACGGCGGCGATTTCGGCGTCGGTTTCCAGGTCAATCTGAACATGCTGAAGATTGGGGCCCAGTTCGACGAAATAGCCGTCCGTACCCTCCTTGTCGCCGTCCGTGATGTATTCGAGTTCGCCGATCACCGGCCAGTCATCGCTTCCCGTGACTTCCTTGCCGTGGGAGAGATTCTCCGTTCCTTCCGGAACCATGAAGTCAGGCCGCTTGCCCTGGCGCAGGGGCTCAAGGTTGGGAACCTTGATCGGCTTGGGTGTTCCGACGAAGAGCGGCTTGGGCAGTTCAATTTCGAGCACCGTTTCGTCGGCCGCGAACAGGTTTCCGCAGATCGGGAGCGCGATAAGAAAAGCAAGGGTGCGGATGGAAAAGTGGATTTTGTGCATCATATCGGATTTGCGGGAAAACCAGGTTGGGTCACACGGTGACTGTCAGGCGTTGTCTGATGGATTGGGTAGGAGAGGATTTATCCCTCGATGGCAGAACGGATCGAGGCGTAAAGCCTCTCCGACAATCGCCGTAACGATATTGATCCCGGTCGTTTCGCGCATGACAGACTACCGGCTACACGGTGAAAGAGTTTGGATTGAAGTCCAGCTTGCATTCTGCGGCGACGGCCTCGTTCACCTTGAGCACCGTGACGCAGGAGGCATAGCCTTCTTCGCCCGGACAATTCAGCGGCGTGCCATGTCGGATGGCATCGACAAAGTTTTCAATGTGGGGCTGATGGATGGCCTTGTTCAATTCGACCGGGATCTTCCAGGCGGAAAGCTGGGCCGTCTCACGCACGTCGACCGTGACTGAACGCTTCTTCTCCCAGGGCTTGGGTTCATCGGCCGAACCTACGCCCCGTGCGATCGTTCCCTTTTCCACCCATTCGTCCCATTCCGGGGCATGCGCTTCTCGGTAGGCTGCGGAGATCTTCGGATTCTCGGAGATTTTCAAGGAACCCTCCGTGCCCATGAAGTACTCGAAATAACCACCACCCGCGCTGGTGGTGGTGAGCACCTGGTAGAAGGCTCGCACCATCCCTTCATCGGTCGGGTATTCGTAGATCGCCATGACATTGTCGTACCACTCGTGTTCGAGGTAATAGTCGATCCCGCCCCCGGCCATGACCGAGCTTGGATTCGTGCCCAGGAACCAGTTGAACACATCGATCTGGTGGGCCCCGAGGTCGGAAATGGGGCCGCCACCGTACTTTCGGTACCACCGCCAGTTACGGTATTCGTGCATATTGGCATACCCGTAGCGATCCAGTGTGGCCTGATCCATGGTGTATTTTTCCGGCCAGCCAAGGTCCTCGGAAACGCCCCGGTTCCATTGGGCATTGATATTGGTCATCCGGCCGAATAGCCGGGCCTCGTTCATCATCTTGTGGAGGGCATGCTGATAGCGCGGGTTGCTGCGCCTCTGGTGTCCAATCTGCAGAAGTTTCCCCGTCTCCCTGGAGGATTGAACCATCCGGCGGGCTCCGTGGGCGGTGTTTGACATCAGTTTTTCGCAATAGACGTGATGTCCTGCTTCCATGCAGGCGATGGCGTGTTCGGCGTGGACGAAATCCGGTGTGGCCACAATGACCGCATCCAGGTCCCGTTCCCTGGCCAGCATGTCCTGGTAGTTGGTGTAGGCATTGACCTTGTGTCCGTTCTTGCCGAGGTAGCGCTCCCCGTAGCGGCGGCTGTAGTCCCAGATGTCGCAGACCGCCTGGAAGCGAATATCCGGAATCCCCAGTGCGGCGTCGATCAGGACGCGACCCTGGGCGCCGGTGCCGATGATGCCGACATTGAGCAGGTCTCCCTTGGCCTTGGTGTTTTGGGCGTAGGCCGGGATGGAATTGGCCATCATGAGCCCGGCTCCGGTGGCTACGCCTGAGCGGATAAAGTCGCGCCGCGAAACGAGGTTTCCGTCCGGGCGTGGGTTGGGTTCCGAAGGTGTCGTCATGATGGTCGGATCAATTCCGGGTCAGAGCGAGGCGGTTGTGTTTCACGAGCAGAAGGGCGCCGGCCGCGAGACCGATGTGGATACCGAGCCAGGCGATACCGCCGGGCTCCTGGACGGCCATCAGTCCGATGGCGAGGGAGAGGTAGGTCAGACCGCTGAGAATGATCATCAACCGGGTTTTGACCCCGAGAAGCAGAAGCAATCCGAGCACGACCAGAAAATGACCGAGGGAATAGGCATAGGGCAGAGTCAGGAACTCCGGCAGGAATGATGAACTGGCGATGCCTTCGCCCATGCGCCGCATATTGCCGTAGTAGTTCGCCATGCTGTAGGTCCCGTCGAGTTCGAACTTCTCAACCCCGGCGAGGAGGGCTCGGAATCCGAGAAACAGGCGAAGGGTCATGAACGCCCAGGTGGCGTCGGACCATCCGATCAGGGGGATTTTGGATTCTTCTTTGTCGTTCATAGTGGTCTGGTGTTAATTGTGTTGCCTATACTCATCACTCATTGAGTCGGCATAGTCTCAGGCGGTCTCTTATGCAATCGGTCGGCCAGTTTTTCGCTCGCCGCGATCGCCTCTTCCTCAAGCCCGGGTTCAGATTCGAAGCTCTGCGCGACGGCAAGCGCGCCCCAACTCACGACTTTTTTGGCCGCTTCCAGGATGGAGCGCTTTTCTTCGGTCGTGACCGCCAGTGGCATCAGGGCCTGCAGCAATTCAGTTGCCTGCTCTGTTCGGCTCCGTCGCCATTCTCTTGCCTGGTCGGCGCATGCATCGATCAGGCGGGCCCTGAGGTTCTGGTCTGATGTCTCACCGGCAACTCGCAGCATCAGGTCGACGGTGGACGCCGAAGGCCAGGTGGCCACAATCTGCGAGACCATCTTCATATCGTCGACATTGCCGGAGCGGTAGATGCTGTCCAGTACCGCGGCAGCCTCGGGACCACCTACGGCTCCGGCGATGTGAAGCAGCGAAACCCGGTTCTCGGGACTGGCGCTCTCCAATGAACCAAGAACCGGCGCGAGATCGGGAGGGGATTCGTCCGAACGCCGCATGGCTGCCGCCGCGGCTTGCTCGATCCCGCGGCGATGGTCGGTCGGCACGAGGTCAAGCAGGGCGATCAGTTCGGGAACATCGCCGGGTTGGGCCAGCGTGGCGAGGGCCCGTATGGATTGGCGCCCGACACGATCTTCGCGGAGGGCCGCCTGGAGCATCAGGGGTACGGCCGGGGTAAAGTTTCGACGGGCCAGAATTCCGGCCAGATCGGCGGCGGGAGGATCCTCGAAGGTGGCGTATCGTCTGAGCAACTCGACGTCGACCTCGCCCGGGCGCAGGAGGACGAGGGCGTCGGTTGCCGCCTCAGCTTCTCCTCGATTGGCCTGGAGGCGGGCGATCAGGAGGTCCAATTCGTCCTGGGATCCAAGTGGCCCGAGAGCTCGGACGGCTGTCGTCCGGATGGCCATGTCCTCAGAATTCACGTGCTTCAGTAATGCCGATCGGATCGAGGTGTCCCCTCGATCGACCAAGGCTTCGATCAGGGCGTCTCCGGGAATTGCGGGGTCATCCAGCAGTTCGGCGAATCGGCGGGTCGCATCGGCGGGTTGCGCATCGGCGACCAGCATCAGCCCCCCCGAAACGAGGATAGGGTCGTCGCTGGTCAGCAATTCCAGAGCGATGTCGGCTGAGGTTTCCGGCTCGATCCGGGCGAGCAGGAGAAATCCGCCCAGGCGAACCATTGGCGGATAGACCATCCCGGTCAGTTGGCGTGCGATTCGATTGGCCAGGATGAGCGAGCCGTTTCGCCGCAGGAATTCGGCCGCCTTCAGCATGGCATCGAGGCGGTCTGCTTCGAGTTCGT
>QNAI01000069.1 GCA_003641745.1 Verrucomicrobiota bacterium | reverse complement strand
CCGCGCCGGGCAGTGCCACAGGGCACAGCACCGGCGCGGCCGCCTCGCTGGGGTTGAAAATGGCTCTGGTATTGGCAAGCTTATTTGTGAGACAGGACACTAGTCTTGCTGGGACCCTCCTCTCATGAGAGGGTCACGACCATGACCAAACGTGAAAGGTTTCTCGCTTTTGCGGGATTCGAAAAAGTCGACCGGGTTCCCCGCAAGGCGAGCTATGTTGAAGCGATGAAAAACCGGATGACGGAATGCCTCGGTTGTCCTCCCGATGACTTTTTTGACATGGATATCGGGCGGGGCGCGGGTTTGACCGCTCCCGACGGCTTCAAGTTTCCCGACTACTCGGTTTTTCATCCCGAATACGAGGATGGAAAGGACGGGTTTACCATCGATGCCCGCGGGTGTGGGCATCTCAGCAGCGGGTTTTACCATTTCACCAGTTACATCAGTCCTTTGCGCAACGCGACCCGGTTCGAAGAACTCGAGAACTATCCGATCGCAAGCAATGAAGGGTGGGGCGACGACGAGATGCGGGCGGCCAAGGTCATGGCTCAGGAAGAGGGCACCTATACCCAGATCTTCGTCGGCCATATGTATGAGAATGCCTGGCAGGTGCGCGGTTATGAAGAGTTCCTCATCGACCTCCTGACCCAGAGAGAGTGGGCCGAGCTTCTGCTCGACCGTTTCTGTGACAATAACCTTCGTGTTGCGGTGGCCGCCGCGAGAGCCGGTTATGATTGCATCTCGACCGGGGACGATGTCGCCAACCAGAATTCGATGATGTTCCAGCCTGATCTCTGGCGCGAAGTCATGAAGCCGCGCTGGGCCAGGGTGATCGCTGCTGCCCGGGAGATCAAACCCGACATCCATGTCTGGTACCATTCGGATGGAAATCTCTGGGACATTCTCGACGACCTGGTTGAAATCGGCATCACCATCCTCAACCCGGTGCAACCCGAGTGCATGGACCCCGTCGCCATCCGCAAACGCTTTGGGAAACGGCTGGCTTTCGACGGGTGTGTCGGCACGCAGACCACCTTCCCGTTCGGATCACCCGATGAAATGAAAAACAGGGTCCGGGACCTGGCCAACAGCCTCGATGCCGGCAAGGGCGGTCTCATGCTTTCCCCCACCCATGTGCTCGAGCCCGAAGTTCCGCCGGAAAATGTGAAGGCTTTCTTCGAGGGGTGCGATGAGTTGGTGTATTGATTCCGCAATCCGCAATCCGCAATCCGCAATCCGCAATCCGCAATCCGCAATCCGCAATCCGAGGTGCCATGTCCATTGTCGAAAAAGAATTCCTCGAACTGACGGCTGCTCTTGATCCTGCCTCTTTCTGGATGGAGAACGAAGCCTGCGAAGCGTTTACCGAGGGCAAACCGCGCTGTTTCTTCTCCTTCTCGCCCGACGACCACTGGCTCTTCGAATTCCTCGATGTCGAGTCGACGGTCGCCTACTACCGTGACAAGTCCTGTCGGGATCGGCTGCATCGGGAAGCGAACCAGGTCACTCTTGAGTATGTGGGCAAGGCCTTTTTCAGCGAGGACACCTGGTTCCATGAGCCGAAGCGGATCGAGAACCTCTTCGGGTCGGAATATGCCTATCTGGAATCGGGCACGCCTTGGCTGCAGCATGTCACCGAGGATCCGGCGGAATTCGCCGACATCCTCGATCGTGCGGAAAGGACCGATCTTGAGGCGTGGGCTCTGTCGGATGATTACCGCGCCGAATGGACGAAACGGGCCGCTGCCGGCCAGCCGATGCCTGCCTTGGGTACCGGGAGTCGCGGGCCCGCGACCATCATGACCTCGGTGCTCAACCCGGAGATCCTCTTCATCTGGGCGTATGATCATCCCGACCTGATCGCCCGTTTCAGCACGATCCTGGCCCGCAAAATGGTCGAGTTGAACCAGGTCTTCAGGCGATTCAGCGGAAACCTGCAGCCGGGGTGGTGGATCACCGATGACAATAGCGCGCTTTTCAGTCCGACCCTTTACCGGGAATATTGCTATCCGGTTCTTGAATACGTCCTGGATGAACTGGCGCCGGGCGACGCCTTGCGTTACCAGCATTCCGACAGTGCAATGGGTCATCTGATGGATCAGCAACGGATTCTGGGCATCAACCAGGTCAACTACGGACCTGAGATCGACGTGGGCGAGATCAGGAAGACCATGCCGGATGCCATGATTCTCGGCCAGATGCCACCCTTCCTCCTGCGCAACGCACCGGCCGGCGAGATCCGTGACCGGGTGAAGGAAGACTTCGCCAAGGCAGGTCGGGGTGGGGGACTGCACGTCACCACGGCCGGCTCCCTGGCGGCCGGCACCGGAGTCGGACGAATGCGCTGGATGATGCAGTGCGCCCAGGAAGATTGCCGATACCGTTGAGCCGAGGATTGCGAGTGGTGGCGCGGCACGCCTTCTCGTCCTCGGCGAATCGATTCCTGGGAGGGCCTGAGTTGCCCAAACAGCGCTCAGATTGGGTGCCCCAATCGGCAGGTGTAATTCCGATCCTGGCGGCATCCGGAGGAAGTTCAGATTTCCGTAGTGAGTCTCTGGATGAGGATTGTGTTTTTGGATCCGAGTGATTCTCGTGGTCAGCCATGGCAAACGGTGGTCATCTGGAATCGGCTTACGAACAAATCAGTGATTGGTGGACGCAGCATGTGCTCTACGATCCGGCTCACGATTTCCAACTTGAGGCGGTTTTTGAGGAATCCCATTGCATTCTCGGTGGCCTGAAGCGCCTTCAATTCCTCGGACCGGAATCCGGTGATGACGAGGTGGAATTGATATCGGACCGACCGGAGCCGGGCTCAGGCAAACTGGAGGACGCGATGGTCAGGAATGACTTGAAAAGTGAGGGTGGGGTGGTTGACGAAGTCACCCGCCTGCGGGCGGGGATCGCAGCCTTCTGTGACCGGGTGCAGTCGACTCAGGGCATCCAGGGCGCTGAGGATGCCCTCTTCATGGGCTATGGGCTGCGCAGGCGTGACGGCATGATCGAGCATTCCTGTGTGGCCGACCAGGGGTCCAGTGCCAATGCGGTCCTGGACGCCGTTCGCATTCTCGGAGATCATCCAAATCGCGAAGGATGGCTGCAGACGATTGAGCGGTGGGTCGGTTGGGTTCGGCGGGAGTTCATCGGACCGGATGGCGGGATCGGCAGCGGCACGGTGTCCTTCGAATGGAACCCGATGCCCGTTTACTGGTGCGCGACCACTCTGTTCACGGCCGCACTTTTCCGGTTGGCACGACTGACCGGGCGGAGCGACGACATCGAGGAGGCGATGGCTGGGCTGGGCTGGCTGGCACGATTTGATTTCGCCAAAGCGGTCATCCCGGATTTCTCGACCAGCCCGGGCGGTGTTCTGCTCTATCTGAGCGAGGGACTGGCCGAAGGGCTGGATTTTCTTGAGAGAACCGAGGGTCGTGAGGTTGCCCGTAATCATCCCGCCGCAGCCAAGGCGACCGAAGTACTGACCTGGTTGGTCGAGCATCAGTCGGAGACCGGATCCTGGCCTGAGCCACCGACCCGCGGGCATCGAACCTATGAGATCGGGCTTCCCTGGTTGATCTTGCGGATGAATCGAATACTCGGACCGGATCCCAGGTGGGAGGCCAGCGCCGATCGGTTTCTTCGCCATCTGGTCAGCGACGCCGGGGTCGACACTTACGGGCTCTACGTAAGGCCATGGGCCATGGGTCTGGCGCAATTATCACTCGGCGAGCGCCTGCTTGAAGTCGATTGATCGAAAGAGGTCAAAGGGGCCAGGGCTGAATGACGCATTGGCGATTGCGGTCCGTTTGAAGGGGTCAAAGCTCACATCTCGCACTGGCGATGGTCCGTTTGAAGGGGTCAAAGCTCACATCTCGCACTGGCGTGCAAGATGTGAGCAATGACCCCGCCGTTCGCACCAATGTTGAGCAATGTCCTAGGTGTCTGGTCTACAGCCTACAGCCTACAGCCTAAAACCTGTTCCCCCGCAATCCCTAATACCCGGCGGCTTGGCCGTCCTTGCGGCTTTCCGAAGCTCCGTGGTACATGCCGGTTTCGGGGTGACGAAGAATCGCCTGGTAACCGCCGAATCCACCATTGCCTGACCGGACATCGTGACCCATCTGTTCGAGAGCCCGAACTGTCTGCCAGGGGATCCCGGTCTCGAGCTCGACGAAACCTCCGTTGGTCATCAAGCTGTCAGTCGGTTCCGAGGATCCGAGGTGTTGCCAGCGCGCGGCGTCACCGGCTTCCTGGATATGCATCCCGAAATCGATCATGTTGACCAGTATCTGGACATGGCCCTGGGGTTGCATACCGCCCCCCATGACTCCGAAGCTCATCCACGGATTTCCATCCTTCATTACAAACGCGGGGATAATGGTGTGAAACGGTCGCTTCCCGGGTTCGTAACGGTTCGGGTGTTTGGGATTCATTGAAAACATCTGCCCGCGATCCTGAAATCCGAAACCCAGGCCCGGCACGACGATTCCCGATCCCATCCCACGGTAATTGCTCTGAATCAGTGAGACCATGGTTCCGTTGGCGTCCGCAGTCGTCAGGTAGATGGTATCGCCCTGATGCAGGGCGGGGTTGCCGGCATCGACCCGTCGAGCCGCGCGGGTCTCGTCGATCAGGTCGCGTCGCTCGGCAGCGTAGACCTTCGAAAGGAGGCCTTCCAGGGGGAGATCAGCGAACGCGGGATCGGCGTAGAATCGCGCCCGATCCTCATAGACCAGTTTCTTGGCCTCGATCATGAGGTGGAGGGCCCGGGGGGAGTTTTGCCCCATCGCCGCCAGGTCGTAGGCCTCCAGAATATTCAAGATCTGCAGAACCGCGATTCCCTGGCCGTTTGGAGGCAACTCGAAGATATCGTAGCCCCGGTAATTCACGGAAACCGGCTCCACCCAGTCCGAATGATGGTCTTCCAGATCCGCTTTCCGGAGATAACCACCGTTTTCCCGAAAAAAACCATCGATGCGGTCGGCAATTTCACCCCGATAGAAAACGTTGCGACCCCCACGGCCGAGCATTCGGTAGGTTTGCGCCAGGTCGGGGTTGCGGAAGAGCTCGCCCGCGGCGGGGGCGCGCCCGTCGATGGTGTAGGTTTTGCCAAAGGCTCCCGGCTGCGAGTTCAAGACGGGCACGTTGCGCGCCCAATAGTGAGCGATCAGTTCGGAGACCGGGAATCCGGTATCGGCATATCGGATGACCGGTTCCAGGATTTCCCCCATCGGCAGTTGACCAAAACGCTCATGGAGCTCGAACCATCCGTCGACTGCTCCCGGGACGGAAATGGGCAGCATGCCATGGGCAGGTATTCCGGAAACTCCAAGGTCCGCCAATTCGGCCTGCAATTTTCCGAACGACAGACCGATTGGCGATCGCCCGCTTGCATTCAACCCATGGAGGCGACCGGTCCCGGCATCCCAGATGATCGCAAACAGATCGCCGCCGATACCACAGCCGGTGGGCTCCATCAGCCCGAGGGCGGCATTGGCGCCGATCGCCGCATCGACGGCTGATCCTCCGCTTTGCAGAATGGCCAGACCCACCTGCGTGGCCAGTGGCTGGCTCGTCGCAACCATCCCGTGGGGGGCCACGATTTCAGATCGGGTCGCAAAGGGTTTTCCAGTGATTCGATCCACTTGGGCCACGGTGGGAAGAGGGAGAAGAAAAAGCAATCCAGTGAGGATGGGCCGGTATCGGAAGCGTCGGATCAAGGTCAAGGAGCGGAAACTGACACACGGTAGGGCGCGACGTCCCTGGTGCGTCGTTTTCGGCCTGAAATAACTTCCTGGGAACTCCACTAGCTCCAAGAAGTGAGTAGTTATGGACAAGGTATGCAAAGCCCCCGGTCCGGCCTTCGCACATAATGTGCCCGTGGAAACCGAAATTCCTGCCGACATACGACTTCACCGAGTTGCAATACTGGGAGAATGGCGGGATCGGTTTTCCGCCAGCCTGGAGGAATCCGGACTGATGGATCTTAAGATTTCCTTTAATCTTCTTCCGGCTCTCTTCGAAGAGATCCTGGGTCTGCTCGAGGGGCGTGGCGACGATCAATCACCGGGCCCTGGCCGGGCACCGGTCGTGGGGGGGCTAGCTGATTTTCCAGCCAATATCTCGGTTTGCCTCAAGCTCCTCCATGCTGGTGAGAACGCATTCAAGACGTTCCTCCTCGATCGGTGCCACGCCTTCAGGGTGGAATCGGAATTTGACCGCGAGTGCATCATATGGGATTTGAACAGAGCAACCCACACCCTTATTCACCGCGAAATCCAAGACATCTGTAAACACTCTCTCCATTCGATCACCGAAATCTGCGGCCGGATCGAAGGGCACGGCAACACTCGGCGGCACAGCATGCCAGTCGGCGATGCCATGCATTTCCAAACCTGACTTCCGGCAATCCGGGGGTCGAAATCCATAAAACGACAAGATGACAACGATCAGTAATAATTCACCCGAATCAGAACCCGGCTCCCCGGGCACCCTCGGCCAGGCGAAACCCGACATCCAGAAGGTTGTCGACTGGGTTGAGGAAATCGCGGAACTCTGCAAACCCGACAGCATCTACTGGTGCGATGGCAGTCAGGAAGAATATGACGCGATGTGCGAGTTGATGGTGTCACAGGGCACCGCCATCCGCCTCAACCAGGAGAAGCGTCCGAATTCCATTCTGGTTCGTTCCGATCCGGCCGATGTGGCCCGGGTCGAAGACCGCACCTATATCTGCAGCCGGCGCGAAGTGAATGCCGGGCCGACCAATAATTGGGTCAAGCCCCAGGAAATGGAGGAAAAGCTCAATGGTCTGTTCGACGGGTGCATGAAGGGGCGGACCATGTATGTGATTCCGTTCAGCATGGGTCCTCTGGGCTCGTCGATCGCCCATATCGGTATCGAGATAACAGATTCTGCCTATGTCGTGGCCAATATGCGGATCATGACGCGGGTTGGCAGCGCGGTTTACGATCACATCGAAGACGGTGAGTTCGTGCCCTGCGTCCACTCCGTGGGCGCTCCTCTCGAGCCCGGCCAGAAGGATGTCCCCTGGCCCTGCAACAAGGACAATAAGTATATCGTTCACTATCCGAACGAACGTTCGATCTGGTCGTTCGGGAGCGGATATGGCGGCAACGCCCTCCTGGGAAAGAAGTGCTTTGCCCTTCGGATCGCCTCCTGCATGGCGCGTGACGAAGGCTGGATGGCCGAGCACATGCTCATCCTCCGCACCGAGGATCCGGACGGCAACAAGACCTACGTCGCGGCGGCCTTCCCGAGTGCCTGTGGCAAGACGAACTTCGCCATGCTCATTCCGCCGGAACAGCTCAAGGGCTGGAAGGTGACAACCATCGGAGATGATATCGCCTGGATCAAGCCCGGTGAAGACGGACGCCTCCATGCGATCAATCCGGAATACGGGTTCTTCGGTGTGGCTCCGGGCACCTCGTTTGACTCGAATCCGAATGCGATGAAGTCGATCGAGGCCAACGCCATCTTCACCAATGTGGCCCTGACCGAAGACGGCGACGTCTGGTGGGAAGAGATGACCGAGGAACCGCCCGCGAAGCTGACCGACTGGAAGGGACAGGCATGGACACCGGATTGTGGTCGACCATCATCCCATCCCAACGCCCGATTCACTGCGCCCGCCTCCCAGTGCCCGTGCATCGATGAGGATTGGGAGAATCCGGACGGTGTTCCTTTGAGCGCCATCGTCTTCGGTGGTCGCCGGGCCAGCACCATGCCTCTGGTCTTTCAGGCGTTCAACTGGGCCCACGGCGTCTTCGTTGGAGCCACCATGGGTTCCGAGATGACGGCCGCCGCAGCCGGCGGCATGGGTCAGGTTCGACGCGATCCCATGGCCATGCTGCCGTTTGCCGGGTACAATATGGGGCATTACCTCGATCACTGGATGAGAATGCGCCGGGAGATCAAGCACCTGCCGAAGATCTTCCATGTCAATTGGTTTCGCAAAGACGAGAACGGTAAGTTCGCGTGGCCGGGATATGGCGAGAACATGCGCGTGCTCAAATGGATCGTCGACCGTTGCGCCGGCAGCGCGCTGGCCGAAGAAACGCCACTTGGCTGGATGCCGATTCTCGACGATTTCGATATCAACGGACTCGAAGGATTTGATCGGGAGCAACTCGAGGCGGTCTTCAAGATCGACATGGAAGAATGGAAGCATGAGGTCCACCTTCAAGATGAGTTCTTCCTCAAGCTGCACCGTGATCTGCCCGAGGAGATGTTCCTCCAGAAGGAACTCCTGGTGTCCAGAATGTAGAACAACCCCTTCATTGTAAGAGGTCCTTTCCCCGTCGTTTGCGTCACGCAGACGGCGGGGTTTTTTTAGGGAATTTCCAATGCAAGTCCGGGGGTTATGCGCGCCTTGACCCCGAAAACTTCGAGCAGGAGTTCAGGCGTCAGGACATCGTCGGGCGGGCCCAGGGCGCGCAGTCGCCGGTTATCCAGAACCGCGACCGAGTCGAGGCAGTGGGCGATTCGAAGATCGTGCAGGGAAAGGACGACGGTCCGGCCGTCGTCAGCCAGTTGGCGGGCCATGGTGAGCACCTCCAGGGCATGGCGGACATCAAGCGGTCCCAAAGGCTCGTCCCAGAGTTGAAGCGGGGCTTCGGTTGCGAGGGCCCGGGCCAGGAGGACCCGCATGCGTTCACCGCCGGAAAGTTGGTTGACCGGTCGATCGGCGAGTTCGACCAGGTCGCAACGCGCGATGATGCCGTCGATGCCGTGGTCGTCGTCTCCGTGGGCGTAACGTCCCTGCGAGATCACCGATCGCACGGAGAAACCGAATGCAAACTGGGTCTCCTGCGGCACCCAGGTGGTCAGTCTCCCGCGTTCCATGACGGGTATGTGGTTGAGATCGCGACCGAACCAGTGGACCTCGCCGTCATGTTCGAGAAGCCCCCCGATCGCTTGAAGCAACGTGCTCTTGCCTGAGCCGTTGGGTCCGACCAGGCCGACCAGTTGCCCGCGTGGCAGCGAGAGGTTCACCTCTTCCAGGCGTCCGGCTACCGTCACGTTTTCTGCTTCGAGCGCGTTCATACTTTCCGTCGCAGAAGCCAGAGAAAGAAAGGGCCCCCGATGAGGGAGGTTACGATACCGAGTCTCAGCCCGCCGGCGGCTCTACCGATCAGGTCGCAGGCCAACACAAATGCACCGCCTCCGATGAGGGCGAGAGGGACCAGACGCCGGTGTTCCGGCCCCAGCATCAGGCGCAGGGCATGCGGCACGACCAGACCGACGAACCCGACCGTGCCCGAAACGGCAGTGGCAAGCGCGGTCAGAACGGTGGATAATACGATCATGATTCGGCGAAGCCGGCGCACATCGACTCCCAGACTCTGGGCTTCGTTCGCGCCGAGACTGAGGAGGTCCATGGATCGCCCGAGGGGCCAGAGAAGGATGGCAGCCAGTGCGGTGGGAAGCACCATCCAGACATGTTCCCAGCTTCGGTCTTCCAGTCCGCCCAGGAGCCAGAAGAGGATCTGTGCGTTGCGCTCGTAGGACAGGATCGACTGGGAGAGGACGAAACTCGTAACCGCAGCCAAGAGGGCATTAAGGGCGATTCCGGCTAGAAGCAGGCGCTCCGTGCTGGCGCCGCTTCGGGCAAGGATCAGCACGGCGCTGGTCGCAATCAATGCGCCGATTATTGCACATACCGGCATGACGAGCAGCGATGTGCCCGCGATGCCGATTCCGATGGCCACCACGGCTCCGGCCGTACCTCCGCTGCTCACACCCAGCAGGCCGGGGCTGGCCAGGCTGTTTCGGAAATAGGCCTGCATGACCAAGCCGCTGGCGGCCAGAGAACCACCGACAAACACAGCCACGATCAAACGCGGCATCCTGATCTGCCAGACGATGGCCGCGGCCAATTCGTCCGTTCTCATGAGCCCGGCCCAGATGCGGGCGGGGCTGAGTGGCATGTCGCCGACACCCAATGCGGTGATCATCAGGAATAGCAGGAGCGCGATCGCTCCGGGCAGGGCATAGCGACTGGCGGCCCCCCTGGTCATTCAAATGCTTCGGGATGCAGAGCCCGGGCGAGTTTTTCGTAGGCGGAAACCCGGTGGTGAGACACGCAGGCGAGTTGCCAGGATTCGAGCAGGACTGCACGGCGATCCCGCACCGCTTCCATCAGGGAATAGGGTGCGAGTTCAAGATAGGGTCTGATTGCCAGGTCAAGACTGTCCCCGGCCAGGACGACGGTGTCTATCGGCCAGGTCAGCATCTGTTCGACCGGGGGTCGCGCATGTCCGACCAGGTGGCCGAGGACCGCGGCGAGGTTTTCGGCTCCGGCGTGGTCACAGAGATCCTGGAATGTGGTCTGAGCTCCGGGGAGCCGACCATAGGTTGAGGGGGCGATGACCCGCACCGGTGGACGACCGTCGATCTTTTCGTTCAGGATGGCCACCCGCGTTTCGCAGTCCTCAATGACGGCTTCCGCTCGAGGTTCCGTCCCGAGTTCGACCGCCAGTCGTCTGAGATTAGCGTAGGCGTCTTCGAGTGAATCGTATCGATCAATGACCAGAACTGTGACCCCGGCACGGCGGATCTGCTCGACCAGTTCGGCTCGGCTGTAGTCGGCGAAGAGAACAAGCGTCGGGCCGAACTGGAGAATATTCTCGGCATCCCCGTTGATCCGAAGGTGGGGAAAATCCGCCGCCCGGTCGGCAATCGCAGTGAAACTCGGATCGCGGGAGAGGTGACTGAGCGCAGCGATCTGCCCCGGATCGGCCACCGCCATGAGAAATTCGTCGGTTCCCACAGTCTGCGAGACAACACGTTGTCCCCCCTCTGCCGCAAACGAGGCCAGCAGGGCAAACCCTGCAACGACGAGAATCCGAACCTTGATCATAGTGCCCTTTAAATGTGGTCTGAGATCAGAACGTCCACTCAATACCGCCGAAGATGCCGATTGGCAGGGCCGGATATCCCGGCACTTCCTCGTAGGAGGCGTTGAAGAGGTTCTCCACCCGGATCTTGGCCACGACTTCCTCCCAGACCCGCACCCGCCCATAGGCGCGGAACACGATGTAGTCAGCCGGATCGAACGCTCCTTCGGTGCGATCAGCGACGCCGTGCAACCCCAATCCGACGCTCCAGCGGTCGGAGGGTTCAAGCCGGACATCGGCGTCAAGGGTGTGGCGCGGTCTGCGGATCAGGCGGGTGTCATCGGTATCATTGTTGGCGTCGAGGTAAGTGTAACTGAGACGGGTGGTGATCATCTCTTGGGGCCGCGAGGCGACCGCGAGTTCAAATCCCCGGGTCGAGGCCTCGGCCCGGTTGACGATCATACCCTCATAGGTCGTGAAATCCTGGGTCTCCCATTCGAACAGATTTTGGAAGCTGTTATAGAAAACGGTTGCCGAAACGGTGGTCTTTGCATTTGGGAATTCCTGGTCAATTCCAATATCAACTCCGGTCGAGGTCTCGGGCTGGATATCGGGACTGGGCAGTTGGCCCCAGCCCGGGACACCGTAGCGATCGGCCGATCCGGGCGCTGTGAATCCGGTCCCGATCGTGGATCGGAGATGGGTGGTGGGGGCGACCTTCCATGAGCCACCGACCCGCCAAGTCGTCGCATCACCGACCGAATCGAAGTCGTCGTAGCGCAAGCCCGCAGTGAGGGTGATGGATTCGACGGGCCGGTAGACGCCGTTCGCATAGAAGGCCACGACCTCGTCTTCCGTCAATGATCCGTCGGGTTCGAATCGGGATTTCTCGTAGTTGGCTCCAGCCACGATTTCCAATTCAGGGCTGGCCGACCAGGTATTCAGCCAATCGATAATCCGGCGGTCGTTTTCAGAGGGACTCTGTCCCCACGCGGCCGTCCAGTCATAGTCCTGCCT
Organism: Verrucomicrobiota bacterium; assembly: GCA_003641745.1. Taxonomy (GTDB): domain Bacteria; phylum Verrucomicrobiota; class Verrucomicrobiia; order Opitutales; family Opitutaceae; genus B12-G4. The sequence goes on along the minus strand of QNAI01000069.1, from coordinate 5,006 downwards.
GTGCAGAGCGCCGGTCAGACGGGATTTGAAGCCATCCGAAATCTGCCACTCGCCGTAGAGCGTCCCCAGGTTGTCGTCGATGTCGACCACACCGGGTGACGGCCAGAGGGTTGATCCGGGTTCCTCGTAGGTGCTGGTCAATCCGCGCAGGGTGGCGCCGAGAAGAACAGTGGGTGTGGTCTGCCCTTCGAACCGGCCGCTGTAGCTCCAGCTGTCGAACGCGTTGCCCGGGCGATCATTATCGGTTTGGTAACGATTGATCGAGAGGCTGTAACCCAGGCTCTGAACCCCACCCGAAATCGCGGCCGAGGCCGAGAGCGTATTGAATGACCCGACCTCGGCCTGGAGAAAGCCGGTCCCCCCTTCGGTTCCCCTGGCGGTATCGAGGGCGATCACCCCGCCCATGGCGGAACTGCCATAGAGAGTGCTTTGCGGTCCCCGAAGCACCTCCACTCGATCGAGGCCCACAAGGTCGGCCGAACCAAGGAAATTGTCGTAAGGGGCTGAGCGGTCGTTCATCCGCACCCCGTCGACGAAAAAGAGCGTCTGATGATTGCTTGCGCCGCGGATGAAAACGGAGCTTTGAGAACCGGTCGCCCCGGTGCTGACCACGATCGTGCCGGGCTGGCCTGAAAGCGCTTGGTCGAGTCCGGAGATGCCCTCCAGGTGAAGTTGGTCGAGTGGCACCAGGGTGACCGTGCTGGGGGTCTGCGAGATCTGATGGGAGGATCGCTGAGCAGAGATCACCATCTCATTCAGATGAACAACGGGTTCGGTCTGGGCGAAGAGCGATTGGCCGGCCCAACCGGCCAATAATACCATTGAAACCAGGGGGCGGCGGGTATCCCGGGAGAGTGAGTTTACGGAGAGTGTTTTCATTCGACCCGGATGTTTTCATCTGTTGATAATGAGTTATCAACAAAAAAAGCAGGATAATTTTGAGATCAACGCCATTCTTGCCTTCCGAACCAGATTCAGGAGCCTGATCGGGAACCACTCATGCGCCACAGAACCACCAGACAATTGGAAACAATTGAGTCCGTCCTTCAGAAGGCGGCCCGACCGCTTGCCATCGCGGAACTCCATGCCGCCGCCTTGGAGCGACTCCCGGGATTGGGCATCGCGACCATCTACCGGGCGGTGAGAGAACTGTCCGATGCCGGCAGCATCGTCAGCGTGACCTATGCGGGGCAGCCGCAGCGATTTGAATGGGCGGTCGCCCGGCACCACTCCCATTTTATCTGCCACACCTGCAAGCGTGTTTTCGACATCGAAGCTCCTCTTGACGTACCCCTGCCGGAGAAACGTCCAAAGGGATTCCTATTTCAGGGGGATGAGGTCATCTACTACGGCCAATGCCGGGACTGCAGGAAGAGAAGTAAGAAGTAAGAAGTAAGAAGTTAGAAGGCAGAAGTATTCAGAATGCGCGCTGGGGCGCGCCGGCAGATCGATTTACTTCACACTTCTAACTTCTTACTTCTAACTTCCCACTTTCCCTTCATCATCAGTCCGATGGAAAGCTTCCAACGAGGCGTTCGGCTTTCGATCCTGTCGATTCTTGTCAACTTCGTGCTGGCTGCGACCAAGATTGCGGCCGGTGTGTTCGGGACGTCCTACGCCCTGATCGCGGACGGGATCGAATCGTCAACTGACGTCTTCAGTTCGATCGTGGTCTGGCGCGGCCTGCGGATCTCGGCCCTGCCGGCGGACGAGAAGCATCCCTATGGCCATGGCAAGGCGGAATCGATCGCGGGCCTGTTGGTTGCGATCGCCCTCATCGGAGCCGTTGTTCTGATCGCTGTCCAGAGTATCCGCGAGATCGTGACACCGCACCATGCCCCCGCTCCCTTCACTCTCTTTGTTCTGCTCGCAGTGGTGATAATCAAGGAGGTGATGTACCGAGCCGTTTATCGTACCAGTCGGTCCCTCGACAGCCTGGCACTGAGAGGAGATGCCTGGCACCATCGCTCGGATGCTTTGACTTCGGCCGCGGCGTTTATCGGCATCGCGATTGCTCTGGTCGGAGGACCGGGGTATGAAACCGCCGATGACTGGGCCGCCCTGACGGCCTGTCTGATCATCGCCTTCAACGGTTTTCGATTATTGTTTCCGGCCTTGGACGAGATGATGGACGCCTCCGTCCCGGAGCCGGTTGAGCGGGAGATTCGAAAGGTTGCCGGAGAGGTTGGGGGTGTTTGCCTGATCGAGAAGTGCCGGGTTCGAAAGAGCGGACTCGGCCTGCTCATGGACATTCATGTCATGGTTGACGGAGACCTGTCGGTGCGCCGGGGCCACGAGATAGCCCACCAGGTAACTGATCGGTTACTCACCTCTGACCTGCCCATCCACGACGTGGTCGTGCATGTGGAACCGGCGGGGAGGGTAGTTAAAGTGAGAAGTGAGAAGTAAGAAGGCAGAAGTGTGAAGAAATCCGGCCCTGGTGGTGTTCGACCTGCCGTTTGGAAAGTAGCCGTCGCAGTGGCCATGAGGGTGCGAACGACGATCACGAACCGTTGGTTGAAAGGTAACCTGGCGATGGGCTCACTCCACCAAGTCAATCAGCTGGTCGCAACATGGAGAGGGCGATCCGAAAGGGTCAGGCTGTGTAGTTTGTAGTGGCGATCCGAAAGGGTCAGGCTGTGTAGTTTGTAGTTGGCGCTTCGACGTTCATGCCCTTCAGTCTGTCTTTTTGACCCCTTGGGACTGTCCCGACAAGGCGGTTTTCCGGACTGGGGGATCGGGCATTGACAGAACCCAAATAGTAGCGAAATGCTACTACTATGAAATCGCTACACATTCGTGACCTTCACGAAGACACCTTATCCGGATTGAAACGACGGGCGGTGCGGCATCGGCGTTCGCTGCAGAAAGAAGTCAAACTGCTGCTCGAGGAAGCTGCGCAAATGCTACCGGATGACGCTGCGCCGGAAGCAGACTTGAAACTGCACATTGTTCACTCCGGGAACCAAAGCTCGAGTTGGAGGCGCGAGGCGATTTATGGTGATGACGGACGATAAACGTCGATTTGTTGACACCAACATCCTGATCACAGCCAGTGATGCGGATCGCGAACGGCATGTTGATTGCCGCAATCTGATCGAATCGGCTCTGGCAGGTCAGATTGGATTGTTCGCCAGTGGACAGATTTTCCGTGAGTATCTTGTCGTGGCTACCCGTCCAATCAAGAACAACGGACTGGCCATGCAGACAAGACGGGCCTTGGGAAATGTCCAGGTATTCAAACAATGCATCAAGGTCCTCGACGAAAACAGCAGGGTTTCCGATCGGCTGACAGCGCTAGTCCAAAGATACAAACTCAGGGGGAAGCGAATTCATGATGCGAATGTTGCCGCGACGATGCTCGAACACGGACTGAAACGGCTCGTTACCCTGAATCCCGAGGACTTCGCAGTCATCAGGGAAATTGAGGTTATGGAGCCGTAGCGCGATCCAATGGCCGATCTGCCACCCGTCGACTCTCCAGCTCAAAACCATTCTTCCAGCCTTCCAGGGCTGAAAAAAGTTATTCAGCAAGCCCTATGTAGGAGCTATGTAGGAACTATGTAGGAACTACGTAGGTCCTACATAGCACGGGAGCCATGGAGCGATTCAACGCGGCTCACGCGGAAGGGGTCAGACCGGAATGGCGCCAAGATAGGGAGGCAGTATGAATAACGGTCAGCTTGGCTTCGAGGGGGTCGAAGCACAACTCTCGCATTGGCATGCAAGATAACGAGCAATGACCCCGTCGGCTATTCTTCGTCGGATGACTCCGGATCGGCGCTTATCTTAGTGCCATTCGGGTCAGGCCGCTGTTGGTGTTTTTCCTATTTTTTCAGATCCCTGGAGTTTCCCTGCGATAGGCACACCCTCTTGGCCCTGGGACATCCACTAGTGTCCCATCTGTGACTGATGTTCCATGCTCGAGTTGGGTTTTCGAGCAGATCCCACATCTACCTTCACACTTCTTACTTCGAACTTCTCTCCCTGTATGCGGCGGAGACGAAGACGTATTTGTCCGCCCATTTTTTGAGGCCGGTCTGTTGTTCCTCAGTGAGGGCTTTAACCACCTTGGCCGGTGCGCCCAGTGCCATTGACCCGGGTGGAATGATCGTGTTCTGGGTAACCAGGGCATTGGCCCCGATGATCGAATGGTGGCCGATGACGGCGCCGTCCAGGATGGTGGCCCCCATGCCGATGAGGCATTCGTCCTCGATCACGCAGGCATGGATGATGGCGGCGTGCCCGATGGTGACGTACTTGCCGATGATGACCGGGTAGTCGTCGGCCAGATGGACAATCGTCCCGTCCTGGACATTGGAGGCTTCGCCGATTTCGATATAGTTGATATCGCCGCGAGCGACCGCGCCCGGCCAGATGCTGGCCCGTGCGCCGATCCGAACATCACCGATGACGGTGGCTCCCGGTGCGACGTAGGCGGTCGGGTCGATCGTCGGGTCTTTTCCCAGAAAGGTGTTCAGGCGTTCCTCTGGTGTCATGGATGCCAATCTGGTTGCTTATCCGGCGGGACGCGAGTTGCGAACCATCAAATCAGTTCGAATAGGTGTCGGGCTGTCGGTCGGTCAGGAGTGGCACCCGGGTTCGGAAATGATCCACCTCGGCCGGATCGATGTCTGCGATCACCAGGTCGGATTGCGCGTCTCCGCCATGGGCAATGATCCTGCCGTGGGGGTCGGCGATCAGACTCGAACCGTTGTACTCGGGGCCTTGAAGGGCGGAGGCGGCGATGAAGATGCCGTTGTCCATGGCCCGCGCTCGTACCGCGAGTTCCCATTCGTCGACTGGTCCGAGCCATGCGGTTGAAACCAGGATGAGGCGGGCGCCGGCCAGGGCCAGAGACCGGGCAGACTCGGGGAAGCGGACATCGTAGCAGATCGATCCCCCGATCCTGCATCCCAGGAACGACCCGACCGGAAAACCGTCGCCGGGGCGCGACCAGCCACAGTCCGTCGTCCAAAGGTGGACCTTTCGATATCTCAGGATCT
>QNAI01000068.1:5000-16988 GCA_003641745.1 Verrucomicrobiota bacterium | reverse complement strand
TCGCCACATTCCTTCATGTGCAGTACTGGAACGGATACGGCGAGAGCCTGCTCGGTTACGACCAGAGTACGGAGACTGTTCGATTCGGACTGTCGCTCGTAAGGTGAGGAACTGGAGGGGAACGCAGATTGATGCATTCTAGCGATCGCCTGGCCTGGGCCTTCTACGTTTTGGGTATCGGCATCATGGCGCTTGGTATCGGCCTGGCGGTATGGAACTACCCCGGCGAATTCGACTGGACCCGCGACGTCATCTCGGGCTTGGCCTCGCGAAAATATAATCCCAAAGGGGGCATATGGTTATCCGGGGCGCTGGGAGTATCAATGGGTCTGCTCTGGCCAGTGGTCGATCGACTGAGGGCTCCGGACGTCCGACGCGATCGGATAGAGTGGATCTCGATTGGCGCTCTCCGCTGCGGCCTGGTTTTCGGGATGCTGGTGGCGATCGAGCGTCTCGCGGTACGTCACCTCTCGGATCAAATCTACCAAGCGCATGAGGCGCTCGCATTTGCGACCTTTCTATGCCTCTTCTGCGGGACGCTCGGGCTGTCGCTACAGGTTTCCCGACGTGGGGAGCATGCGTCGTGGGCGTTCCTGTCTGTGTCCGTTCCGCTTGCCGCAATCGGGATCTCTCAACTCCTGCTGTACCTGCGCCGGCGCGGTGCGGGCTGGACAGATAAGGAGGCCGAAGCGGACATCCCTACCTGGCTCAGCTTCGCATTCTGGCAGTGGCTTGCGATTGTCGCGTTATGGGCTTCGGTCGGTCTGTTGCTCATCGCCTCTACCAGTGAAGTCCCGAAGCGGCCACCGAAGGGCGCCGAAAACGAAACCGGCTCTTAAGCTGGGCGGGAATTACAAAAGGGGTGACAGCCGTGCAGTCTCCTCATTGAGGATTTCGGACCACGGGATCGCCCGCTTCTCCATATCGTGTCCGGATCCGCTCAAAAGGGGTCAAACGTCAAAGGTAATATTTTCGGTATTCCTGCGAACGGTAATTTCTGCAGTCGATCACATGAAAGGCCCCTTCGTTCGTCGCAATCCGCAACGCTATCAGCATCGCCCGATCCGATAACTGATTCGGAACCAGATCATAATTTTACCTTTGACGTTTGACCCCTTTTGATCGGGTACCCTCAGTGGCGTTCAGTCGGTTCTTCGCGTCCTCGGCGGCGGGACTGCCGGGCGCGAGTGTCACACATCTGCCGTAGGCCTCGCGGGCTTCGTCGATCCTGCCGTTGCCTTCGAGGGCCCGGCCAATTCCCAGGTAGCCGACCGGAAGGTCAGGCAATCTTTCGATGATCAACCCATAGGTCCCGGCCGCCGCATTCCACAATTGCTCAGACAGTTGTCTCCGCCCGAGTTGAAGAGCGATCTCTTTCCAGGTGCTCCGAATCGAGCGATCATCCATGTCGCCGACTTCAGAAAGCAGCGACACGACCCGTTCGTCGTCGTTTCCCGCCAGAGAGACAGAGGCCTCAAGCAGCAGTTTCTCCCCGGGCTTTTGACCGGTGAATCGCAGGCTCACTTCCTCCGCCTTTTCCCTGCCCCCTCCAACCATTACAGGCGCACGCAGATAGAACTGGACCAGCGCGTAGGCGTATTCGAAATTTTCCGGGTCAAGTTCAAGAGCTCCGGCAAACGCTTCTCGCGTCTTGCCGGCCAGACGGATCCTCTCCATCAAACCACCGCTGCCCGCCAGCTGGCCACTTGCCCGCCCCTGCCAGTACCAGGCGGGCGCAAACCCGGGCTCAAGTGAGACCGCTCGGGACAAGTGCGAAACCGCATCACCCAAGTCGGCCGGTCGGCCCCGCTCAAACAGAGCCCGTCCCAGGAAATACCAGCCCAAGGCGTTTGAGGGTTCCTGTGCCACCATGGTCTGTGCCGCTGTTTCGGCTTCGGTCCAAAGACCCGCTGTCATCAGTGCCTCGGGATCCGAAGTCTCCGGCGATTCCGCCAGAACCGGAGTTGCCAGGGATACCAAGAGTATCAGGAAAGTACCTGCGAACAGGGGGTCAAACCGGAACGGCACCAAGTCAGGCACCCTGAGGGACAGTATCGAGGAAATGGAGTCCATGCCTGATGCCACTGGCCATACCTGCGTTACACGCCGACACAGCGGCGTGGCTACACTGATACAAGCGGAATAAATGTAGCAACGTCGCTGTGCTGACGATCCCGAAGGTCGAAAACCCGCCGCCCCCCTCCTGAACCCACCTCAGTGTTGTCATTTGAACCACGCCGGAATGGCGCTTCGTCAAAGGAGTTGGTCGAGGATCTGAGTTCCTTTGCCAATACGAGGGGGACAAAGCACAACTCTCGCATTGGCATGCAAGAGAATGAGCAATGATCCCGTGGGCAAAAAAAGACCCGCCAGATTCTGGCGGGTCTTAGAAGATAATGAACGAATCCCCGGTTAGCTGACGTGACCGGAAACCAGTTTGGTCATCTCGAACATCGTAACCTTTTTCTTCCCGTCGAAGACAGCCTTGAGCGCGGCGTCGGCGATAATCTCGGTTTTCTTCTTTGGGTTCTGCAGGTTGTTCTTCTTGATGTAGACCCAGAGCTTCTTGGTCAGCTCGGTCCGGGGAAGCGGTTTGCTCCCGACCACGGCGGCAAGCGCCTCGTCCGGGGTAACAGGCTTCATGAAGGCGGCATTAGGTTTTTTCTTTGTTTTTGAAGAAGATGACTTAGGCATAGGGCTCCGTCTTACCCCATCCCACAGGGGAATCAATGCAAATCTCGCATCAATTTTCCAACCTCAGCCCGCATTTTCTCTCGTGGGCAATCTGTTCGGTCCTGCTGTTTCAAACGCCGGCGGGTCTGGGCGGGGCTTTCTCGGCACAGAAACCGCTCTTTTAACGCAACCCTGAGTCGGGAAAATCATACGTCGCAACTGAGTTGCTCCTGCAAGCTCAGGTTGACGGTCTTCATGCCGGCGCGAAAGCAAACTGATGAGATACCCGGACGCGCCGTCCCATTGGCTAAATCTCAACGAATGTGCCTGCCCTTCGACGGCGCGTCCGGAGGCCACGCCCTACCTTTTCGGAACCCAGTGCAAAACCAAACGCTGCCCTTCGACGGCGCGTCCGGAGGCCACGCCCTACCTTTTCGGAACCCAGTGCAAAATCAGACGTAGCAACGGTTGGTTTGCCCGGTTCCTCGGTCGGCCGGGTTATTCGTTGCGCAGGGCGACCATGGGGTCCACCCGCGCTGCCTTGCGCGCGGGTAGAACGCAAGCCGCGGTCGAGACAATGGTCAGGATGACGGTTGAGAGCAGGTAGGTGACCGCGTCGTTTGGGCCCACCCCAAGCAGGGCGGATCGGAGAAGAGAACTGAGGATGACCGAAAGGACCACGCCGATCCCGAGACCGGCCGCGAGCTGCAGAAAACCCTGCCGGACGACCAGTCCCTTGATATCGGCGACCTGTGCGCCCAAGGCCATCCGGATGCCGATCTCCGATCTGCGTTGATTGACCGAATAGGTGACCACGGCGAATATGCCCATTCCCGCGAGGAAAAGGGCAGCCAATCCGAAAGCGACGAACATGGTGGTCACAACGCGGGTACCGGTCAGCATCCGGTCGATCGAATCCTGATAGGATCTGACCCAATATAGCGGAAGGTTCTGGTCGAGAGAACGGGCGGTTCGGTGCAACACTGGAACCAGCGATTGCAAATCGATGCCCTCCCTTCCCCGAAGGACCACGGTCATAAAGCGGGTCGGTTTCTGGAGGAACGGAAGGAAAACGCCGTCGCCCTCAGCCAAATCGCCGTCGAAGCCGACCATCTGGAGGTCGGGCGCCACCCCGACCACTCGGGCCCAGACAGGTTCATCGCTCATTTCAAACCTGATGTCGACCAGGCGACCCAGGACCGGTCCGGCGGGCCAGTGGCGGCGCGCAAATGACTCATTAACGATCACGACCGGTTCGGAATCGGCGGTATCGGCTTCAGTGAAATCGCGTCCGGACAGCACCCCGGTTCCGATGGCGTTGAAATAACCGGGAAGGACCGCCTCGAAATAAGCGTGGATCTCGTCCGCGTCATCCTGCATGGCGTCGGTCCGGAATCGACCTTGATAACTGTTGGCGTACTCGATCCGGGTCGTCACCGATGCGGCCTCGATGCTCTCGTGCCCGGTCAGCCGGCCGGCCAGTTCCTGCGCAAACTGTCTCAAGTCCTGATCCTGAGGGTATTCTCCTTCAAAGAGACCGAACCGTGCACCGAGCACGTTCTCCGGGTCGAAAGGCAAGTCCATCTGACCCTGGATAGTGACCGATCGAAGCATCAATCCGGCCAGGATAAGGAGGACGAAAGACAAGCTGATCTGGACGACGATAAGCGATTTGGCGAAAAGCCCGATTTGGAGGCCGGAAGCGGTCCTTCCACCGTCCTTCAGCCTATCGTTCACATCCGTGCGGGAGGCATAAATCGCGGGGATGATCCCGGAGACGAGCGAACTGATCACGGTCACCACACAGACAAAGGCCAGGATTTTGCCATCAAGCGAAAAATCGATCCAATAGGGCAGATCAGCATCCCTCACCAAGGACGACACCCATTCCATGCCCCAAATCGAATAGAGGACACCGCCAACCGCACCGAGCAGACAAAGAACCAGGCTTTCGCTCAACATCTGCATGATGATCCGGCGGCGGGACGCCCCCAAGGCACTCCTGATGGCCAATTCCCGTCCCCGAACTGCCGAGCGGGCGAGAAGAAGATTGGCGACGTTCGCGCAGGCGATAAAGAGGATGAAGAACACGGCAATCTGCATCACCCAAAGCACCTTCACGGTAAGGGCCGGAATGACCGCCTTCTGAATTGTCTGGAGGCGAATTTGCGAGAACTTCTGCAGGTGATCGGGAAGCGTACCGGCAATCGCCGCCATGGTCGCATCGCCATCGATCTGAGCTTCATCGACGGACACGCCGTCCTTTAACCGTCCGACGGCCCTGACCCAGCGCTCGAGATTCTCAGAATCCGAAGTCCCGGATACCGGCGCAATCAACCAGGCGTCCTCCATTTTTGGAAAGTGAAATTTCGGCGGCATGACGCCGATAATCCGGCCCGGTTCGCTGTTGATCAGGACCTTCCTGCCGATCACACCCTGATCCCCCGCAAAGTCACGCTTCCACACACGATAACTGATGAGCAGGCGCGGCTCCACACCCTCGGCCCCGTCCTCCGGGCCAAACGCACGACCCAGCACCGGCTTCACCCTGAGCACATCGTCAAAGTTATGGGAGACGAACGAGCCATCGTATCTCTGCGGAGATTCGCCGTCGCTGACGTTGATTGTACCGAGTAAAAGCCCGGCGATATTCTCAAAGGAATTCTGCCGTTCACAGAACCGCAGGAAGGCCGATAAGTTGAACGGGGACGTCTTTTCATCGGCCGGGAATTCACCCGAGACGGCAGGCGACAGGTCGAGCAGGCGATCTGCATCCTCAAAAGGCAGTGGCCGCAGGATGAACCCGTTGAGAACCGTAAACTGGCTGGTCACGAAGCCGATCCCAATGGTCAGTGCAAAGACCGCCGTTGCGGTGAAAACCGGCTGTTTCCCCATCATTCGAAAGCCGAAAAGGAGATCCTGCCAGAAATGTTCAAGGGCGCGGATCATGATAAAACGAGCTTCCCCCTTCCCATGGAAGGGTCAGAAGATCGACGCGGAAGGCGCGCCGGGCCGGAAGGCAACAGACCGGATCGCGGGTCAAATACCGAATCTCGCGATGGCCCTGTCATGGTGTCTCCCCATGGGTGGTTTCGTCGACAATCTTTCCGTCGAAGAGCTGAACGATCCGGCGCGCTGACCTCGTATAGCGTTCGTCGTGCGTGACCATGCAGATGGTGGTGCCCTCCTCATTGAGCTTCCGGAGCAACTCCATCACAATTTCACCGTTCTTCGAGTCGAGGTTTCCAGTCGGCTCGTCGGCAAGGAGGATCTCGGGATCCCCGGCCAGGGCCCGTGCCACGGCCACACGTTGCTGCTGCCCCCCTGAGAGCTGGCTCGGAAGATGCTTCTTGCGGTGGCTCATCTGCACTTCCTCCAGGGTATCCATCACCCGTGACTTCCTCTCGGCCGGCTTCACGCCACGATAGATGAGCGGCAACTCCACATTCTCAAATACGCTGAGGTCGCCGATCAGGTTGAAGCTCTGGAAGATGAAACCGACCTCGCGGTTGCGGATTCGGGCGCGTTCCTCAAGGTCGAGGTTGGCCACTTCCCGCCCGTTCAGGCGGTACCGCCCCTCGGTGGGGGAATCCAGGAGGCCGAGAATGGCCAGGAGGGTTGACTTTCCGCAGCCGGACGGCCCTGAAATGGCCAGGAACTCTCCCTTCGTCACCTCGAGGTGGATACCGGAGAGAGCATGGGTTTCGATTTCGTCGGTGAGGAAAACCTTGGTGATGCCCTCAAGCCTGAGCAGGGAGGCGGTGCCGTTGATCATGGGTTCTCTATTGTCGCTTCCGAGGTGGGTCTCAGTTGACCAGGAGGTGGTGGCAATCATCCCGATTGGATGGTTCGGATGAATTTCAGCGGAACGGTAGCTCAGGTTCACCTTGCGGTCGATTTCAATCGCCCCTCAGAAACAGTCCCAGATCGTGCATTCATCGTCGCCACGGCTTCGGGTGATCAAGCCCGAACTCTCGGTCAAGGGTCCTTCCGACTGGACAGGATCCGGCCGCGACGGGGTGATGACAACACCCTCCGCGTCATGGCCGACGGCGGAGACGGGTAGTTTAGGAGCCAGGTAAGTCGCGACGGCTCCAAAGAGTATCAGGTTCAAGACAATGGTCTCCCAGAGTTCCCATCCAGACCAGGCAAGGCCGACGGAAGAAATCAGGATGAACAGGATTGGAAGTGAGAGGAAGGGAGCGGCGGAAGGTTTCATTAGGAGATGGCGGCGCGACCCAATTAGCCGGTCCACCGCCTGTCACTAAACAATCTCCGTGCCAGATTGGGTGCGAACAGTCCAACGTCTTGATTTTCAACTAGTAAAAATCCTAACATCGATTGAAGCTCTCCCGATCATCCGGTATGCGTGTCGGTATCGAGACAACGGGCGTCCCGGAAATGGGACAGTCAGAATCGGATACATCCGGGTCAGGTTGTCCTCACCGGGAGCATCAGCCTGGCTCGGCAGCCCATGGCGTCCGAACGATTGTCAATGGTGAGGGTGCCATCGTGGGCATCGGCGATCTGCCGGGAAAGGGCCAGACCGATACCCGACCCCCCTTTCTTGGTGCTGTAAAACGGGGTGAAAAGATTGCTGGGATTGGCGATACCCGGGCCATCGTCTTCGATCCAGATCTCGACTGATCCATCCGAAAGCATCCACCCGGCCCGGATCCCGCCCTCGTCTTTTTCACGAATCGCCTCCACTGCGTTCTTGAGCAGATTGATGATCAATTGTTCAATCTGCCCCGCGTCGGCCTCGATGCTGCAATCCGGTCCTTCGATCAACTCCACCGCCACCCGTGTCTCCAGCGAGATCGGTCGCCGAAGAAGCTCCCCGACATCCAGAATTTCCTTATTGGGCGGGGGCAATCGGGCGATGCGCGAATAACCCTCCATGAAGCGGTTGAGTTTGTCGGAACGACTCGCAATCACTTCGAGACCCTCGGTCAGATCGGCCCGCCAGTCTTCGGGCAGGGGGTTCATTCTCGCCATACGGGCCAGGGTGTCCGAAAGGGATTTGATCGGAGCCAGAGAGTTGTTCAATTCGTGACCCAGGACCCGGATAAGGCGCTGCCAAGCCTGCCGTTCCCCCTCCCGAAGCGGTTGGCTCAGATCGGCCACCAGCAACAGAGTCTGGGGGACTCCGTGATCGCGAAATCCACCACGGGTGAACCCCCATCGGCTGAACTTGGCCGGAAACGCAAACTCCATGGGACGTCGGAAGTCCTCCCTCAGGAACTGTTCGAGGCCGAGGTCGGTCGCGGGCATTCCGACCACTTCAGACGACGATTTGAGCAGTAGTTTCTCACCTGCGGCGTTAATCGAATTCAGACGGGAGTCGGAATCGAAGGTAAAGAAGGCGACGTCGATTTCCTCAACCACCTTGTTCAAGAGGGCGCCCGCTTCAACCGCACCCAATCTCTGGTCTCGCATCAAGGCGGAGACCGTATTGATCTCGGCCATCAACTGGCCAAGCGCATCTTCGTCGTCGACAGATCCGGCCTGCATGGAGAAGTCGCCTTCTCTGATCGCCGAGAGCATGTTCGATGCCGTCTGCAGGGGACGAATGACCCGGTTGTAGAGCAGGGCTACAAGACTCAACCATCCTGCCAGAAGGAAGAAGAGAATGGTAAACACGGTTTTGCCCGTGAATGAACCAGCCTGGAGCAGAAGCAGCGTCATGGTCGCACCCGGGACACCACATAAAAGGGCCAGCCACAGGACGCGTTTCTGGTAGGAAACCGGTTTTCGCCTGCCTTGGGATGCGGCCATGCTGAGAGAAGTCGTGGTCACAGCCCGAATCGCTGGAGTCTCCGGTAAAAGGCGCTTCGGCTCAATCCGAGCGCTTCAGCCGTACGAGTGGCATTACCCCCATGCCGGGTCAGGGTTCTCTGAATCAGGTATTTTTCCACGTCTTCGAGGCTCATCTCATCCAGGTTGGCCGTGGGGTTCCTGCCGGCTCGCAGATTGAGATCTTCCGGGTGTATCTCCGAGCCGCGGGTGAGTAGAACTGAACGCTCCACCGCATGGTCCAATTCCCGCACATTACCCGGCCAGTCGTAGGTCTGAAGACACTTCAATGCGGCTGCGCCGAACCCGATAATGCTCTTGCGGTATTTCTCCCGATGACGCTCGAGGAAAAACTCGGCCAGAAGTTGAACATCCTCACCTCGTTCCCTCAATGGAGGCAGATGCAGGTGGATGGTGTTCAGACGGTAGAGCAGGTCCTGTCTGAAACTTCCGTCATCCACGGATTTGTTCAGGTCCGAGTTGGTGGCCGTGAGGATTCGGACGTCGGCCTGGAGGGTGCGTGACGAACCCACACGCTCAAACTCTCCGGTTTCGAGCAGGCGAAGCAGTTTGCTCTGCTGCTCCATCGGGATATTGCCAATCTCGTCCATGAAAAGCGTCCCGCCGTCCGCCAATTCGAACCGTCCTGCCCGATCCGACTTCGCATCGGTAAACGCGCCTTTGACATGACCGAACAGCTCGCTCTCGAAAACCCCGGCCGAAAGCCCTCCCATATTCACGGTGATGAAGGGCCGATCCGACCGATCCGACCTGCGGTGAAGGGCCTGGGCGACAACACCCTTTCCGGTGCCGTTTTCACCGGTTATCAGGACGTTGGCATCCGACGGTCCAACCCGATCGATCATGTCCAGAACGGGCTGCATTGCCCTGGAGTCGGCCAACAGTGATGACTTCCCCTGCTCTCGCAGCAGGCGGTTTTCGTTCTCAAGACGATCGCCCTTGCGCAAAGCACAACTGAGGGCGACCTGGGTGGAGAGGATGGTCAGCAGGCGGGCATTGTCCCAGGGCTTCTGCACGAAGTCCCGGGCCCCGAGTCGCATGGCCTCGACCGCAACCTCGATGGTTGCCCAAGCCGTCATCACGACGATCGTCGCCGATTCATCATAGCCGAGAAGGTCGCGAATCAGGTCGAGGCCTTCCTGGCCGGAAGTTGTGTCCCGGGTGTAGTTGAGGTCGATAAGAATCACGTCGAACGACCTCTTCTTGAATCTCTTCAAGACCTTCTCGGGTGAGTCCACGCAAACCACATCGTACCCCTCACCTTTCAGGAGAAGACGCAGGGATTTGAGGACGTCGTCCTGATCGTCTGCAACCAGAATCGACGGAGGGTTCGAGGGGGGGTGTTTTGCCATCTCTTGCTGTTCAACTAAAGCAGTCGTTCTTTTTTGACCATAAAAAGCGTCGAACGGGGAAAAGGAAGCATGCGGACACGGGGTCGGCGAGGGAAGCAAATAGGCGCGTCAGCCTGTGCCGGAGTGATCCTGTTGGATTCATTTTTCGGTCTCGCGTTGCCCCCAGACGAGCTGCAATCTCGGGCCTTACCGACACCCCTCCCCGACCCCCGAAGCAGTTTCTTTCGCAAACATGGCCCCTTTCAGAATCGACAAGATCACCGATCGGTTTTCCCCCGGCTTTCTCGTCATCGCGATCCTTGCCACCGTTTCGACCATCATCGTCTGGATGCGCCCTGAATCCACCATCGAAGGGCTGGAGTTCTGGGTCACCTCCCGCCCTCACTACAGCTCTTACAAACCGGTTATCGATCGGTGGAAGGCGACCGGGGAAGAAAATGTCAACCTCGTGCTCCTCGAGGGCCGGGCCCTCGAACGACGGATGATGTCGAGTTTCTTCACCGGAACACCCATCGCGGAAATGCTCGAGGTGACTACGGGGGCGGCCAAAAAGGCCTGGCGCGGACCGCTTGAAGCGGTCGGCTTCACCGACCTGACCGACATTCTGCATGAGAAGGGCATCTACGAGCAGTTCAACGAACCCTCCTTTTCCGGGTGGACGACCCGCGGGCGCATCTTTGGCCTGCCTCACGATGTCCATCCGGTCCTACTGACCTACAGGGCCGACCTGGTCGAAGCGGCCGGAATCGACGTCGAAGAACTCGATACCTGGGACAAATTCATGGAGGCCATGCGTCCTTTGGTGAAGGACCTGAACGGAGACGGCCGGCCGGATCAGTATATCCTCGAAATGGCGGAGGCAAGCGCCGGCATCATCACGCCCCTGATCATGCAGGCGGGAGGCGATTACTTTGACGAGGACGACCGGGTGTCGATCGACACCGAGCTGAACGCTCGGGTCTTATCAAAGTTCGCGGTGTGGGCCGCGGCTGGACCAAATAAACTGACCGCTGACAAGACCATCGGTGATGGACCGGGTCGCAAGCTCCAGATGGACGGTTACGTCCTGGCCTGGTTGACCCCCGATTGGCGGGCCGGCCAAGAGCGCCTCTACCTCGGATCTCTGGCTGGGAAGCTCAAGCTGATGCCACTGCCGGCCTGGGAGGAAGGTGGACGTCGCACCACGGTAATGGGAGGCACCATGGTCGGGATTCCGAAGTCAAATCCGAACCCCGAAGATGCCCTGCGAATCGCGGTCAGTCTTTATTCCGACTTGGAGATTGCGAGAGATATGTTCGCGGTCACCAATATCATATCACCGGTGAAAGCGACTTGGGATGACCCGTTTTACGATGAACCCGATCCCTTTTATTCCGGTCAGCCCAACGGGCGCCTCTTCATCAATCAGGCACCGCATGTACCCGTCCGCTCCGCCTCGCCCTTCCTCGAATTGGCCGGAGTGGAAGTGGGCATCGCCTATGGCCGCCTGATCAAATATGCGGGGGCGGAAAAAATCTATGACCCCGACGTCCTGTATCCCAAAGCTCGCGAACTCCTGGGCAGGGCTCAGAAGGACGTCGAACGGCAGGTCAACCGCAACATCTTCATCGACCGAAACGAATCCTGATGGCAGCCAAATACCGAACCCACAGCCTCTGGGTGCCCTACGTCTTCCTGGCCCCCTTCCTCCTGGTCTTTTCGACCTTTGTCATCTATCCGCTGCTGCAATCGGTGGTGCTCGCAACCCAGCAAACCTTTGGCCCCGGATTCTCAGAGTTCGTCTTCTTGGACAATTTCAAGAACCTGCTCGGAGACCCCATATTCTGGATCGCGACCCGCAACACGTTCGTCTATGCAGCCGCCTCGGTCGTCCTGCTGCTGCCCCTCTCGCTGTCTCTGGCCATGATGCTCAATCGGCCATCGATGAAGGGACGAGGCTTCTTCAGGCTGATCTTCTTTTCGCCCGCCCTGGTCGGCGCGGTTTTTGTCGGCGTGATCTTTGGCGTCATTTTTCAAAAACGGACCGGGCTGCTCAACAATATCCTGTATCGGCTGATTGGATTCGACCTCGACTTCCCCTGGATTCAGGACCCGCGCTTCGTCATGCCAGCCCTGATCATCGCCTCGCTCTGGATGTGGGTCGGCT
>QNAI01000067.1 GCA_003641745.1 Verrucomicrobiota bacterium | reverse complement strand
TAACGAAATAAGTTATCAAAGATGCGCAGGATTTTCGGGGAGCAACAAGGCGGGTTCGGGCGAATAGTGCGGGCTATTTGAGCCGGAATCCAACACCGTTGCCCGCCGAAAAGACCAGCAGATATGTGTGAATTATTTTGTTACGGTCCCTAAGGTCAAGCGCCTCCCGCACGGCGAGCCGCTTGAAAAGCACGCCAGCAGTTCGAGCCGAGGAAGAGCACCATCAGACCGGTCCAGATCGACTGCCACCATAAGGCGAGGGCCAGCAGCCCGGCCACCCCGACCAATCCTGTCGTGGTCGCGATCAGAAGGCTCCGACGCGGACCCAACCTGAACCACAGGAGACTCCGCAGCATCTGTCCCCCGTCGAGCGGATAGATCGGCAACACGTTGAAGACGAGCAAAACAATATTGATCAATTCGATCATTCTCACCCAGTTCCAGAGATCCGGGAATTTCTGAGGCACTCCGTTGGCCACCAGGATCGTCGACACGAACATGAGGATGGGGATGAGGGCGACATTCACCAATGGCCCCGCTGCGATACTCCACAGTTGGGCACCGGGCCGGAACGGTGGCGCGACATAGGCAACGCCACCCAGAGGCCACAGCACGATGCGGTCCGCTTGACCACCGACCTGACGGCAGGCCAGAGCGTGCCCGAATTCGTGGAGCAGAACGATGCCGAAGAGAGCGAGATACTCGGCCGCGTTCCAGATCGCCGACTGGTAGATACCCTGCCGACTCGACACGATCCACATGGCGACAACGAGCCAGCTCCAGTGCAACCAGACGGTGATCCCGCGAAAGCAAAAGAGGCGCACGGAGCCCTGATGTGTCGGCAACATGGTCAAGCGCTACCGTCTCGGAGTCCCGGCAACAAGCTTCAAACGCACCTTGGAAGCCCCGCCGATTCCCGGGAATCAGGAGATCAGCGCACGTCGACAGGTGGCTGCGATGCTCTCGGAGTCAATATGGTGGCTACGATGGACCTCAGGTACGTTTCCGGATTGACCGAAGGCGACCACTCCCAAAGGCCAGACCCGGGTTCCCAAAGCACCGCCAATCCAGCTGAGCGCGTGTGGGTGCCCGTCGATGACAGTGACCACCGGGACGTCCCGCTCATCGGCCGGGACCAGGGCGCCCAGAAGCCCGAGGCCATCACCCTGCCCGTCCACCGCACTGCGCATGGCATCGTGAAACCTCCGATAGAGCGGCCCGGGGCCCGTTACGTTGAACAGGTTCGCGTGAATGCCTTCATGAGCGAGTGCCTCCAGCGCGGCCAGGGCCTCCGGCACCATGCTTCCGCAGGTAAAAATATGTACGACATTCGTGCCGGGCGCATATCCGGGATGGTCACGAGCATCCCGCAGGCGGTAAGCGCCCTGCAGCACTTCCAATCGCAGACGCTCCCTGGCTTCACTATCGTCCGGCAGGCTGAAGAGCGCCTGATCGACGGGCCTGGTGGTCAATCTCAGGTAGGCGGAACGGCCGCGGCGGCGAAGGCTTTCCAAAGCGTCCAGCAGTATCCACTCAAGCTCCTGTCCAAAGCACGGTTCATAGAACGCGATTTCGGGCAGTTCGGTGCCGATCGAAGGCGTAAGCAGGGATTGGTGGATCCCGCCTTCCGATGCCAGGGTCACTCCTGAAGGAGTGCCCACCACGATGAATTTCGCACCTGCGTAGAGGCTGTAGAAGAACGCATCGAGGCCGCGCCGGACAAAGGGATCATAGAGCGTGCCGACGGGGAACAACGTTTCACCGAACATCTCATGGGAGAGCCCGAACTGACCGAGCGCCATGAAGAGATTGTTTTCGGAAATCCCGAGTTCGATATGCCGACCGCGACTCGATTCCGTCCATTTCAGGCTGCGGCGCTCTTCTGGTTCCGGCAGTTCCTCGACCGGGCTCCGACGCCACACACCGGTCTTGTTGATCCATCCTCCGAGGTTGGTTGAACTCGCCACATCGGGACTCATGGTGAGGATCCGATCCGCCAGCGCGGGATGCTCACGGGAAATGGCCGTGAGCAGCACCCCGAACGCCTGCTGGGATGATCGCATCCCCCGGTGAGCCACGTTGAGGTCGGCTCCGAATCCCGATTCGGCGGCGTTGGGCACAGGAGGGGATGCACCATGCATCCGCTGCCCCACCTGGCTGAGTATTGCGTCCTCCGGGCTGCCCTCTTCAAACCGTGACCATCGGGCATCCTCTGCGATACCCAGCTTTTCCCGCAGCGCCTCGACCTGCGAATCATCCAACAGGACCGAGTGATTGAGGGGATGGGCCATGGACGGGAGGTTCCAGCCTTTCATCGTATAGGCAAAGATGATTGCCGGCCCGGAACGCTCCTTCACCTGCCTCAATGCGTTTCTGAGTTCTCCATGGTCATGGCCTCCGAGATTCCCGAACACCCCATGAAGTTCGTCATCGGACCAACGATCCAGGAGACGTTTGAGATCATCCGGGAAACGGCCCTTCCTCGGAAGCCATCTGCGAAGATCCGCGGGAGGGAGGCGGAGCAGGTTCTGGTAGGCCTCGTTGGAGAGCCCGTCGATGCAGTCACGGAGAAGGTCACCGTTCGGTTCCAGAAACGCCGACTTCAACCTCGCGCCATACTTCACATCGATCACATGCCACCCATTCGCGGCGAACATCTCCCGCCAGGACCGAACCCGGATGCCGGGAATCACGCGATCGAGACTCTGACGGTTCAGGTCAACAACCCAGAGAATATTGTCGAGACCGTGCATCACCGGCTCGGCAATGGCCTCCCAGACGGCGCCCTCGTCGAGTTCCGCGTCGCCCAGAAGGCTGACAAACCGGGCGGAGGACGCCGGCCTGCCGAAGCCATGGGCTTGATTGTAGGCCGCAACCAGCGAGGCGAAATTCGGTGCCACCGCCCCGAGTCCCACCGATCCGGTCGAGAAATCAACGGGGTCGGGATCCTTGGTTCGACTGGGATAGGCCTGAAGACCACCGAGTTGACGCAGCGTTCTCAAATAGTCCTCATCGAGATTGCCGATCAGGTATTGAATCGCGTGAAAGACGGGCGAGGCATGCGGCTTGATCGATATGAGATCTCCGGATTGCAGATACTCCAGATAGAGCGCCGTCAGGATGGTGACGACGGAAGCGCTCGAAGACTGATGCCCCCCCACATGCACCCCGTCCACATTGGCACGGACCCGATTGGCATGGTGTACGATCTGCACGGCAAGCCAGAGCACCCGCTTCTCGATTGCCGCGACCACCTTGTCCGATGCTTCAATCTCCGTTTTCTGTGTCATTTTTCCCTTGGCCGATAATCCAGGCTCCGAAGTTTCTGCCGGTCCGAAATCCATCTACGCCATCAATGCACGCCTCACGACCTGCACCTGATGGCGCCCATCCAAGATCCCTGCTGCGGCGAATCGTAACCCACCGCACGATCGCAATCAAGATAAACACGAGACTACGAATTTCCGGTTTCAAGGATTCTGATCGATTCGATCAGATCTGAATAGCCCGTATCCGATAAGCGGGTATCGGGGGGGACCTCAAGGTCGGGACCCGGATCAATTCGCCAGAGTTCACCATCCACCGCGACGAGGAGACCCCGGCGGTCCATCATTGCCACTGCGTCCGACTCAGTACTCCTCGAAACCGTCCGGACACCCGGGAAGTTTCTCGCGAGGGCCTGACGCAATCTCAAGCGGTCTTCCCTGGTTGGACCGGCGACAACGAGGCTCGAAATCGGCGAATTCGCCGCGTCGCCCGTTACAAACAGCCGACCCCTGATCTCGGGTGTGAGCAATTGAAGCGGATCCAGATAGACGAGACGGCCCCCACTTTCCCAATGGAGCCACTTTGTGAAATCGACCTCTCCGGGCGCCAGTGAAATCAACTCCTCCCTGAGCAGTGCGATCGACAGATGAAGGTGGGGGGCTGTGATCGACTTCGGATCGATCGAAAGTTCGATCTTTCCGATTTCGGTTCCGGCCTCAATCCGATCGCCGAGCGCCACATTCTCGAAGTCGATGTGGGAGTATTGAATGACCAGGCGGAAATCCTCGAGTCGCCGGTCAGTTGCCACGATCACCGTGTCCCCCACCAGGTCCGCAAAGCACCAGAGGACCCTGCCCGCCGTGAAGACGGGCACCCGCAGCCCCTCCAGGCCGGCCTCCACCCTCCCCGTCTCGATCATCTCGCCCACGGCAAAATCGACTCCTTCATGCCGCCCGCCACCGTAGGACTCCTGTCGTGACTTGCTCACGTCACCCCACCATATCCATGGACTCCCGAATTCCATCCCACGCCGGAGGAACCATCGGCGCACCCTGTCCTTCCCAAAAGCCTGGATACCGCAACTCAGTTCGTTTCCGATCTGCTCACGAATAGTGGCCTCAATTCCAAAGCGGTTCATTGAATTCGTTCATTTCCCGGTCAAGGGGCGCTGGACCGGAGATCAGATCATGCACTATTTCCGCCGGATAAGATCAAGATCAGAGACCCGCCACACGTGATTTTCCGGGTTCCAAGGGACGATCATCGACTCGTGAGGCCGCAGCTTTCTCGTCGATTGTAGGAGAGGCTTTACGCCTCGATCCCAGCGATCTGCACCTGCAGACCGCAAGGTATCCGTCAGGAAAACCAGCGTGATTTCCGAGAGCCAACCATCCATCGAGGGATAAACCCTCTCCTGCAGAACCCATCATTTCATGGGGGACGGATCTGGAGTTGTCTCCTGTTCCATCTCCTTCAGCAGCAGAGCCATTTCTTCAGGGTAATCCGAAAGAATCCCATTGGCACCGCTTTTGATCAACTGTTCGAGTTTCGGGCGCGAAGCGTCCTTCGCCGTTACCCAGACGGGGCGACCCATTCGGTGAACCATCCCAACCAGACTCGGATCGGCTTCGATCCACCGGTCCCACAAGCGGACAATGTCCACACCTGCTTTCACAAAGGAATCGATGTCGTCGACGCTCTTTTCAAACCCAAGAATTCGAAGGTTGGGATTCAGTCGCCTGAATTCGTTCAGATCCTCGAGAGTCCTGGCACCAACAATGACGTCGAGGACGAGACCGTGTTTCTCGGTCAGCCGCACCACCTTTTTCTTGTCGAGCGCCGGACTCACTTTGATGTCGAGCAGCAGCTTTATCCCGGTTCCGGATACCAGCCCGAGGACCTCTTCATAGGTGGGGATTTTCTCGCCGCCACCTGCGTCAAGCAATTGTAATTCAGCCAAGGTATGGTCGGTGACCTCACCACTTCCATTCGTGGTGCGATCCAGGGTGGCATCGTGGAGAATGACGATCTCGCCGTCCTTGGTCCCTCGGAGATCAATTTCGATGACGTCGGCACCGCTCTTAATCGCGCGTCGATAGGCGAGGAGCGTATTCTCCGGATATCCCGGAACGATACCACCGCGATGGGCCACTGATACCACGCTCCAATCCGGCCACCCGGCATCCTCATCGCCCGGCCCCGCACCAGCGACATCGCCGGCGGCAAAGATCAGGAGACCCAGCACCACGCGAACCGCGGTTGCGAATTTGAAATCCAGGCAAATCGATTTCAGATCCACGCCGGGAAATGCGACCCGCCTGCCGTGGAAGCGATCAATTTTGAGTGACCGCGAAACACGATCTGGAAAAAAACGTAATGGACCCCAACTCATTGAGTTCACAGTAGGAGACCGGTGGGCATCAAGTTCAAGCCTGCGGTCGCCATTCGCTCCCGCCAGCCGGGTTGCACCCGCCTCTCCGCTTTTGGACTTGCCCGGAACATCCGGTCGGACAACCTGCCGTGGCCGACCCTCGACCACCCAATCACTCCGGTCAGGATCTGATTCCCGCACAGATGAGGGCCCAACCGACACCAGAAAGGAAATGAAGCGATCAAGCCCAGAGGTATACCCGGTGATGCTGACCCCGTTTACCGAGGGTAATGAGGTTGATTTCGAGAGTCTCCAGCGCCTGATCCAGTGGTACGAGGAAGGCGGCGCGACCGGGCTTTTCGCGGTCTGCCTCTCCAGCGAAATGTTTTACCTCTCGATCGAAGAACGGGTCGCAGTCGCACGATTTTCCAAGCAGCACTCCCGCCTGCCGGTGGTCGCGTCCGGGCATGTCGGCGGGAGCTTTGAACAGCAACTCGATGATGTTCAGGCGATGGCGACGACGGACGTCGACGCGGTCGTGCTGATCTCAGCCGCCTTCGCCGAGGAGGGCGCAAGTGATCGCGTCATGATCGACAACCTGGGGCGGTTTCTGGACCGGCTGGATCCCTCGATGCCACTTGGAATCTATGAATGCCCTGTGCCCTATAAACGGGTATTGAGCGACGAGGTGATCACATTCATCGTCGAAACGAACCGCTTCATCTTCTTGAAGGACACCTGCTGCGATATCGCGCAGATCAAGAGGCGCCTCCGCTTGATCGAGGGAAGCTCGTTCAAACTCTATAACGCCCATGCGGAAACTCTGGCCGAAAGCCTGGTACATGGGGCTGCCGGCTATAGTGGTGTTCAAGCCAATTGCTCAATCAAACTGTTGAGCCATATCTGCTCTCATTTCAGCGAATCGGATCACATCGTCGAAGACTTGGATCTTCTGTACCGCGTCGCCGCATTTTGCCCGGAATACCAATACCCCATATGCGCGAAGGAAATCCTGAGGAATCGCGGTGTATTCCGGTCGATCCATACACGATCCAGGGACATGAGCGAATTCGGGGACGAAAGCAGATCCGCCACGTCTTCAATCCTGACCGACCTGCAGGCCTTCGAAAACCGCCCGACGAAGGCCTGACTTCCGCCCTCTCGCGGGACTCCTTGAAACGGTCCGAACGGCGGGGTCATTGCGTGAAGTTGTGCATGCCAATGCGCAACTTACGCTTTGACCCCTTCAACCGGTCCGACATCGCTTAGCTTCATACCATCTGTGCTGACCTCTTCCTCCGCCCTCCGTCTTCCAACCTCTCACCGCTGTCCTCTGTTCGCCGCCGAAAGGGGTCACAGCTCGACATCCCGCATTGACATGCAGGATGTCGACCGTCCTCTGACCGCTGACTTCTGATCGCTGACTTCCGATCTCTTCCCCAATCCCCCGTCATCCGTCATCTGCATAAGGGGTCAAAGCACATATCTCGCATTGGCATGCAAGATAGTGAGCAATGACCCCTCCCCCGTCCTCAATCAGACCGCAAAGTCTGACTCATTCAGCAGAATATTGACCTGGCGCAGGTGATTCCAGTCGGGTTCGACCCTCTGGCACCCGCATAGAATCACTCCGGGCAAGGTCTCAAGCAATCTCGGATAGGAGAGTTGGATGGACTTGGCGATCTCGACCGGTCCTGTCCAGGATGCCCCATCGTCATCCGAAAATGCGATGGACAGGACATCGCGCAGATTGTGTGCGAGGCTGCTCCCGGAGAACTCCGCGCCCTCGACCGCCTCCACCTCGTCGACCCGATCCATGGTATTGTTCCAAGCCATGCAGATTCGGCCGCTTGACAGTCGATGCAGGATTCCCGGGGCGCTCGGACTGCCAATGGCAGATCGAACCGGTGAAGACCACGTCCGGCCCAGATCACTCGAAAACGAATCCATGAAAACTCCGAGATTCGTCCTTATCTGCAACCAGAGCCGTCCGTCACGAAGCTCAACTACAGATGGCTCCACCGCTCCGGCGTGATCGCCGCATTGCCCGATATCCACACTTCCGTTCAGTTCCCAGGACTGACCTCTGTCGCGGGTGACCAGGCAGGCGCTCAGATAGCGTCCCGGATTTTTCACTACATAGGAAATCGGCACCACAATCTCTCCGGAAGAGACCTGAATCGCACCGCGGGTGGCGCCGCAATAACCCTCGAAGATGCATTTCCGATCCACCCAGGTGGCCCCGTCATCGAAGCTCCGAATACTCCAGACATTTGAAATGGTCCGATCGGTGGGTTCACCGTCCTTCCATTCGCTGCGCACAAATCCGAGGTAGAAGACCCAGAGGACACCGTCGCGATCGCGCAGGATTGAAGGCCCGACGGCATTACAGTCCTGATGACGGACAATCTCACGCCCTTCGGTCCAGTCATTCCGTGACAGGACCGGAGTATTCGAATACCGGACAGAAAGACTCCCCTCCCCGGGGTCCAATCCATGAGGGCTTCCCCGGAGCCCCGCGTAGGCCACAATCGTGCGCCCGTCTCCAGTCAGAGCCGCGCCGCCCGTGCACACCATTGGCTCCTGAAAAGCCGGGCCGCAAATACGCACCAAAGGGTGCACCAGGATCTCGGGATCGTCAGGAGAGGGTCTCAAGTCAGAGTTCATTGGAGGGTCCGGTGATCCGGAGCAAATCCCGAAAAGTCGTCACGAACGAACAGGAGGGGGGGGTCATTTCAGTTACGCCTGGCTGGCATCACATTTCTTGATTGTAACAAAATGCGTGTTATTTCCGGAAAAAACATTAGGATTGTTTTCCGGATCAATCCGTAAAGCTAATCAAAACTTGAGGGCCCTTACGATTATGAAATTGAATATGGGAGCGCTGGATCGAATCATACGCCTGGTGGTGGGCATCGCCATCCTTGTCCTCGGCTATACCACCCAGAGCTGGTGGGGCTTGGTCGGGCTCATCCCCTTGGGAACCGCAGCCATCGGATGGTGTCCCGCCTACCTTCCGTTCGGCATGAGCACCTGCTGCAAATCCAAGGATCCCAAAACCTGACGAAAGCGGTGGCCCCGGGCAGGTCCAACCGATCCTGCTCCCCTTTCACCCCATCGGCGCTAGTGCCCTGCGCCTGCCGTTTTTTTGTTGATTCCTGATTGCTTCCGCCCGTCCGGACGACAGCCTCGATTATATGAAAATCGGGGTAAGTTCTTACAGTTACAGTCGCTTGGTTCGCACGGGCGAAATGGCGCAGATTGAGGTGATCGCAAAGTCGAAGGATATCGGCTTCGATGTGATCGAGTTCTCCACCATCACGGTACCGGAGGGCAAGACCCTGGCAGGCTTTGCGGCCGAATTGCGGGCGGAGGCAGACCGCGTGGGGATTGAAATCGCCAATTACACCATCGGGGCGGATTTTCTCAGAGGGTCAGGTGGAGACTTGGAGACCGAGATCGAACGGGTAAAGCGCGAAGTAGATATTGCCGTGATCCTCGGTGCTCCCAGCATGCGGCACGACGCGTCCGCCGGTTGGCCGGAAGATCATGTCGGCCCCAGGAGCTTCGACGCCGCCCTACCCCGCCTGGCTGAAGGTTGCCGCGAAGTGACCCGCTATGCGGAGGGAAAAGGAATCCGAACCATGGTGGAGAACCACGGATTTTTCTGCCAGGACAGTGTGCGGGTGGAGAAACTGGTAACAGCGGTCGATCACCCGAACTTTGGCGTGCTGCTCGACATGGGAAATTTCCTCTGCGCCGACGACGACCCCACCACGGCGGTCGGCCGCCTTATGCCCTACGCCTTCCACTGCCACGCCAAGGATTTCCATGTAAAGCCAGGGACCGATCCCTACCCGGGTGAAGGCTGGTTGATCTCCCGTGGTGGCAACTACCTGAGGGGTGCGATCGTCGGACACGGCAACGTGCCGGTCCTGCAATGCCTGAAGACGATCAAACGCGCCGGCTACGACCATGTGCTTTCACTCGAATTCGAGGGCATTGAAGAGGTGCTCATGGGGGTTCAGGCCGGCCACGACAACCTCCGGCGTCTGGAAGGTATGGCCTGACGGAGTGGATAGACGGTTGGTTCAGGCAGTCCTGACCCCTGCCACGACGAGTTCGCAGCCCCTTGGACATCCGTGTTCACTTGAGTTGCCACTCGATCGATCTCAGGATTCGATCGTTCGTGAACGACTGACCGGTTTGATCGTATCCCATTGGCTCACCAATCGATCCGGCATCATCGCCAACCCGCGAATCCACAACCAATGAAAAGCTCTAAAGACGGACCCGCTTCATCGCTCTTCGAGACCATCGAGATAGACGTCAACAGTGGGATCGAAGATTTGGACGGCAGCCACCTCTCAGACGAGTTCTCCGAAGCCCGGGAGTCTGCGCCCGGGGGATCCTGCGTTTGCTGGGGCATTCCATTCGAAGTCGATCGAGTCGCCGTAGTCGCCGACAAACCGGTTTCCCTGTCGCTGGCCTCCCCCACCACGGCTCCCTGGTTTGTCCTCCTGCATACCTCAGACCTCCGCAAGGAAGAGACCAATCAAGACGGTTTTATCCCACCGATCCCCGGTACCGGCCGGATGAGCGTCCATGCGGCCGACTACGTTTTTGTCTATGAAGACGGAAAGGAAGAAAAGGTGGCGATCCGCCGGCGCTACGAAATCGGACCCATCCAGAGGGTATGGGGTGAGAATTGCTCCTCGTGCGTGGCCCACCGGAAGCCCCATCCCTTCGATGATCAAAAACCCGGCACGCCCTGGGGTCAGGGTCAGACCAAAGCGGCCATGCCCGACAGCGGATCCTTTGTGACCTGGCTCTGGGCCTTCGAAAACCCGCGCAAGAACGTGCCGCTGGTCGGGGTGAGACTCGAACCGGTCAGTGGGGCGGTCGTGGTCTTCGGTCTGACCGCCGGGTTCACCGACCAGACACCCCTGCGCTGGAACCGACGTCAGAAAGCGGTGGTCCATCTGCCGAACGAAACTGAATTTGAGCCAACCCTCGACGAGAATGGCCTGTTGTCCCAGATACAACTCGACCTGGGAGCCGTGATCTCGGTCGTCCCGAGAAAATCCTACCCGAATCAGGATTGGGAAGACAGTCGCCAGAATCTGAAGCCGGACGTCGCCGAGAGCGAACTCCTGGTTGAGTTCTCAGCACACCCTGAAGCGCAGTTCCACTTCTCCTGGGGCCGAACCATACCCGTCGCCAATCTGGAATCTGGAATTGCGGATCAGGGCAACAAAGGTATTCGAATCGTCCCTCCAGCCCATCAAAGGGTGCTGTTCAGGACGGTCGACCGGCAAACAAAGAAACCGGTACCGGTCAAACTTCACATCCATGGAGGCGAAGGCGAGTATCTTCCGCCCGTCGATCACCACCGGATACCAAACGATCGCTGGTTCGAGGATTACGCACCCGAGTTCAGCCAGGGAACAGGGCTGGATGCCCACATCAGTGCCTATGTGCCGGGTGAAACCCTGATCGACCTTCCGATCGGCGACGTATTCGTCGAGGTCACAAAGGGATTCGAAATACGCCCCATCCGCAAAGTGGTCGCGATCGGACCCGAGACGACTGAAGTGACCATCGAATTGGAAAAGGTCCTCCCTTGGCGGGAGAAGGGCTGGATCACGGCCGATACCCATGTTCATTTCCTCTCGCCTGCCACCGCCATGCTGGAAGGCGCCGCCGAGGGTGTGAACCTGATCAACCTCCTGGCCAGCCAGTGGGGTGAGCTCATGACCAACGTGGGAGATTTCGATGGCAAGACGACCTTCGGTTCCAAGGAGGCCGGCGGCGACGGTGAATACCTGGTACGGGTCGGCACCGAAAACCGGCAGCACGTTCTCGGCCATATCTCCCTGCTCGGTTACGATGGAAATATCATTTCCCCCATGTGCAGCGGAGGACCCCAGGAATCGGCCATCGGGGACCCGGTCGAAGTCCTGATGACCGAGTGGGCCCGACAATGCAGGCAACAGGGAGGTCTGGTCATCATGCCCCACTTCCCGCAGCCTCGCATGGAAAACGCAGCCACCCTGGTCCTGGAGGAAATCGACGGGATTGAGATGTGCTCCTGGGGCGATCTCTATGCCGGCATCAACCCCTATTCCCTGACTTCGTGGTATCAGTATCTGAATAATGGGTACCTGGTGCCGGCGGTGGGAGGAACCGACAAGATGGGGGTCTCCACCGCGGTTGGCAATATCCGGACCTACGCTCGAATCCCGGACGGCCAGGAGTTTTCCAACGACACCTGGATGGAAGCGGTTCGACGCAAGGAAACCTTCTGCACCTACGGTCCGCTTCTGGAATTTGCGGTGGAGGGTCAAACCATGGGAAGCGTCATCCCGATGACGTCGACCGGGGGCACGGTGGACATCAACTGGAAGGTCGCCAGCGTCACCATCCCCATGACCCGGGTGGACCTTGTCGTGAATGGAGAGATTCGGGAAAGCAGGGCGGTCGATGCGGCGGAGGACTCGGGCACCTGGAACCTGCGGATCGAGCGCAGTTCATGGCTGGCCCTCCTGGTGAGGGCGCAATACGCCGACAAGGAAGAAATGATCGCCGCTCATTCCACCCCCGTCATGGTGAACCTGGAGGAGTCGCCCTTCTTCTCCGCTGCGGATGCAGTCGTCATCCTGGAACAGATCGAGGGCACCCTGGCTTTTCTCGACGACGTGGGAACCCGGGCCGAGACCAGGCGCTATCGCGAAATGCGCACGGTCATTGAATCCGCCTACCGGCGCCTGCACAACCGCATGCACGCCATGGGCCATGACCACCACCACGGCCACCGCCGGAACCATCCCGAGCACGAGGATTAACCTCATAGTCTCATAAAATTGAACGGACATTTTTCTAAAAGACCGTATTCTTATGAGTCACCTCATTATGTAGTGGAAATCATAAGGCCACTGGAAGTGAGGATCGGAGAATTACCTTTTCTCTGCCCACTAATCTGCACGAATCACCACCAATCCAAGGCTACTGCTGGGACTATTCGTGGTGATTCGTGCAGATTAGTGGGAGTTTCTTCCAGTCTCCAGTCTTTTGAAACGTTAGGGTTAACTAACCATTCCCGCCTGATCTCTAACTTGATTTCGCCTGAATTTCTTTGGCTGCGGTTCTGATCTTTTGGATGATCCCGTCGGTCTCGGTCTCGGCATGCCCGGGATGGGTGGCGACCATGACCGAACGGTTGAGTATATCGAGCGATCGCTGGTAGTTACCAGGGTCGTAATCCATGCGGCATTCACGATTGGCTTTGTTCTTGAATGGATCCATCCCCGGATTCACATGCCCTGTATGATCGAGTACCGGGCTCCACTCGCTGGCCGTGTGCCGACCGGTTTTGCCGCAAACGGTCCCATCGACCCGTTCTGCAAATGCGTCCGCCTCGGCCGCCCCGGGCAGGTTGTAGACGACGTGTGAGCCACACTCATGGTCGAGGCTGTGGCAGGGCGCCGGCGACAGATCCAGATCGGCGGTTTCCGCCAGAATCCGCTTCTTCTCGTTCCTCATGCGTTCGAGCATTCCGGGCAAACGGTCCAGTTGAACATTCAGCATGGCGCCCTGAAATTCAGAAGCCCGAGCACTTCCGGACGCAAATGGGCG
This sequence comes from Verrucomicrobiota bacterium, assembly GCA_003641745.1. Taxonomy (GTDB): domain Bacteria; phylum Verrucomicrobiota; class Verrucomicrobiia; order Opitutales; family Opitutaceae; genus B12-G4. Next base: position 3,901 of record QNAI01000067.1, on the reverse strand, counting down.
GACGCCCTCGTCCTTCCCCGTCCAGAAGAACCCGCACGAATCGATCAGACAGGAAACCTTCTGATGAGCGATCTTGTCCCGCGAAATGACCGCACCCCCCTCCCCGCAGGTCATGTTCTTAAAGAAGTTGAAACTGAAGGCACCGGCATCCCCGATGGAACCGACTGCCCGTCCCTTGTAGGCGCCACCCACACATTGGCAGGCGTCTTCGATAACCAGAACATGGTGTCGACGGGCGATCTCGAGAATGCGATCCATATCACATACCAATCCCCACATGTGAACCGGGATGACCGCCCTGGTTCGGGCCCCGATCCACTGTTCAAAGGAATCGGGATCGAGCGTGATGGACTCATCGATATTCGCGATCACCGGAATGGCGCCCGAACTCAGGACCGCCAATGCCGTCGCCATATAGGTATGGGCCGGGACAATCACCTCATCTCCCGGGCCGACGCCAAGACTCGACAGGGCGCAGATCAATGCGTTGGTGCCGCTCGCGCAGAGCCGGACATAAGGCCGATCCAGATACTCGCCCCAGCGATCTTCAAATCGGGCGCATTCTCCGCCTTCGTGATAGCGGAACAGGTGCCCACTCTTGATGACGCGTGCCACCGCTTCGATCTCTTCGTCTCCTATTATGTACATCCGTCAGTCCTTTCTGAGAATTGAGGGCACAGACTACGCATCGGCATGCATGATTGCGAGCACCTTGAAAAATTCCTTGCCGATTTCTTCAACCATGCTACGTAGTTCCTATGTAGGAACTATGTAGGAACTATGTAGGTCCTACATAGCACCAGATCCTTGAACATGAAACGTAAAACCACAAAGAAACCGACGCAAGTCGCCGACTCCGAGACTGTCCGAAAGCTCACCAAGACGGGAAACTACACCTATTACGTGACGATTCCCAGATCCGACATCACTGCACTCGGGTGGCGGGAGCACCAGAAGGTCACGGTCCAACGGGACGGCGACAGCATCGTCATCCGCGACTGGAAAGCAAAACGGAGCTGATTCACCGTGCACGGGGTCATTCCTTGCATTCGTGCATCCCAATGCAGGTACCAAGGCAGCGATTCTGCCGACATCAGCCATTCAGGTTTGACCCCTTCGAATGACCCACGGCTATGGGGAACGGCGGCACAGCACCGTTGCTACATCTTCACAAGTTGAGCTCTGGTGTAGCAACGTCACTGTGTCGACGTTCCCGGATGCCAGGGGCAAAGCCTGCCCCCTGCCATCACTCCAGACGCTTGGGATGTTGGAACTCGTAGTAGCCGGTCTCCATCATCTCCAGCATCTGGTGGATGCTCGGGCGATCGCCCCAGAAGGTTCCGTAGTAGGCCATCCGTATGATTCCTTCGCGATCGACTACGATCGTGCTCGGTCGGTTGATGTACTCGGAATGAACGGCGAAAGCGAGGGGATCGACCCCGTAGGTGGCACCGACCGCTCCCGCGCGGTCTGAAAGATGCCGCCACCATACTTCCCTGGCATAGGTCTCCATGAAGGGCTCGTCCGCGAACCAATACTCCGGTTCAAGTTCCTTCCCCACCATCACCCGTGTCCGGTAGCTGTCGTGAATCTCCAGCGTGACCACTTCGATTCCGGCTTCTTCGAATTCCTCACGCAACTCAATCAACTCCCGAAACTCGCCGTGACAAACCGGACACCAATCCGCAAAGACCCAGATCAGGGCAACCGGTTTCCCCCGATGGGCGGACAGTTCCCATGGGCGACCATCTGCGTCAGTGAGCACGAAATCGGGCGCCGGGCTCCCGACCTCAATCGTTTCGAAGGTCGATTCGTCGAGTGAGCGCCAGGCCGAGGCGAGTTCTTCGGTGGCCGGTTGAGCGGAGATGATCTGATGGATGGCAAGTTCGCATTGGTGGGTCACATCGCGGGAAGGGTCCGACCCGCGCGCTGTCTCCAGGGCCGCAAGCGACGATTCCAACCCGATCTGACCCAGGGAAATCGCGGCCTGGGAACGGACCGTAATGACCGGGTCCTCACCGAGCACTTCAGAGAGCGGGTGAACCGCTGATTCGGCCCGCAGGATGCCCAGGGCCATCGCCGCCAAGTAACGAACGTGAGGATTCTCGTGATCGAGCGCTGCGACGATTTCCGGAATGCCATCCTCCCCAAGGCGCACCATGTCACCTACGGCCAGCATTCGGATTCGCCAATCACGATTATCGAGATCGGCGATTCCCGGTGTCCCCAGCGTGCGATCCATGGTCATCGCATCGCCGGGGTTGAAATCGTGGGAGTCGATACGAGAGAGGATACTGTTCATCGAACTATTGGTCTCGGATTGAGTCGCGGTGACGTTCGACACGATGCAGGCGAAAAGGGCGAGAACGGCTCGTATCGTCTTCATCACGATGGATGGCCGTTTCGGGGTGCGGAAAGCTCGGTGAACTTCCCGCCAAGATTCTGAAAGGCCGCCGCCAGATAGCCGCCATCCGAGCCCACACTGAGGAAGCTGAAGCCCTCGGCCAACAGATCGCCGATCTGCTCGGGGTCGAACCCGAGGATACCGGCGGCTTTTCCATGCTTTCTTGCGGCGGCGGCGACTGCGGCCTTTGCCGCGCGAAAATCCGGATGATCGAACTGCTGGGGTATCCCCAGGCTGACCGAGAGATCCAGAGGACCGATGAAAAGAACATCGACGCCTTCCGTCGCCGCGATGGCATCAAGGTTGTCCAAAGCCTTTCTGGATTCGATCTGGACGATGACCAGGGTCGCCTCGTGACTTCTCTCCAACCACTCCGTGAAGCGCCCGCCAAATTCCGCGCCTCGATTGAACTTGGCGACTCCCCGGATACCCCTTGGTGGATAGCGTGTGAACCGCACCGCATCCGCCGCCTGTTCAGCCGACTCGACGTAAGGCACCATCACCCCCATCGCTCCCATATCAAATGCTCTTTTGAAGTATTCCGGCCGCAGAAACGGGAGCCGGACCACCGGTGCGATCGGGTGGCCTGAGACCGCTATCAACTGCTGCAGCAATCCCTCCCAAGACCCCATCCCATGCTCGAGATCGAGCATGAGCCAATCGAGTCCGGCCTGTGCGGCCAATTCGGCAGAGATCGGAGACCCGGTGTTGATGAACGTGCCCATCATGGGCTCGCCCGCCAGGGCGCGGCGTCGAGATTCGTAATTGACTGTGCTCATGGTGGTATTGATGGGATTCGATGGAAGGCCTGCCGCTCACCCGTTGCCGGTATGGGTCCATTGCACGCCGCATGAACGAAGCTGACTGCTGCTCAGACCGCCAGACATTGAACAGAACCGCCGCGTTCGTCGAGCCGCGAACCACACTTCATCACGGCTCCCGTGGCCATCCCAATTCAAGCATCAACTCTTCCTCATAGTCTCATAAAATCAAACTGAAATATCCATATATTACTGCATACCAATAGGTTACGGGAAATATGGCAGAGTTTACAGGTTCACTGAAAGTGAAGATACAAAGTGTAGTTATTTTTTTACCACAGAGAGCACAGAGTATCCACGCAACCTCACCCTTCCTTCCTCTGTGCTCTCTGGGTCCTCTGTGGTTTTTCTGAAACGTTTGGGTCTTTTGATTCAGTCAGGTCCGCATCGAAGGGGAGTATTAGGCAATCGCATCACGGATTCCACTTATCCGAATATCATCGGAAACGGGAATTTCCCATTTGAACAACCGCTCTAAAAGCGGCATTCTCAACTAAAGGGCACTTTGATTAATTCGAGACAGTCAATCTCCAATTAATCAAGGTGCCCTTAAGAACCCAAAGTGGCGATCGATCAGCTTCTGGAGCAGATCCGCGATGACCTGGCAAAGCAATGCAAGCCAACCTTCCATCCGAAGGGATGAAGGTCGATGCAGGGCGTTTGAGGACGCCGTGGT
>QNAI01000066.1 GCA_003641745.1 Verrucomicrobiota bacterium | reverse complement strand
TCTCCGCCGTGGTCGGCGCCGGATCTCCGTAGTCGAATGCATTGTAGAATTCCTCGGGACGAATGATTTCCGGATTCGGCATCTGTCCACGATCGAGTGCCGCCAGGGCCAGTCTGAAAGAGACATCGCTTACATGTAGTGAAAATGTGGATACCGACTCCTCGAGAGCGTTGACCTCTGCAACGGTGAAAGGGGTCGCTGCATACTCGCCTGAAGACTTTGGAACCTTGGTGTCGCCCAGGATCTTACCACCGACAACGCTGCGGACTTCAGCCTGGTCTTTCTTTTCCGCAACCAACGGCGAGGGGCTATGCACAAAAGCTGTATTACGGCTTTTCCGTTGCGAGTCCCAGGGTGTATTCGGTGCACGATAACCCGGATCCTCGTCGTCTGAGGAAACCTCGAATGCTGACAGGACGACGACCTCCGTTTCGGTGACATCTTTCAGCTTGGCACGCTCCCGACTGCTCGGAGCGGGCGCCGTCGTGCCGGCACTCTGAAAAAGCGAATTTGAGCGCCCGGCTACGGCCGGCTTGTTTGCGTCGAGGCGATCGAGATCACCGTATTCATAGAAAACCTCTTCGCTCCCAATCCCTTCACCCTTGTAAAGAATTGAGGAATCGACCGCCGCGGCGATCGCCTGCTTGTCCTGTCCCACCTGACGATCGAACTCGTCCATCGTGCCGGAAAGTCCACCGATACCCACATCGAGAGCGATCTCCAGTTGATTGACGCTGAGCGGATCGACAATCGGTCCATCCAGCAACACCCTGGATCCGGACTCCAATTTCAGCTTCATTGGTTCCTCCCGACCAAGCCGGCGCCCGTCCCATTCAGTCGGAGGCGGCGGCGGGGTGGGTAATTCCAGCGACTGCGAAAAGTCGGCCTGGCCGAATTCGGTGTGACGCAGACCCATTCGAACAACCCCGAAAACCAAAATGAAGGAGGCCGCAACAGAAACAGCTCCCGCCGGCAGCCATTTGCGCCAATTGATGGCCGGCGATCTCCGATAAACGATCGGCCTGTCCGGCTCGGTATCCGCAACGGGTTCCGAGATCCGCGCCAGCAGTTCAGCTCGCCGTTCGGGCGACAGACGCAGTGGGTCACCCTCCGGACCCATCGCCTCCGCAGCCAGACCGTGGGCGGCCTCGATACGCTTCCTGAACAGGGCGAGTTCTGGTTTATCTTTGATCAACCGCTCCAACTCCGCCGCTTCAAAATCGGACACTTCGCCCAGGACCCAGGCAATCACCCGTGCTTCGAACTCGGGGTCGATCCATAGATTAAGGTCGGGGCTCTTGTCTTTATCGTCGTGACTCATGGTATCTTCCTCCTATCCCCGGCTCCCTTCGATTCCCGCCTGGCGCAGACCGACGGCCAGGCTCTTGAGAAGGTGGTGAAGGCGAAAACCAACGTTCCCGATACTGATGCCCGTCCGTTCACTGATCTCCCGATATTTCAGCCCCTCTTCGTATTTGAACCGGATCAGATCCCGGTCTTCCTGCGCCATCTCGGCCACCAGAAGCCGCATCGTTCCCACCGCCTCCATGCGCCCCAGGACCTCATCGGGAAGTGCGTTCTCACCGGACCCGGATTCCCGTTTTTCGTCGAGTTCGGTTTCGTCCCGCCTGTCTCTGAGATGGTTGGCCGCCAGGTTCCGCAGGCTGCGGTAGAGCCAGGCGCGCGGGTTATCCACCTGATCCCAGACCTGGTGCAGCCTCACAAACGTCTCCTGCACCAACTCCTCAGCCACCGCACGACGACCCACCAGGCCGGTCGCGAAGCCCAGAATCCGACTCTCTTCAGCTTCGAAGAGAGCCACCAGGGTCGTATTCGATTCTCCGGATGCCATGGGAAGCGGGATCAGCGGACTTCTGGGGTCAGTACGCTGGGGTGAATCCTGATTGGACGCCAGGGATTTCATGGTTTTTCTGATGACAAATCTTCTTCACCTCACCCATGTAGACACGGTAACGGCTGTTTTCTTAGGAAAATCGATGAAAAAGTTCAAATTGCCAGCAGATGGACGGGTATTCGGACAGCCATGAATCGATGAGGTCTGACCGGAAACAGAGATTACATCGCCGCCTTTTCAGTAGGAGAGGCTTAATGCCTCGATCACGCAGACCATCGAGGCATTAAGCCTCTCCTACAGTTGAACACCAGATACGGACCCTGCACGCACAGACCAACAATACCAGCCCACCAGTTCACGAATGTTGGTGCACGAGGATCGGTCAGCCACGCCCGGCATCCGAATTCCTTTCCAAAACCAACGTCCTGATGGTACACGATATCCGGCGACCCCACCCAAAACACAATAAAACCAATGAACCGACGGGAAAGACTCATGGCCACCTTGCGTGGCGAGCAGGTAGATCGGCCTCCGGTCTCATTCTATGAACTGAACGGTATGAATCAGGATCCTGACGACAGTGATCCGTTCAACATCTTCAACCATCCATCCTGGCGGCCGTTGATTGATCTGGCCCGGGAAAAGACCGATCGCATTGTCCTGCGAGGTGTTTCCTTTGCCCGCATCCAACCCGATCCGATTGAATCGATCTCGGAGGCCAAAACCTATATGCGCGATGGGAACCGTTTCACCCGCAGGCGCATTCAGATCGGAACCCGTACCCTGACCTCACTCACCCGGCGCGACCCCGGCATAGACACGGTGTGGACCGTCGAACCGCTGCTCAAGAATGTCGATGACCTGAAAGCGTTCCTGGAGATACCCGAGCCCGATTCGAAGGGCGCGATGGCCACTGAGGCGGTCATTCAAGCGGAGACCGCCTTGGGCGACACGGGAATAGTGATGATCGACACACCCGATCCGCTCTGCCTTGCGGCAGGATTGTTTGACCTGGCCGACTACACGGTGATCGCCCTGACCGAACAGGCCCTCTTTCACAGACTTCTGGAGCGCTTTGCTTCGACCCTCCTGCCAAAGACAGAGGCCGTGGCCAAAGCACTGCCCGGTCGTCTCTGGCGGATATTCGGTCCGGAGTACGCCTCGTCTCCCTTCCTGCCGCCATATCTGTTCCGGGAGTATGTATGCCGGTATGTGAGGCCCATGGTTGAGACAATCCAGAGGTTTGGCGGATTTGCCCGCATCCATTCACACGGAAATCTCAAGGCCATTCTGGATGATATCGCTGCCTTGGGCGCGGATGCGCTCGATCCCATCGAACCGCCTCCCCAAGGCGACGTTGAACTGGCCTATGTAAGGGAACGATACGGCAGGGACATGGTCCTCTTCGGCAATCTCGAATCAAATGACATCGAGAACCTGCCCACTGACCGGTTTGCGGAAAAAATCAAACGCGCCCTCGAGGAAGGAACATCAGGAACCGGCCGGGGATTCGTCCTGATGCCATCATCCTGTCCCTATGGGCGGGAACTGCCGGCCCTGGCGTTGCGAAACTACGAGAAGATGGTGGAACTCGTTGAGGCGTTCTAGGAGACTAACCCTTCGAAACTTTTTTTGACGGATTAACAGAATTCACAGGATCCGGTCTGAGAAGAAGATCATGATGATCAGAGAAAAACGACCTATCGCCTTCTCCGTCCTTTCAGAGCCTTCAGAAACCTATCCAGCCAATCCTGTTAATCCTGTCTGAACTTCTTCTCAGACTGGGGTCTGTTCAAGCGTTTTGCAGAAAACCGGGAAACCCAACGCACCCATATCCTTGCCTCGTTGGCCGTCTCGAATAATTCAGAGTGGCCTGTCATTCTCCTCCACGATCTTCTTCAGATAGTCATAGAACGGTTTTGCGAACTCCTTTCGGCGCAAGGCAAATTCCACGGTTGTCTTCAAGTAATCCAACTTATTGCCAATGTCATATCTTTTGCCCTGAATAGTATGAGAGACCACCTTTTCCTTATGGGTAAGGTTCATCAGGGCATCAGTGAGCTGGAGTTCATTGTTTTTGCCTTTCGGCGTCTGCTCCAATGCGGTGTAAATCTCCGGGGTCAGTATATACCTGCCGGCAATCGCCAGATTTGACGGCGCCTCCTGAACCGACGGTTTTTCGATGAACTGGTCGATCGCCATGATATGGTCGCTCAACTTCTCGCCGCCCACAATCCCATATCTCGACACCTTGTCTCTTGGCACGACCTCCACCGCAACCGTTGTCGCCTGATACTGTTCATACACATCAATCAGCTGCTGGGTCACCGGCATGACCGAATTAATGATCGTATCACCAAGCAACACCGCAAACGGCTCATTCCCCGTGTGGAATCGCGCGTAATATATGGCATCTCCCAATCCAAGGATCTCCTTCTGCCTGACATAATGGATATTTGCCATATCCGCAATATGTCGAATCTCATTGAATAGCGTGTCCTTCTCCTCCTTGGCCAGCCGATCCTCCAATTCAACATTCCGGTCAAAATGATCCTCCATCGCCCGCTTGTTCCTGCCACTGATTATCAGAATGTCCTCGATACCCGAATCAACCGCCTCCTGAACCACATATTGAATGGTAGGCGTATCAATGATGGGTAACATTTCTTTTGGCTGCGCCTTGGTCGCAGGCAAAAATCTTGTTCCAAGTCCGGCTGCCGGTATTACTGCTTTCTTAATCATAATGCCCTTTAGTTTATGAATGGTTTGATCACCCTTGCCTTCAGGGCATTCATGTTAATAATGAGACTCCGCAAAATTTCATCACTTTCATAGGTTCCTATAATGGATCCTCCCGAACCGGTGAATTTTGCCGACGCTCCACATTTCCGTGCGACGGTTACCAACTCACGATTGCTCTCACTGATGGAAAATATTTTGCACCTGAGGTCAAAGTTCCTATCAACAAGTTTGGCCAATTGACCGTGATCGCCACTTAAGATGGCCTTTTTCCCCTTTGCCGCGACCTCGGCTATTTCCGCCAGGGTATCGACCACAAGGGGGTCTCCTTCCAGAAATCGGGCCTTCACGTCGCTGAACACAGCACCGGATACCTTCCCCAGATTTGTCTTATAGGCAATGAACAGGTTTGGTAGAAGCGATGGGTCAATGCGTTCGTAATCCCCATGACCCTGCGACTCCATGATGGTCTTTTCAAAGTCCATGAACACACAACCTTCATAAACCTGGATGACCCTGTCTTGAAGGCCGGCATTGATGCCCAATTCTTCGGTCTCCACCGAAAGAACAAGGTTGGGCAGGATTTCATCCTCAATCTCCACTTCATAAAACGCCATCAAAGCCTTGATGGTGGCCGTAACGATGGCACTTGAGCCGGCCAGGCCGACCTGGCGTGGTATCGACGATCGGTACCTTATGGTGAAATTTTTTCCGTGCAGTCGAATCGATTGGGAATCACAGAACTCACAGAACTTCTTGATGGCGCCCTTTATCAATCGATCACCACCATAATAGCCGGTCAGGTCAACAGACTCCACCAACTGATATATATTTCTGAATATGTTCTGATCTTCCGCCTGTTGCTCTATATGCAGTTCAGGGGATTCATATAGAGAAATATGGGCCCCGAAGTTCCGGACCACAATCGAGATGGTCTTGCCAAAATACCCATCGGACGGATTTCCCAGCAAACCAGCACGTGCATAGGCTCTGGATTCAAAAATCATGAGGCCTCTTATCGGGCGAAGACTTTGGAGAGTCAACAAATATGCCCCGCGCGACTTCCCGGCGGACAGCCCTGCATCAGCAGGGGGGATCGTCCGTGCCCGTAGCGAAAGAACTTATCAGGAGCTCCGCTAATCATCCTCGGGCTTATAGTCCTTGTGCCCCTTCTTCTTAAAGTCGTCGATCTTCTTGATGAGTTCCTGGGCCTTCCCGTTTTCGCCGGCTTCAAGAGCGCTCCTGAGTGACTCAAACTGCTTGTCGAGCTTCATCATCTCCTTCTTATAGGCCTCGATGAAAGCAGGCCGCTTGTCCTCAGAAACCTCCTCACTGAGGATGGGCACCATGTCCACCGCGGTTTTGCAGTTTTCAATCACCTGGTCCAGAAGTTTCAGGGTCTCCTCATTCTGACTCACATCCTCGGCCTGCTTTTTGATCTGGCGCCACGCCTTGTTAATGGCGCTCATTTCCTCTCCAAGCGGCGTCTTCTCCTCTTCCTTCTCATGATGCTCGGCCCGGGCGATGGGCAGACAGATGATCAAGGCAAGGGCGGTCAGAAAGCAGCGGTAGTTGGTCATGAATAAGTCATGGTTATAGACGAGAACAGGATTTGAATCGACTCAGGTCGATCCGCGAAATGAAACGCAGATCTGCAAGCGGAGATCAACCTAATTTCCCTAATTTTCGCCTGACAGACAGGGAGAAAGTCCAAAGGATGATCAATCACCCGACACCATGAAGATCATCACCAAATCTCTGATTGGCCTGGCAGCCCTGACTGCGGTCATTCAATTCATTCAGCCCGACCGATCGAATCCGGAAGTCACCGCGGATTTTGATGGCCCAGAACCGGTCAAAACGATCCTGCAGGCAAAATGCTACGACTGCCATTCCAACGAAACGATCTGGCCATGGTACAGTTACGTCGCTCCTGTTTCCTGGTGGATCGCGGACCACATCCAGGAGGGACGCGAGGAGTTGAACTACTCTGATTGGGGGAATTACAGTGCCAAAAAGCGGACCAAAAAGACCGAGGAAACCTACGACGAAATCGCGGACGGGTACATGCCGCTCAAGAGCTATCTCCTGATCCATCCGGACACGGAGGTCACGGAAGCCGAGTTGGCGATCATCGACGACTGGGCTTTCGATGAGTGACTCGGAACAACAACCGCTTCAGGTTCTCTCGGCATCACAGCTCTCAGAACCGGCAAACTTCCACAAAATGGAAAAGCGATGAGGATGCCCAAGGAATACAAATACGATCCGGAGGATGTATCCCGATTCTTCGACGAACACGGAGAGAAGGAATGGGAACGGCTTGTCCGGACCCCCCAAGACAGGATCAGCCTGCACCTGCACACCGAATTTCTTCGGGAACACGTCGAGCCCGGAATGAAATTACTGGAGGTCGGCGCTGCAGCCGGTCGATTCACCCGGATTCTTGTCGAACTCAATTGCCGCGTTACCGTCACGGACCTCTCGGAAGGCCAGCTTGCCTTGAACAGAAAGAAGGCGGAAGAACTCGGTTTTGCTTCGGGCATCGAAGACTGGCATCGACTCGACATGTGCGATATGGCCTGCTTCCTGGACGGAGATTTCGACGCCGTCGTCTGTTACGGAGGACCGCTCAGCTATGTTTTTGAGAAGGCCGATCAAGCATTGGGAGAATGCTGCCGAGTCCTGAAGAACGGCGGGATATTCTTCTCCAGCGTCATGTCGGTCTGGGGAGCTGCTCATGCGTTTCTTCCATCGATCATGTATCTCACATCCGATCAGATCGATACGATTCTGGAATCTGGGGATGTAACTCCCCATACGGACCCGAACAACAAGCACTTCTGTCACATGTTCAGATCTCAGGAATACCGCGACCTTCTCGAACGGAGCCACCTGCATATCCTCGATATGTCCTCTGCCAACTTCCTTTCGGTCAATATGGGAGAGCAACTCGAGAAGATTATGGAAATTCCGCCTAATTGGAACGAACTGCTGAGGCTTGAAAAAGAGACCTGCCGACAACCCGGATGCTGGGATACCGGCACCCACCTGATCGCGGTTTGCCGGAAGTGAACTCTGCGAACCCAACAAAGACCCAACTATAATGCAGGCCCGACCAAATATCCTTCTGATTCTCGCGGACCAGCTGAGCGCCTCGATGATGAGTTGCGCCGGGAATCGGTTCCTTAGAACGCCGGCTATCGACAGCTTGGCGGCAACCGGGACCAGATTCGATCGTGCCTACAGCGCAAATCCGGTCTGCGTCCCATCCCGCTTCAGCCTGATGACCGGAAGGATGCCGAGCGAGATCGGGCTCCGGTCCTGCGACATCCAACACATCGACTCCGTCTCCCGGGAAATCCGCGACTCAGGATTGGGATGGCAGATGCGCAGCGCGGGGTATAAACCCGCCTACGGTGGCAAGGTCCACCTGCCCGGAATGACCCCCGAGGAGATCGGCTTTGATTTCATTTGCAGGGATGAACGCGACGAACTCGCAGAGGAATGTGCACGCTACATCCGGAAGGAACGAGACCAGCCGTTTTTCCTCTGCGCGTCGTTCATCAATCCCCACGACATTTGCTATATGGCCATCCGCGATTTTGCCGCATCGGACCGCGAAAGGGACTTGATCGACCGTGGTCAGATCGAGATGACCAACCTGGACCGGGCGCTTCGCCGGCCTGAAGGGGTCAGCGAAGACGAGTTCTTCAGCGAACATTGTCCACCGTTGCCGGAGAACCACCAACCGCAGGAGGACGAACCGGAAGCGATCAGTCACTTTCTTGAGAAGAGTCCGTTCAAGAAGAAGGCCCGCGCCCACTACAGCGACAAGCAGTGGCGACTGCACAGGTGGGCGTATGCCCGGTTGACCGAAATGGTGGACAGACAGATTGCCCGTGTTCTCGAAGCCTTGCGCGCCAGCGGGCAGGAAGACAACACCCTGGTGATCTTCACCAGCGACCACGGTGACCACGATTCCGCCCACAAACTGGAGCACAAGACCGTATTTTACGAGGAAGCCTGCCGGGTTCCGCTGATCATCAGTCAGCCTGGCGTCACATCGAAGGGTGTATGCTCCGATCTCGTTTCAAACGGATTGGACCTGCTGCCCACACTCTGCGACTACGCGGGTGCAGAACCACCAGCTGACCGAATAGGTGTGTCGCTCCGCCCTCTGGCCGAAAGAAAGTCCCTGCCTGCCACACGAGAATTCATCCCGATGGAGAACGAAATCGGCAGGATGATCGTAACCAAGGACCACAAGTACATGCTCTACGATTCAGGCGAAAACCGGGAGCAGTTGATCGATCTGAGAAACGACCCGGGGGAAACCCGAAACGCGATCGCTGATGAAACGAACTCTGAGGCTCTGAGCAGGTGCAGGGAGTTCTTTGCCCGGTACTTCGGTCCCACCCCCTCTGATGCGGACGATGCTTGAGAGCGCAGTTCTCCGCGCACGGTTGATTTCGCCATGAAAACGAGCCGTGGATCCGAACCCGAGGTGACCGTCCGCGAGGCGGAGGCCGCCGACGCCAAAGCTGTACTGGAATACATCAACGAAGTTGCCGGGGAAACCGACTTCCTCGATTTCGGGCGTGGCGAGCTTGGCATGACCGAAGAGGAAGAGGCTGATTTCCTGGATGAAAAGCGTCAGTCCGCCAACAGTCTTTTCCTGATCGCATGGGTCGGCGACGAGATCGTCGGTACCCTCGGGTTCAATAGCGGTCATCGACCGCGCAGATGTCACGCCGGCGAGTTCGGGATATCCGTGCGAAAACATTACTGGAGAATGCAGATCGGTTCACTCCTGCTCGATTCACTTTTTGCCTGGGCTCGCAGCGGCGGCGTGGTGACCAAAATCAACCTCCAGGCCCGAGCCGACAACGAACGGGCGATCGCCCTTTATGAGCGCAAAGGATTCGAACGAGAGGGCCGCATTCAGAACGCAATTCGCGTGGATGGGAAATACCACGACACCCTCTGCATGGGGCTTATTATTGACTGAAGTTTTTTGAACCACAGAGGACACAGAGAGCACAGAGGTTCAGGAAACAGGCCATTCGCTCGCGCAGGAACCTCACTTACCAGCTATTCCATCTGACGAGACTCAGTATATAAAATTCTCCAAACATAATTTTCATTCCGAGCCTCTTCCTTTTTATTCTCTGTGTCCTCTGTGTCCTCTGTGGTTCATTCAGAATCTAGAGCCGAGTCCCTCCCCCCCCGCATCGCTCCTTCCGTGTTCAATCCATACCGAAGAATCTTTCACACGGAAGGTAACATAAGGTCACGAAGGGAATCTGAGATCGGCAGCGAATGCATGAGTCGGACGATCATTGGTCCCTATGCCCCAATCAACTCCTTGTTCCCCCGGTGCTCTCTGTGGTAAAACTCATCTCCCAACCTATGTTAAGAAATACTCCAATCACCTGCGGATTCGCGCTGTCCCTGGCAGTTGTTCTGACCATTTCTGCCTACGGGGCACCCGCAAATCCGGTGTCAGATCATGAACTCGCCATACGGGCGGAGGATGCACTCGAACGCGGCATCGATTTCTTTCACTCGATCGCCATCGAAGGTGGCTACGGTTACTACTATTCGCTCGATCTTCAGACGAGGTGGGGAGAAGGCCCGCCGATGGATGATCGGACAATTGAGGTGCAGCCTCCCGGCACTCCGAGCGTCGGAATGAGTTTCCTGCACGCGTACGAAGTGCTCCCCGACCCATTATTCCTTGAAGCGGCGAACGACGCGGCATCCGCCCTGATCCGCGGTCAGAACGATCTGGGTGGATGGGATCATAAGATCCACTTCGATCAACCAAGAGGTGACGAGGTAAGTTTTGATGATGACCAGACCCAGAGCGCCATTCGCTTCCTGATGACCCTTGATCAGGTGGTCGATGATCCGGTTCTCCACAAGGCCGTCGAGCGATCTCTCAGCATGATGCTCGATGCACAGATGGAGCATGGCGGCTGGCCACACAAATATCCCAGACAACGAAACTACCACGACTTCGCCACCTACAATGACCATGGTATCGCGGATTGCCTGTCGGTTATGCTCGCAGCTCACCGGCACTACGACCGCGATGAATTCCTGGAATCGGTCCGAAAAACGGGGTGGTTTATCATCCTGTCCCAGCTTCCACCGCCTCAGCCCGGATGGGCGCAACAATACAATGACTTTCTTCAACCGGCTTGGGCCCGTACGTTCGAACCTCCTGCGGTATGCCCGTTGGTCACGATCCAGAACGTTCAGGTATTGATGGATCTCTTCGCCCAATTCGGGAACGAGGATTACCTCGAACCAATACCCGATGCCCTCGATTGGCTGGAAGAGAGCCGGTTACCCAACGGACTCTGGGCACGATTCATCGAAATAGGAACCGGCCGGGCGCTCTACTATGATCGTGGGCGTTTCCGGGTGGACTCAACCGACGAACTCAGCTTGGAACGCCGCACGGGATATGGCTATGAATCCGACCTCAGTGAAAGGATCAGGAATGGGGAAAAGCGTTTTGATCATATCCGGGAGACCGGTGTTGACCCCTATATCTATCGTCCGATCGCTGAAATGACCTCTGAGGAGATCGCCGAGAAACTGAACGCCATCCGACCGGAAGTCGTGGCGGTCATTGATTCGCTGGACAAACACGGCCGGTGGATTGTCAAGGGCGACAGATACAAGGTGTACGAACCCGGCAAGCGATGGGATGGTCAATACGAAGTCAGCGATCGTCTCAGTTCCGCCCTGTTCAATCATCACATCGAGATCCTGTGTGATTACCTGGAACTGGTCGGGGCAGAAAGGTGAGTATGGGCCGAACCGGGAGCAACCGGTTCAGATCAACAACTACGGGTTTGCATTCAGGTGAACGTGCGCACCACTCTCGGTTGATCGATGCCTGAGAAGAAAGCTGACGAATCTTCAAGTCCGTTCCATCAGGCGCGCCTGCGTGGTTGGGACGTGGGTCGCATACGGCGACTGCGTGGCTTTCTCAAAGGCGTGCACCGCGAACCCGATCGGCATTCCCAGGCGACGGAGGCGTTCACCAGAAAAGCAGGAAGCCCCGATCTGGAAGACCGCGCAGAGCAACTCCACCGGGACATCCGGACGGCGTTTCACCTCAAACGGAAGGGACTTTCTTTTTCCTGCGAAGAAGGAACCGGCATCATCAAGACACCCGACTTCACGGTGACGCTCTGGATCGATCAGGATCCGGATGACGCAAGGTCCTATCGAATCGGAACCGAAGTGGCCGCCATAACCTCGAGGGAGGTCGTAACCCGTGCGTGCTTCATCGAGATATTCCGCCACTATTGCGATTCGGTGTTGATCGAATTCACTCAAACCATCGACCTCGAAGGAACGATCGACCGGATCGAAGATTCCGATAAACTGGCACCCCTTCTCGACTATGCCGCGGACGCATCATGGCTGACCCTGAAGGCGCCCGGGACATCGATCGAAATGAGATTGCTGCCCCACCAGGTCTCTTTCTCGATCCCGAGTGGTGGTGACCTGCGGGTCCTGATCGACGGAACCTCGGACCTGCTGGAAGACCTCAATGAGGCAGGCGCAGGTCTGTTTCTGAATCCAGACTGAACTCAACCGAGCCCCCATGCCTCAGGTCTCTTATGGACAGGATCCTGGCTGGGAACAGCAGATGGCTATGAATCATCAGAAACGAGCGGCTTATCACCGTCTCTGTCTTTTCAAGCCCTGCAGAAGCAAATCCAGTCAATCCTGTTAATCCTGTCTAAAATTCCCAGCATCCTGCCTTTTGCCGGGTGGATGCATTCCCGTCTATTCGAACGAAATCGAAATGTGGTCATTCGCGCATTTCCTGACCGAAGACAAGGGTCACCACGCACGAACCTCCAACCCCTCGAATTATGCAGAATTCCGAACCGACTGACATTGGCTCACGACGTGAACTCTTCATCGATGATTTCCTGATCGACCGGATTGACGGCCACGCCAGCCGACGCATGCATCATCCCCAGCCCCGGGATATTGTGCTGCGACATGACGCCCCCTGGGAAGGCAATGGCTGCGGCTACCACAGCCTGTTCCGGGACGGAGATCTCTACAAACTCTACTATAAAGCGTGGAAGATCCGCCTCAAACCCGGAAAAATCGCCACCGAAAAGACCCCGGACATATTTACCTGTTATGCCGAGAGCAAGGACGGCATCCACTGGGTGAAGCCCGATCTTGGACAGGTCGCCTACGATGGAAACGAGGCGAACAATATTGTCCTGGATCGGAACAGCCTGACCCGAGCGGAAGGAGACCCTGGCCATCCCGCGATTTTCCGGGACGAGAATCCGTCCGCGGAAATACCCTACAAGGGTTTCCTCCGATCGCGGGGCGCGCACGGAGTGATTGCCATCGAATCGAATGATGGATTCAAGTGGTCAGAGATGGCCGACACGCCGGTTATTACCGACGGCGCCTTCGACTCACAGAATCTCGCGTTCTGGGACGGCGAACGCGGCGAGTACCGCGCGTATTGGCGATGCTTCCCCGAAGGGAAGGTGGAGCAGGGCGTTTGGGATCCAAAGGGTCCCCGGTCGATCCGCACCGCCACCTCTCCCGACATGATTCACTGGTCCAACCAGGCCGACCTGACCTACCTCGGCAACCCGCCGGCCGAGGAACTCTATGTCAACCAGATCAAGCCCTATCACCGGGCACCCCATATCCTGATCGGGTTTCCCGCGCGCTACCTCGAACGTCCGTGGGGGAGTTCCATGCGGGCCCTTCCGGATCGGGAATTCCGTGAATTCAGGTCCTCGGCCCAGGAGCGTTACGGCACGGCACTGTCCGAATCGCTTCTGATGTCCAGTCGCGATGGAGTATCGTTCACCAAGTGGCCGGAAGGATTCCTCCGTCCAGGTCCCGAACGCTCCGGGACCTGGAACTATGGCCACCAATACCTGGCCTGGCTCCTGGTCGAGACGGCTTCAAGCCTGGGGACCGATGCTCCCAACGAACTCTCTTTGTATGCGGTTGAGGACTACTGGATGGAGACCGGAAGTGCCCTGCGCCGCTACACGCTTCGCCTCGATGGTTTCGTGTCACTCAACGCACCTGCGTCTGGTGGGGAATGCCTGACCCGGCCACTTGTCTTTGAGGGGAACGAACTCCGACTGAATTTCGCGACTTCCGTCGCAGGTGACGTGCGGGTCGAAATCCAGGACGAAGCAGGCAGTCCGATCGAGGGATTTGCCCTTGGCGACTGCGACCCCACGTTCGGCGACTCGGTCGACCGACCGGTCGTCTGGAAGACCGGTTCGGACGTCTCCACCCTGACGGGCCGCCCGCTCCGACTGCGATTTGTCCTCAGGGATGCCGATCTCTATGCCTTCAGATTCACGACTGAGAGCTGACTTGAGCGCACTCGTGAGTGAACCTGCTCGATATGAATCAGATTAAGACCACTGAGAGCACAGGGAACGGACTCCGGAACAGGGCGGAGTCCGTGAGTTTCCAAGTACCTGGTTTGGGGTAACACACCTTTGCATCCAATTCTTGAATCCATCTGGCAGGGGTTGATCGGCGCTTCCGTGCTTGAGCAGATCGGCACCGTGCTCGGAATCATCGGGGTTGGCCTGATGATCCGGCGAAAAATATGGGCCTTTCCGGTCGGGCTCGTCCAGGTGGCGATCTTCGGGTATGTATGCTTCCAGGGACGGCTTTACTCCGAAACGGTCCTGCAGAGCGTCTTCTTCATCGCCTTGGCCTACGGATGGTGGCATTGGACACATCCCGAAGGCAGGGAACGGAAGGAACTGCCCATCCAGAGCCTCTCCACTGGAGCCACCCTCGGTTGGGCCGCAGCGACCCTGATCCTCTGGGCGGCCTGGGGCACGGCCATGCACCAACTGACCGATGCAGCCCTGCCCTATTGGGATGCCTTTGTCTTTGCCTTCAGCGTTGCGTCGCAGTGGCTGCAGGCCCGCAAAGTCCTGGCAAACTGGATCGGCTGGCTGATCGCCAACTCCGTCGCGATCGGCGTTTTCTGGGTGAAGGAATACTACTGGTTTGCCGTTCTTTACGCCATTTTCTGGTTCATGGCACTCGGCGGTCTGCGTGCCTGGACCAAGGCATGGCGGGCACAGAAACACGATGAATGAGATCAAACGCATCGTCATCTACGGGCCGGAATCAACGGGGAAATCCGTCCTGGCCGAGGCATTGGCCTCCCACTACAATGAGCCATGGTCACGCGAATATGTCCGGCAGTATTGGCTCGAACACGACGGCGTCATCACAGCTGATTCTCTCGAAGCCATCGGAACCGGGCAACGGTCGGGCGAGGAAAGAGCGATCGCTCAAGCAGGAAAGCTGGTTTTCTGCGATACCGACCTGCTGACCTGTCGAATATGGAACGACCTCCTTTTTGCGGGACACTGTCCGGATTGGGTACGTGCAGAAGGCAATGCCCGGGCTCTGGGCGCGGCCCTGTATCTGTTCTGCGACAACGATCTGCCGTGGAAAAGCGATCCAATGCGATCGTTTCCTGACGAGTCGGGGCAGCGCATGTGCCGCCGGCTCTGGCAGGAGGCGCTCGAAGAATTGGGGGTGGGCTTTGTCCTGATCCAGGGCACGGGTGAGGAACGATTGGCAAAAGCTATCGAGGCCGCGGCACCGTTGTTTGAAGCCTGATCCACTCGTCCCAATAGTCCGGCAACGGAGCCTCCACTTCGATGGTCCGAGCGTCGGCCGGATGCCTGAAGGTCAGCTTTCTTGCGTGCAGAAGAAGCGAACCTTTCGTTCCGGGCGGTCCGTAGAGCGCATCGCCAACCACCGGGCAGCCGGCGTGGACACAATGGAGACGGATCTGATGGGTTCGGCCGGTCTTCGGCAGAACCTGCAGCCAGGTCCGCCCCTCAGCTGAACTCAGGCGCCGAAATGTGGTGACGGCCGGTTTGCCGGAATCCTCCCGATTCTCCCAACGTCCACCATCCAGTGGCGCAATCCGTGTCTCCACCCGATTGAGCCCCTTCGGCCAGGACCCCTCGACCACGGCCCAGTATTCCTTGCGTATCTTTTTTTCCGAAAAAAGTCCGGCAATCGCCCGATTGAAACGCGCGGTCCTGCCGAAGAGGATACAACCCGAGGTCATGCGATCGAGCCGATGATAGAGAATCAACTGTCGCCCAAAATGGTCTGACATCCTCCCGAGCAGCGACTCCGCCTTCGAATCAGGTGACTCGCTGGTCAATCCGGGCGGTTTATTGACCACGATGAGATCGTCGTCCTGGTAAAGGATTTCCGGTATCGGTTCTGAAGTCACTGGAAAGCCACACTCTCACATCCCGGACAAACCTCAATCCGGTATTGCAGGGACGTTCCCCACAGGGGCCTGACCTTGCGGGCTTATCGCCCAACCCGCGGTCGCGCGGGAGCACGGCCCTCCATCCTTCTTTCAGCGTGGACGCCTGTCCTTCCGTCTTCACAATGCTACGCTGGGACATGCCCAGACAGCCGCTCAGCACAATGCCTCCATCTACGATCGCGCAGAAGCACGACCCTTGCTCCATCCTTCTTTCAGCGTGGAGGGCTGTCCTTCCGGGCAGCCGCACAGTCTTTTGGATCTCGGGCGGTTGCTCCACTTTCTCAATCGGGGGTCAACTTGAGCAAGGTACTTGAACCGACGGCAAAGGTCTGCTCCCTTGTCGCTGCACCACATATTACGAGGCTCAAAAAATGTCTATTGATCAACTTCCCTTCTCCCACCCAGGCCGTTTCTGGAAAGGAAATCTCCACACCCACAGCGATCGATCCGACGGCGGTTACTCGCCCGAGCAGGTTTGCCGCCAATACCGCGAAGCGGGCTACGATTTCATTTCCCTGACCGATCATTTCCTCCCGAGCTACGATTTTCCGATCACCGATACCCGGTCCTTACGGACCAACCGATTCACCACCATCATCGGCGCCGAGTTACACACCGATCTGACCGAGTTCGGCAGCCCCTGGCATATCCTGGCGGTCGGCCTGCCCGATGATTTCGCGCCTCCGGGCGAATCCGAAACGGCCGCGCAGATGGCCAATCGGGCCATGGATGCCGGCGCCTACGTCGCCGTGGCCCATCCCTCCTGGTACGGCATCACCGAGCGGGACCTCGAAGCGATCGGAATGGTCGACGCGATCGAGGTCCATAACGGCGTGGCCGTCGATCACAACAATCATCCCGACAGCTGGTCGTTGACCGACGTTGCCCTGGCGCGCGGTCTTCGCTACAATGTCTGTGCGACGGATGATTTCCACGGCACGTGCGGGCGACACGATTTCGGGCGCGGTTGGGTCCAGGTAAAATGCGAAAGCCTCGAACCGGAAGCCCTCCTGTCGGCTCTGAAAGCCGGCCACTACTACTCGAGCAACGGGCCGAAAATTCATGATATCCGGCGTGACGGAACGAAGCTTCTGCTGCGATGTTCACCTGCCAGTCGGGTATTTCTGACCGGATTTTCGGCGGCGGCGGTCGCGGTCGACGGAGGAAACGGCTTGGAATTTGAGTTCGATCTCGACGGTTTCAACAGCCCGTTCGGTCGAGTAACCGTACGCGGAGCCGATGGGGGCTCCGCCTGGTCCAATCCCTTCTGGTTCGAATAGGGGCCATTCGATGCAGAGATCTGGAATCGACAGATCGACCCAAATCGGATAAGAATAGCCATCCACGGGCAGCGGATGGAATCCCGCCATGAAAATCGATGCTCACATTCACGTAACGGCCGACGCCCCGCAGGCTA
>QNAI01000065.1 GCA_003641745.1 Verrucomicrobiota bacterium | reverse complement strand
GGATTTCGCCGCAAATATATCCTGGGCACTGCTCAATTTATGACCGAACGACCCGGATGGTTGGAGGAAACCGAGGCTCTGCCCTACTCCGAAGCCAAGGAAAGAATGATGCTTCTTCCCGGTGTCGGTGAGAAAATCGCCGACTGTGTTCTGCTCTTCGGCGCCGGCAAATTCGAGGCGTTCCCGGTCGACACCTGGATCAGCCGGGTACTGGGAGATCGATACGGACTGACCGGCTGGAACAACCGGCAACTCGCCGAGTTTGGGCGGGTTCATTTCGGATCAGCAGCCGGTCTCGCCCAACAGTTCATCTTCTCCTGGGAACGACGGTTCACCAGGAGTGGTGTCTGAGATCATCCCCAGAATACCGCTCTTCCATGCTTGCTATGTGACATTCATCACATAATCCGACCGGATTCTCTCCGAATCTGCCATCATCGCCGAATTGATGGGAATAACGATCATCGCAGAGGCCTCTTCAGGTCCGGGAATGTACACCCAGACGAAGCAAGAACCAGATGAAGGATCCCTACTCAGGACCAGATCCTAAACCTGGTTATTAAGTGTGCCCACAGGCCAGGTTGGCAGGAGCCAGATGGCTAAGAGAGGCAGGTGCACGGAGTCAGGGCAGCAGCGATTTTCGCGGGATGCCAGTCTGTCGAGACATCCACCAGTACATCGGCTTACGTCAGGACCATGGTGAGGGAACTACCATCAGGTTAAGCCCGACAACGAGAATCGTTCAGCCCATGCATGAAGTCGTTCCGAGCAATCGTCAGCTATATTTCGGAATGTACCCGAGATTCGCTCGTCTTTCGAGACACACCGCCAGAAAGAGACGGCAAGGGGGAGGGCCTGTTGTGCTGTTCGGAGATCAATCGGGAGCGGTGGCGGGAGCGTGAACTCCCATTCAGCCAGCTCTCCGGTAGATCGCGGCGCAAAACCCATCGGTAGCATATCATAGAGTGGTGTCGGACGATATGGGTAGGAGTCATCAGTGAACCAGAACGAGAGGTTCCCCAAATGCATGTCGGTGTTTGCTGTCAGTCGGCCGAACCATGCAAGGACACTTATCCGTTCCACATCGCCCTCTGAGATCGCACCTGCATTTCCAAGGCTACGAACGACATCGATCCAGGAACCGTCGGCCGCACCGAGATAAACGGCAGCGATAGCTTCAGCGGTCAGAACGCCTCGTCGACCATATGCACCTGCACGATCAAATCTGCGTGACTCCAGGAAGGTGCGAGATGAAGCGACGATCAGGTCGGTATCCGGCACATCGAATCCTTCGGAGCCCAAGAGTTGATTTGCAAGAAACTCGCATACAAGCAGGTCTGCCCAACGGCTACCAACCGGCGTATCGCAGGGCGGACTGAACTTCACGATAACTTCGTAATTTTCACCGGATGGGCTATCGCTTATCCAGGCAGTGAACTTTGGTTGTTCACCACCAGCTGATGAACCAGGTGTTTCACCCGCCATCATCCTCTCCGCTTCATCCGGGTAGAATTCGGTGCGGTCATTTCGTTGGATCAAATTCGATCGGGAAACGACCAGCGCCTCGTTGAGCATTCGCTCCCCAAGGATCAAGTCGCCCGGAACCTCCGAGCCGAATTCGTACAAGTAATGAAGAATATGCTCATCATTCCAAAAACGGAGGTCCGGTGGGAAATCAACACGGGTTGGCATCGCGCGTGCGATCGCTCGACCGATAAAGCCTTGGGGCCGAATGTCGGTTAAGAAGAATGGAAGTCCATCAAAGACCGGCTGACCCTCAATATTTCTCAACCACGTGGGCGTCTCATTTGCTGATTCAAAGATGTAGCCGCGAGAGAATGCAGTAAGTTGGCCGAAGGAGACGGGCTGGCCGTCAGGAGAGATCCGGAAGATTGGCCAGCTTGATCCAAGATTGCGGACGTTTTGACGTAAACCATGCCGGGTCGATCGGGTTGATCCTATCGAAACCAACCTTTCGGTCATCCCTGACAGAGTCCTGTGTACGGTTGCTTGGCTGGACCTGGTCCTTCGAGCCAATTCACTCCCCGACAAAAGCCCGCTTACCCGAAGTTCCTGCTCCAAGTTTCGCTCACGTTCAGATCGTGATATCTGAGGCATAATATGAATAGAAAACGAATAGTTTTACTACTTCTTAAGCATCTTATTACAAACTACTTAATAGGTTATGAGGTCGGATAACTGTAACGTATATGAATAGATTTTCTGTCAATCCTGCGGATGTCAACCGAATATGTGACCCTCTATGGGCCAGGATAGACAGAGGAACCCTCCCTAAGACTCAGGCCAAGGGGTTCAGCCCCCTTCAGACGTACCCATTTACCACGAAGCAGACAGAGCGACCTCAGCAATTTCCTATTCACCACCACTATCAGCCCCAAAACCCGCTTACCCATGTCGTTTGGTACCCAGGACAGGGCTCGAACCTGCACACCTTTCGGCACCAGATCCTAAATCTGGCGTGTCTACCAATTCCACCACCTGGGCTTGCGGGTGAATCACCGACCTTTCGGCAAACGACGATGTAATGGCAATCCTTAAGGAGAGGTCTGCAAATGGACGGGAAGAAACGTCGACACAGCGACGTTGCTACATCTGGTCAACCTGCTTATGAATCCGGACCATGAAAGCCTTGGTTCTGGAGCGGAAAGGGGAACTGTCCCTCAGGGACTTCGATATCGTCGAGAAGATGGGACCACAGGACGTCCGCGTGCAGATCGACGTTGTCGGGATCTGCGGCAGCGATGTCCACTACTACACTCACGGGCGGATTGGGCCATTCGTGGTCAATGAACCCATGATTCTGGGGCACGAGGCCTCAGGCGTGGTATTGGAAACCGGAAGTGAAGTCACCCACCTCAAGGTCGGCCAACGCGTCTGCATGGAACCCGGGATACCCGACCCGACCAGCCGTCCCTCGCGTCTCGGTAAATACAACCTCGATCCGGCCGTTCGTTTCTGGGCCACCCCCCCGATCCATGGATGCCTGCGACCCGAAGTCATCCACCCCGCTGATTTCACTTTCGCCGTTCCCGAAAACGTCACCCAGGCGGAAGCCGCCATGGTCGAGCCGCTCGCAGTCGGTCTTCACGCCGCCACCAAAGCCCGCGTCAAACCAGGCGATGTCGCCCTCGTCACCGGCGCAGGCCCCATCGGGCTGCTCACCGCTCTGTCCGCTCTTTCGGCCGGATGCAGCCACGTCTATGTCACCGATGTCATCCGGGAAAAGCTGGAGCTTGCCCGGTCGCTCGGATCGGTCACCCCCTTACACGCCGTTGATGATGATGTGAACGGCGCGATCCTCAGTGCGACCGACGGCTGGGGCGTCGATGTCGTATTCGAGGCCAGCGGCAACGCCCGAGCCGCTGCGGGAGTGTTCGACCCGCTATGCCCGGACGGAACAGTCGTCTTTGTCGGTATGCCGCTTGAGCCGATCGCTTACGATGTGGTCGCGGCGCAGGTGAAAGAGGCACGGGTGGAACACGTTTTCCGCTATGCCCACGTCTACCCACGGGCTCTGGCCCTGATGGCCGGGGGAGGGATCGATGTGAAACCGCTAATCACCGACCGATTCGATTTTGAGGACAGTATCAGGGCGTTTGAGTTTGCAGCTGCGATGCCGCCCAGTTCGGTGAAGGCACAGATTGAGTTATAGGTCGCTACGCGACGAAGAAGGCAGATCCTATCTCCTACATGTCACGGCGTAGCCCTGTTGGGCGGAGACGGATCTCCGGCGCGGATGCGCCTCCCACCGATCCCATCCGCTCGCCCATATGGGCGTAGGTTTCGATGGATTGCCGGCTCTGTTCGATGAGATCGGGATCAAAACGGACCTTCCCCCGCTCAAATAGAGTGATCACACAGGATCCGCCGAAAGCAAAATACCCTTTTTCTCCACCCTTGGGAATCCCGGTGGAGGAATCGAATGTCTGGACAATGCTCCCGACGCAGGTGGCGCCAATCTCGATCATGAGCACATTGCCGTGGTAAGTGGATTCGATCAGGGTCCAGACCCGCTTGTTGCGAACCAGGTATTCGAGTGATCGGCGCAACGCGATCGGGTTGACCGAATACAGAGGACCGTCGATCAGGCCGGTATCCCCGACCCTGCCCGACACCGGAAAGTGGAATCGGTGGTAGTCAACCGGACAGAGGCGCGAGATCGCCATCGAGCCACCCCTGAAAAGAGCCGCCAGTTCCGACTTTGGCACAAGGGCATCCAGATCGAGACTCTGGCCCTTGGCATAGATGGACCGGGCCATGGCGATATCAGGGAGAACCAGGTGACGCCCGTCGGCCGGGAAGACCACGGCGGATGGATCCGGATCAATCGGTCGCGCTTCCGGTTTCAAGCGACGGATAAAGAATTCATTGAAAGTCCGGAACGCCTCCGGAGGATCAGCAAATTCGGAAATATCCAATCCGTAGTCTCGGATAAAGGGGGCGATCTTTGACCGACTGCGAACCGTCGACATGCGCCGCCCATAGTGGCGTGAAAACCAGCTTCGCTTGACCAGGGCCCAGAGCGCCAACCGACCCACCGACGATTGGTAGGTCCAGCGCAGCCACCGGTCGCCATAGACCTCCTCCGTCGCAAGCATCTTCTTGCGGCGGTCGTAGTAGCGAATCACCTGTGAACGGTCGTCCTGAGCCATCTGACTGTAGGTATTGAGACGCGCCTCCAGTCACCGCAATACCGAAGTAAACCTCCCATCCGGATCACGATCCGAAACGACTTGGCCCCGTTCCGGTTTGAAACGCATTAGGTTACAAAACCAAGAGGGCATATCGGCGTCGCGATTACGACACCAGTGGAGTGAATCATTGAGTTCTGGCTTTCTTTCTGGGTCGTGATTCCGTCTACGCATGGCCACGCCGGGACATGCCTGCGCGACCATAGATGGAGGACCTGTGCTGAGCGGCTGCCCGGAAGGACAGCCCTCCACGTTGAAGGAGAATGGAGGGTCGTGCTCCTGCGCGACCGCGAATCCTGGAGAAACGTTGATCCGATCCTTGGATGACTGTTCGCTTTCATCTGACTCAATTTCCTAGTGGACAAACCAGGAAGTTTTTTCTGATCCATCGATTGGAAAGCCTTCGGCAGGGATGATCGGCTCGATCATCCGCCACAAAGTGCGAAACCCCGACTGGTCGAGCGCACTTCGCGGACGATCGGACCGATCGTCCCTACCGGTAGCGGAAGAACTTATTTGGAGTTCCACCCTCCGGAAAAGCTGACTTCTTCCACCGACGGCCCTCAGTCGTCCTTCTGATTGTTCTTCGAATCGCCGCAGCCACCTTCGCCACTGGGGCGGACATGGGCTCCGTGGCGGTCCTCCAGGCCCTTATAGGCGTAGGGGTCTTTTCCGGCCACCATGACGATATCGCGGTTGTCACACTGGCCCATCCAACCCGACTCATCACTGTGCCAGGGGAGCAGTGACTCCGCACTCATGAAGTGATTGACCAGGGCCCTGCGATACCCGCCGACAGCCTTGTTCGGGAGCGATCGGTGAAGGAGGTAGCCATTGAAGAAGACGATACTCCCCGCCTTCATCTCGACCGGAACGGCGTCATCATCCGTGTAGGGGAAATCTCCTGATTCGCCCGCGCAATCGAATCTCGGGTCCTTCTGCTGGTGTTGCGGCCAGAGAACACCATGGCGATGAGAGCCGGGAATCACCCAAAGGCAGCCGTTCTGAACCGTGGCATCATCAAAGGCTATCCAGCCACCAGTCAGTGAACGGTCGCGGGTCGGGATATAAAACTCATCCTGGTGCCAAGCCTGCCCTGGTTTGCCGGCCGCCTTGATGAAGAGCATGGACTGCATGCACTTGACATTGGGTCCGATGATCCCGGTCAAGGCATCCGCCGTCCTCCGATTGGTGATGGTTGATTTCATCAACTCCGACAATTTGTGCGGAAAGTGAATGCAGAGGTATTTTCGCAGGACCTCATCGTCCGCCTCATCGGGCTGATGCTCCGTCAAGCCGCGGACCGGACCGGCATCTCCCCGGCAGATGCGAGCGGCCTCGGAGTTCAACCCAGCGATCTCTTCGGTTGGGTAGAAATCCTCGATCACCAGAAATCCGTGCTCCCCGTAAAACTCGACGTCGTCATCGGTGAGCGGGGCTTTGACATATCCGGCGGGCGAACGGGAGTCGGGCCAGCTTGAGAACGGGTACTGGTATCTCTCGTGGACGGGAAGTGATGCTGCAGGTGTTGTCATACCGGATGGGGAAAAACGATCAGTCGCACCCAGACGGGATGATCGGGACTGTCAGGATTTCAAGCGGTAAATCCTGGATGAGCAGAACCGGGACGATTGGACTCAGTTTCTGCGGCTGACGTGGAAGTCAGCCCTCCGGGAGTCCGGACAGACTCAGGCGTTCGTCGCAGGCTTGCGTTTTGGATGAACGCTGAAGAACGTCGACGGCCCGAACTGCACCCACCTTGAATCCACGCCGAACAGTCTTCGTTTCCCTGGTCGCATCAATCCTGATGGTTGGTTGCCGTGATGCCGAGATCCGCGTCTACGATGTGCCAAAGGAAGCTCCGGTTGCAGTCGCCGCTCACCCCTCTGAACACTCAGGCTTGGGCCTGACCTGGACGAAGCCGGATTCGTGGACTGAGAAAGAGGCCACGAGTTTCCGATTGGCCAGCTACGCAGCCAGGGGCGAGGGGGACAGAGCCGTGGATATCTCAGTCACAGCTTTTCCGGACAGTGCCGGCGGCCTGCTGGCCAATATCAACCGCTGGCGGGGCCAACTCGACCTTCAGCCCGTCGATACCGCGGGGCTTGAGGATCTGGTCACCGAAATCATCATCGCCGGTCACCCGGGATCCTATGTCGACATGACCGGCCTCGCGAACGACGGTGATCCGTCGAGGATCGTCGGTGCCATTCTTTCGATCGAAGGGAAGACCTGGTTCTTCAAAATGACGGGGTCGGCCGAAGCGGTGGGATCGGAGCTTGCCGCATTCCGTGAACTGACCTCCTCAGTCGAAGCCCGGGAGACTCGGGTCACGGAGGAAGCCCGATGAAGGACCTGGTGAAGGCCGCGTTCCGCCTGATCAGTTCTCTCCAGCTCACGATTGTGGGTCTCGTCCTGGGCATGGCGTTGATATTCTTTGGCACGCTGGACCAGGTCCAACTGGGCATCTGGGCGGCGCAGGTGAAATATTTCCGGAGCTTCATCGTCTTCTGGTCGCCACCCGGTGGAGATTGGTCGATCCCGATCATGCCCGGCGGTTACCTGCTGGGTTCGGTTCTCATGGTCAACCTGATCGCCGCTCACTTTGCCCGCTCCCGGCTTTCGTGGAAGAAACTCGGGATTTCGATCATCCATCTCGGCATCGTAATCCTGCTGGTGAGCGAACTCATGAGCGGGGTGTTTCAACGAGACTTCGATATGGCCCTTGATGAAGGCCAGACGAAGAACTATTCCGAAGCGAACCGGGAGACCGAACTCGTCGTTATCGATACAACGGACCCGGACACCGACCGGGTCGTGAGCATACCGGAAGGCCGACTCCTCCGTGGCGGAATAATACAGCATCCGTCACTGCCGTTCACGGTCGACATCCGGGCTTTCTACCCGAATGCACGGATCTTTCGACGCGGCTCCGGAACCCCTCCGCCAGGTCCGCTCGCCGACAAGGGACTGGGCGCCGACCTCTTCGCGATGGAGGCAGATCGAGTGACTAAGGAGAATGAACGCGACCTGACGACTGCAATTGTCCGGGTAGGCGAAGCGGACGAAATCCTGGGCACATGGATGACCTGCAATGCATTTCAGGAAACACAGTCCTTCGAGCACAAAGGCAGAACTTATGTCCTGAAGCTGCGCCAGCGTCGTTTCTACAAGCCGTTCTCGATCACGCTGCTCGACTTCGCCCACGATCGTTATCCCGGCACGGACATACCCAGAAACTTCTCAAGTCTCATTCGCCTGGTGGATGAGGAGGCAGGTGAGGACCGCGAAGTTCTGATCCGCATGAATCACCCGCTTCGCTACGCGGGGCTCACCTTTTTCCAGGCCAGTTTTGCCAATGATGACCGGACAAGCGTCCTGCGTGTGGTCAAGAACCCCGGGCGCCATCTGCCCTACATCTCCTGCATCCTGGTTTCGATCGGGCTCTCCGTCCAATTCGCGATGCACCTCTTCACATTCATGCGACGGAGGGCCCTCAAGGCATGAAACGACACATCCCTTTCACTGTCTTTCTTGTGGCGCTGATCTGGGTGGTTTCGGCCGCGTTCAGGACGCCTTCGAACGACGGCGGACTCAACAGCTACGAGTTCGGAAAGACACCCATCCTTCTCAACGGGCGCATCAAGCCTTTGGATACAGTTGCCCGAACTTCCCTGCTTCTGCTCCGCGACAAGCAGACTTTCCGCACCCCGGATGGCGGAAAGATACCGGCAATGGACTGGCTGACTGAACTGCTGTTCGACGGACCCTCGGCCGATGCCCGCAAGATCATGGTCATCCATGACCCTGATGTGCTCAGCCTCTTCGGCTGGCGACAGGAGGAAGGGAAATACTTCTCCTATGCAGACCTGTTCCCGCATCTGGCCAAGATCGATGAACAGGCCCGCCGGGCGGGCGAGACCGATGCCAAGCTCCGGTCACGCTTCCAGCAGCATATCCTGACCCTTCATCGTCAACTGATTCTTTACCAACGCCTGAAGAACAGCATTCAACCCGAGGACACGGCTGATCTTTCAACCGAGCTGACCGTGTTCCAGGGGGTGGTCAGACCGGGCCGCGAAGCGATCCGGCAGCGCGAGCGATCGGAACCCTACGATGAAGTCGCCTTCAATCGCATGATTGCCTTTGGAAGCCGATACAAGCAACTGGCTGAGAACGGCTATTTCTACATTTCCCCACCGGCGCCCGGTTCGGACGATTCAGACACTTGGAGGAAATCGGGAGAGCTCATCCTGGAAACGGTCGGGACGGAAGAGATCGATCCTCTGATAATGCGCTACGCGGCTGTCGCCTCGGCCTGCCGACCCAGTGATGGTCAGGGCTTCAATCGGGCGGTCACCGAACTCCAGGCGACACTTTCCGACCAGATCCCCACCGAGAGTCGGAAGGCAGCCCAGGAAGTCTTTTTCAATCACTTTTCCCCCTTCTACAAGAGCATGGTTCTCTATGTGGTTGTCTTTCTGCTCGCCTGCGCGTCCTGGCTGGCGCCCGGAAAAGGGTTGGGCCGGACCGCACTCTACCTGGGCGGTCTGGCGTTGGCCCTCCACACTGGCGGCCTCCTTTTCAGGATGTATGTGGAGGGGCGGCCCCCAGTGACCAATCTCTATTCATCCGCCGTATTCGTCGGCTGGGGATCAGTCCTGCTCGGCTTGTTCCTTGAGCGCCTGTTCCGGAACGGTATCGGAAGCGTAACTGCGGCCGCAACCGGCTTTGCGACCCTGCTCATCGCCCACCACCTTTCAGGGGACGGAGACACCATGGAAATGATGCGCGCGGTCCTGGACAGCAATTTCTGGCTGGCGACCCATGTGGTCGTCATCGCGATCGGCTACTCAGCGACCTTCCTGGCCGGATTCCTGGCCATTGTTTTCATCATCCGCGGAGTCGTCTCCAGGACCCTGGATAAAGCGACCGCCCAGACCCTGAACCAGATGGTCTACGGTATCGTCTGCTTCGCCCTGCTGTTCAGTTTCGTGGGAACCGTGCTGGGAGGTATCTGGGCGGATCAGTCATGGGGGCGCTTCTGGGGTTGGGATCCGAAGGAAAACGGGGCCGCACTGGTCGTTCTCTGGAATGCCATCATCCTCCACGCCCGTTGGGGCGGATACATTCGCCCGCGCGGGCTGATGGTCATGGCCATCTTCGGGAATATTGTGACCGCCTGGTCCTGGTTCGGCACCAATATGCTGGGCGTGGGGCTTCACTCCTATGGATTCATGGACAAGGCCTTCATCTGGCTGCTCATCTTCATGATTTCCCATCTCGTCATCATGGGGTTGGGCGGCCTGCCACCGCGCTTCTGGCGCAGTCGGATCTTCGCCTCAAGGCGGGACACCTAGTGGACCGCCACGCATGAAATGACGGGTAATATTGAGGTGGCATTTCGGAGGGTCGACTTCCACGTCGACTGATTTTTGGGGGTGTGGCTGATCCCGCGGCCGCGGGATCAGCCCTCCGATTTGGGAGAAACCTCGCACGGTACAAGAGCCTTTCTGCCTTACCCATAAATTTATGCATGTCGGAGCACTGGTATCCGCCCGAGAGAACTCTTGCCGACCGGGACGGTGGAGCCATAGAAGGGTCTGCTCAGTGGGTTTCCAGGCGATCGGATCACCTGGAGGATACCAACCGTCAGGCACCTTACATTCACGAAATTTGACCAACCCGACCCAATCCTCCGTCGAAGGCTTCATTCCCCGTCTTGAACTCCGATAGAGACCGAATCATACTCATGAGAAATACAACCCGCATGGAACTTTGGGGTCTTCAAAACCTTGGCAAGGCATTGGTCTTTGCCGTTGTCGGTCTGACTGCCGGCTTTACCGCCCTTGGTCAGGAAAGCGACGACCCTCTTGATAACTGGGAATGGCGAAACCCTCTACCGACCGGAGGAGCACTCTGGACGATCGAATTCGCCAATAGCCAATTTGTGGCCGTCGGAAGCGCCGGTGAGATTATGGTGACTGCGGACGGTAAGTCGTGGTCCTACAGACTCAGTGGCACAAATGAGACCCTGAACGGTATCTCTTTTGGGAACGGGCTGTACGTTGCCGCGGGAGAGGCCGGCACAATCGTGACTTCACCGGATTCGGTGAACTGGACCGTTCGGGATAGCGGAACCAGTGAGCGCCTTTTCGGAGTGGCCTACGGAAATGGGACCTATATTATCGTCGGTATCGGTGGCCTGATTCTGTCCTCCACCAATGGGGTCGACTGGACGGAAGAGACCAGCAATACGACCGAGCGCCTGGCTGATGTTATTTTCGCGGACAACCAATTCACGGTGGTCGGAGGAGTCCCAAACTCATCCGCGACTGTCCTGACCTCTGCCGACGGCAAGGACTGGACCACACAGAGCACCCCGGTCACCCAGTTCCTTAACAGAGTCATCTACAGCGGATCACTCTACATTGTCGTCGGCGAAGCCGGCACGATCATCACGTCTCCCGATGGGTTGGCCTGGACGGCCCAGGCCAGCCCGACTTTCCAGTCTCTGGAAGGTATCACCTACGCGGACGAGCAATTTGTTGTTGTCGGTTTCAATGGCACAATTCTTACGTCGCCTGACGGGATCACCTGGGCCCCGAAAGCCGGCGTCGGGATCCTCCTCACGGTCGAATACGGAAACTTCCGCTACGTGGCGGCCGGCTTCTCAGCCGTTCTCATTTCAGCCACCGGAAACCTCTGGGAAGAGGTGTCCGAAGGCATCACCACCCCTCTGAACGCACTTGCTTTCGGCAGCGACATGTATGTTGCGGTCGGGCAAAACGGTACCGCCCTGAGTTCGGTCAGCGGTCTTCTCTGGAAAGAGACCACAAGTGGTGTTGACTTCGATCTCTACGAAGCCTTCTCGGGGGGCGGCAGCTATGTCGCCACCGGAGCGGCAGGTACGATTATCAGCTCCGAGGACGCCATCGTCTGGAATACCCGGGAGAGCCAGACGACGGCAGCCATCGACGCCCTCACCTATGTGGAGAATCAGTACATGGCCGTCGATTCCACCGGTGCCGTCATCAAATCATCTGATGGCCAGACCTGGGGTAAGGATGGAGATGTCGGCTTCGTGCAACCGCGTTGTATGACCCATGCCAACGGCATCATCATCGTCGCAGGTGCAGGCGGCAATATCCGCTACTCCACCAATACAACCAGCTGGAGCTCAGCAGACTCCGGCACAAACCTGACAATTCTTGACGTGACACACGGCGTGGCCGGCTTCGTCGCCGTCGGTCAGCAGGGCATTGCCCTTCAGTCCCAGAACGGCCTCACCTGGACCGCGGTAAGCACGGGGGTCCTCACGGATCTCAACGGCGTTTCCTACGGTCCGGAGGGTTATGTGGCATCGGGCATCGGAGGGGTCATACTCACCTCCAGAAACGGCATCGCGTGGGCCCGCCGCTACAGCAGGACGTCAAACGCCCTGAATTCCAGTATCTATGCCAACGGTCTGTACCTCGTCTCCGGACGATTGGGCACCATTCTCGCCGCCCAGGTCGATCCCGGGAAACCCCTGGTTAACCTCTCAACCCGAGGATTTGTCGGAACCGGAACAGAGCGCATGATCGCTGGATTCGTTCTTTCGGGCGGCACATCTCCTGTAAAGACCGTCCTGATCCGCGCAGCCGGCCCCTCCTTGGGGCCTCTTGGCGTCAGCGGGTTCCTGGCCGATCCTTTCCTGGAGGTAAGGTCAGATTCCGCCACGGTCATTACGAACGACAATTGGGGCGACTTCCCCGATCAGACCGCCCTGGCGGAAGCATCAACCAAGGTGGGGGCGTTTGATTTCATTCCAGGCAGCAAGGATGCCTCGCTGCTGATCGACCTGCCGGCCGGCAAATACACCGCCCTGGTGGCCGGTGTCGGCGCGACCACCGGCGTCTCCATCGTCGAAGTCTACGATGTCTCTCAGGGAATCGACGATCCTCGCATGGTCAATATTTCCACCCGCCTCAAAGTCGGTACGGGCGAAGAGCAAGCCGTGCCCGGTTTTGTGATCGAGGGCGAACGTCCGAAAGCTGTCCTGATCCGCGCGGTCGGCCCCACCCTCGGTGATCTGATCAATGATCCCCTCATCGTCCTGGCCGATCCTCAACTGTCCGTGATGGATGGGCAAACCGAGATCTTTACAAATAATGATTGGGGAGATTTCGATGAACAGGCCGCCCTTCAGGCCGCAACGGTCGCCGTGGGCGCCTTTCCACTCAGGATCGGGAGCAAAGATGCCGCAGGTCTCGTGATCCTGGATCCGGGGCGGTATACCATCAAGGTATCCGGTGCCGACGGAGGTTCGGGTCTCGGACTGGTCGAGGTCTACGAAGTCCAGTAGACGGACCCATCAAATCGAAATTGCAAAGCCCCGGTGCCGTCAAATGGCCCGGGGCTTTTTCTGGAGTGGACCCCGAAGAACCGTCTCGCCATGATGCGGTTCAACCGCAGGACCACGGCCCGACACGATGAGCGCCCTGCGCGATTTCGCGCCGTTATGCACTCCGTGATCGGCAGTCTGTTGGCAGGGCTCTGGCGGCTGAAGGAACCCCAAAATCCTGCCACCATTCCACCCCGGAGTGAATCCGGGTAAAGTTTCTGTCAATCCGTGGCTGGATATTAACCCCGCTACCCTCGAAAGACGAGGAAGAATGGTATTCAGGTACAGTACCTGGGTCGCGTCTTAAGACCTTTCTCCTTTCCTACCTTGAGCAGCCGCATCCTTATCCTCCACCCGAACCGGGACTTCCGGGATTCACTTATTGGTCTCCTGAGCAACGAGACCGACGATATCCGCCTGTTCGGAGACACCGAAAGCGCGACCGAAGCCGCGAAAACCGACGTCTACGACCTGGCCGTTATTGAGAACGCCACCCTTTCTCCGGGAGGGATCGAATTCGCTTCGGAACTGAAGAATCTCCAACCCCATGTCCGCATCGTTCTCCTGGCGGAAGAACTCGACTTCCTCGCCAAGGTCAAAACACGCCGACTGGGAATCACCGACATCGTCGCTGAGATTAACGACGCCGGTAGCATCGCCGGGAAGATCCAGACCTTGCTCGTGAGCAGGAGTCCGTCCGCGGAAGACACCGATGAGGCTGACCCGGTAGCCAAGGCCGAAAATCGCTGGCGCCGGCAGGTCGACCAACTCTCCGTTCAGGCACAGGATCTGAAGCAACAACTTGAAGACCTGCGCCGGCAGGAAGACGAACTCAACAACCGACTCGCCGAACGTGATCATCTCACCGAGGAAATCCAGAATCTTGAGACCCGGCGGAAGGAAATAGAGGAGAAGAACAACGAGGCGATTCTTTCAATTGACAACGCCCAAGCTCGCCTCAAGGCGCGGGACCGCGATCTGACCCAACGTGAACAGTTGGTTCAGGAGGGAGAACAGAAGCTCCAGGAACTCGAAGCGGTCCGATCCGAACTCGAAAGCCGATCAAACGAGATCTCAGAGCAGGAAGAAAAACTCGGTGCCATCCAGAACGAAATCGAGGCGGCCCAGGCCGGGCTTCAGGAGTCCGAGGCCAAATTGGCCGAACGAAATACCCAGGCCGACAGCCGCGACCAGGAGGTGAAGGAAATCGCTGATCGGCAAAGCAACGAGGCGTCGGTTCAAGAAAACGAGAAAAACCAGATTCAGACGGAGCGGGTCGAAGTGGCGGGTATGCGTGAGGGGCTCGGCCGCGATCGCGCCGAACTGGAGCGCGTGAACGGAAGCATTTCCGAGATCGAAGGTCGTCTCCGGCAAGTTCAGGAACAGGAGACCACGCTTCACCAGCGCAGCACACAGATCGAACTCGAAGAAAAACGACTTCAGGATTGGAAAAACCACCTTGAGGGATCCTCAAAAGAATCGATTCAGCGCGAGGAGGAATTGAAGAAGCAGTCCGTTTCAATCGAAAAGCGGGAGGAAGACCTGGAACGAAAATCCAAGGACATTCCCGAACAGCGCGCCCAACTCGATCAACAGCAACGCGAGTTGAAAGACCTTTCCAGGAGCATCGAGACCGACCGCAAATCGATCGAGGAAAACCTGCCGCGGGCCAAGGAGATCGAAGAACGCGTCGCCGAAAATGATCGCCGCGAAAAAGAACTCGATCTGCGAGCCCAGGAAATCGGATCAAGGGCACTCAAGGTCGAGACGACCGAAAACGAGCTTGCCTCCAAAACCGCCGAAATTGACCGCATAAGGAATGAGGTTGAAGCTGCAGCCAACCAACTGAAGACCGAACAGGAGGCAGTGGCGAAGTCAAAGGAAAGCCTGGAACAGGCGACGAACCAGCTGCACCAGGATCGCGAAGCCGTGAACGGCCGGGAAGCTGACATCGCAGATCGCGAAAAAGGGGCTGCCGCCATCATGGCTCTCAAAGCAGGGCTCGAGGAAGAACAGGTAGAGGTCGATCAGCTCCGCTCCACATTGAGCGAAAAAGAATCACTGCTCAACGAATCGAGGAAGGAACTCGACGAGGACCGCGACAGATTCACGGCTGAACACGATGCATTCCAGGAGATCCGCAAGCAGACCGATGAAGCCCAGGAAGCTGTCGCGAATGACCGGGTGGAACTCGATCGTCAGCGCGAAGCCCTCTCAACCCTTCAGGAGGAAAAAGAAGAGGTTGATGCCGCCATGTCCGAGCTCAAGGCTTGGGAGAACGATCTTGAAGGACGTGAGCACCGGCTCGAACAGGCACGAAAGGAAGCCGCCGAACTCGAATCAAGAATCGCCGAAGTCCACCGGCAGGAAGAACAGGTCGCCCGGGAGACCGAGGCCCTGACAGATCGCGTCACAGAACTGGACACCCGGGAAGCGACATTCGATCAGGATCAGGCCAGGTTCCAGGAACAGGTGGCCTCAATCGAATCACGCGAACAGTCGGTTTCGAAAACGGAAAACGCGAATCGCGAGCAGGCCGAAAAGCTGGCCGCCGAAGCGGCACGGATCGACGGGTTCAAAGAGGAGATCGCTCGATTCGAGGAAGAAAAATCAGTCTTCAGTCAGAAGGAAGCGACCTTGGACACACGCTCGTCCGGGTTGGACACGAGAGAAGCAGAACTGAACGAACGCCGGCAGGAACTCGACCTCGAGAGAACGCGCATCGAATCCGAATCCGAGTCGCTCATGGCGGCGGCCCAAATGCAGGCCGAGAAACTCGACCTCGAAAGTGAAACGCTGGAACGCACCAAGCTTGAGATCCAGGCCGAACGACGGGCCCTCGAGGACAAACTCGAGACTGGGAAAAGGGAGCGAGCCGAGTTCGAAACTGCCCATGCGGCCTACGAAAAGGAAAAGGCGGAATTCGAGGAATCGTCGAAGAACACGCGTGACCGCCTGGCCAAACTCGACGAAGAAGAAGCACGGCTGGGCGAGATCCGGAAACAGCAGGATATGGTTCAGGATCAGATCAAGAATTTCAGGGCCGAGCAGGCAGTCTTCGAAGAGGAGAAAGAGCGGTTCGGTGCGGACAGGATCAAACTCACGCGTCAGCGCGAGGAAATGGTTGCCCTGCACGCAAAGGAAAGAGATGCCCTGCAGTCCAAGAAAGACGTAATCCAGGAGGAGATTGCTGCCATCAAGGCGGCGAAGACCAGCAAGTCTTCGAGTGGCGGGAACGGGAAAGATCCGGAGGAATTCCTGAAGGTCATCGACGAATTGAAACAGGCGCGCACCGACAATGACACACTCCGGAAAGAACTGAATCGGGCCTCACTCAAGGATGGGCCGATCGAAATTTCGGTTGAACATCTGTCGGAAAAACACCCGAAGATTCGCGCGGCCTGGCGGAATGTCCGGGAAGCTCAGGACAAGTTCGAAATCGAACGAAACGCCTTCGAAGAGGATGTTCGATCGATTCAGGAACAGGAAGCCGGCCTGCGCCGGTACGAAGCGAGCCTTCGCGAACTCCAGAAGGAAATCGAGTCCGGCAAACCTCGTGCCAAGAAGAAAGGCAACAAGGACCGCGTCGTTCTACCCGCAAACTCCAAGACCCTCTGGAGTTCCGGGACCTAGCGGACGAACCAGGAAGTTTTTTCTGATCCACTCGACACCGGATACACGGCTGCCCGGGCATGTCCCGGCGTAACATGGTGAAGACGGAAGGACAGCCCTCCATAAAAAGGGGGGTGGAATGGAGGGTCGTGCTCCTGCGCGACCACGAAGGTCGTTTCGTTCTTGTCCGGCTGCACGGATCTGAGCGACTCTCCAGAGCAGGCGAAAGATGAGGATGCCCCGTCCGCCTCGCACCCGTTGACACATGCCGGGGGCTCTGTAAATATACACCTGTGTCGGGAAGGCGTCCGCAAAGGTCAAAGTCATCACCCGATTCGTTCGGGAGGCCCGGACGGATCTGGCGATCTGCGGCATTTGCGTCGATCTGCCTGCTCTTCGCCGGCTGCACGACCACACAAAAGGCCCCCCGGCCACCACTGACCCAAAGGCTGGGGTTGCCATCCGGCACCGTCGCAACAATCGGTGTGCTCCCTCCCGAAATCACTTTGCGGGAACTTGCCGCCGGGGGGGCGTCCCAAGAGCGCGACGACTGGTCCAACGCCGCCCGGAAAAACGCACGCACCGCACTCGAAACCATTCGAGGCGAGAAATTCGTCTATTTCAGAGACCTGAATCTCTCGGCGGAACTGGAAGAGGAGGTTGAGGACGTCATGGCGCTCTACCGCGCGATTAACCTGACATTCCTCACGCGGCGCTACGGCATGTCAGGGCCACCCACCAG
>QNAI01000064.1 GCA_003641745.1 Verrucomicrobiota bacterium | reverse complement strand
GGGAACCGACGAAGTCGGCATTCCCTATGAAGGACCAATGCTTGGCATTATTCTCAGACCGATTGTGATAGAAGAACCAATTCTGGGCAAAGGAGACCGAGGCGCTGTTGGGCGTGTCGCGTCCTCCGTATTCCAACTCAACACCGGCATTCACCGTGGTGATGATATCGCTCTGCTTATTCACCTCGGAAAGGAAAATATTGTCGTCGAAGCGCACGGACATGCCGCCAACGAGATAGACGTGCATGTTCTCGCCAATGGCGGAGAAGGGATTGGCCGAGGCGGTCGAGCCGGCCAGGACACCAAAACACGCCGCTCCGAAAATCAGTGCGATCGCCCGTCCTTTTCCCTGGGTTGTCGTTGCCATCATCAAGTCGAGTACCGGTTTCTCCTGGCTACAATAAGATGCCGGTAGACTACCCTCTTTCAATGGTGATGGCTATAGGTGAAGTATGTTTCGTTTGATAGGGGTTTCCCCCACCCCTTGGAGGAAATTACCTAGGGGCGCTCCTTGGCGCGCCGTCTTCGGCCTGATGCCATTCGAAGGGGTCAAACCTTGATTCCCGCATTGGCATGCACGAATGCAAGGAATGACCCCGTGGCCACATAGGGCGCCGACGTCCCTGGCGCGCCGTCTCAAGGGTTCCGAGGTATGTCGCAGGGGGTGATTTCGGCTATCGGGCAAGGCGGCCGGGCCTGGTCCTTCACGGGCAGCGCGATCCCACTGCCCGCAGCAATTCAGAACTTATCTTCACTGTCCTCATCTCCTTCTTCATCAGGAGGTAACACGCTGACCTCGGTGTGGAGGACACGTTTCTCATCGACCCGGAGAATCGTGATCTCCAACCGTCCGAGAATGACTGTATCGTTCGCCGAAGGGATCTCCCCGAGTTCGGAAGTGATCAAGCCACCGAAGGTCGAGACATCCTCCACCTCGATCGGGACTCCGATTTCGTCACTGACGTCGTGAATCGGAGCCAGACCATCCACCGCGAAACGTCCCTCACCGAGGGGTCGGATCAGAGCTTCCTCGCGATCAAATTCGTCCTGAATTTCACCCACCAGTTCTTCCAGGATGTCCTCGAGCGTGATCGCTCCGACTGCCCCCCCGAACTCGTCGATCACGAGAGCGAAGTGGATTTTCTGCCGCAGAAAGCGCTGCAGGACAGACTCGAGCGGTTCATGGGCGGGAAATCGGAGGATCTCGCGTCGGATTTTCCGGAAATCGATCCGATCATACGGGACCGAGCTGCGGAAAATATCCTTGATATGCACCACGCCGATGCAGCGGTCGAGATCGCCTTCGCAAAGCGGAAACCGTGTATGCCCTGTCTTCCGGGCCAGTTCGATATTGGTCTCCGCCGCATCCTCCAGGTCGAGGAATTGGATCTGATTTCGCGGAAGCAGGATGTCCTGTGCAACCCGCTTGCGAAGATCGATCACGTTATAGAGCATTTTCTCGGCCAGCGGAGGCATCTCGTCTCCATCACTCACCAGCGAACGGATCTGTGCTTCGACATCGATCAGATTCAGATCCAGGCGTGAATTGAGACGAAAGATTCGCAAAAGCAGACCCGACCCCCAGCTCAACAGATTGAGAAACGGCCCGGAAAAAACGCGGGTTATCCGAACCGGCCACGATGAGATTCTCAGGGTCCGCGCGGGAAACTGAAGGGCAAGTGCCCGTGGCACGAGTTCACCGAGGATGAAATGCAGAGCCACGGCCAGGGAAAAACTGACAACGAGCGCGCTGCGGACTTCCCACACCCCCCAGGCCACCCCGGTCGACCGCAGGAGATCGAGAGTCAGGGGCACGAACACGAATCCGAGGCCAATCGTGCAGGTTGTAACCCCGAGTCGAACGACTTTCAGGGTCGCTCCCATATGATCGAGCATGCCCGCGATCATCGGGCTCTTTCGCGCCTGTTCCAATGAGTCCTCCTCAAAGCGGGTGAAGCGCAGCTTAACCAGACTGAACTCGGTCGCCACGAACAGAGCGTTCATGGTCAAGAGAGCTGCCAGGACCAGAACGGTTACCAGGATTTCGCTCAGCGTGATGGTCACGATGGGTGCAAGGTCTTGATCAGGGGATTGTCACACTAACGGGCGGATCCGGTCAACTTTTCCAGTTCCGCCAGAAAACGATCGTTCTCTTCCCGGGTCCCGACCGACACACGAATCCAGTCTGCCATGCCATAGCCTTCCATGGGGCGGACGATGACACCCGCCTCCTGCAGCACCTGGAAGCATCCCCTGCCGTCTCCGACGCGAACCGTCACGAAATTGGCCACGCTTGGAATGAACTCAAGTCCGAGGTGTTTGAACCCCTCTGCGATCTGCGCGAGACCCTCCCGGTTTGACAACCGGCATCGCTCGAGATGGTCACCATCATCGAGAGCGGCCAGAGCCGAGGCTTGGGCCACGGCGTTGAGGTTGAACGGTTGGCGCACCCGATTCAGCAATGCGATCAACTCAACCGACCCATATGCGTAGCCGACCCGCAGACCGGCAAGACCGAAGATCTTTGAAAAGGTGCGCATACACACCACTTTGTGACCGGCGGCGATGAGCGGACGAAAATCGGCCGGGCGCTCCAGGTATTCCGCATAGGCTTCGTCGAGCACGAAAACCACGGAATCCGGGAGTGACCTGACGAGCGCTTCGATTTCCTCCTGCGAGTTGGCCGTCCCGGTCGGATTATTCGGGCTGGGCAGGAATATCAGCTTGGTCCGGCCGGTGACCGCGTCAGCCATTCGCCCGAGGTCGTGGCGGTGATCCACCAGGTCAACCTCAACCGGACGGGCGCCGAAGAGCAGCGTCACAAGTTTGTAGACCACGAATGCCGGGGTGCCCATGACCACTTCGTCACCGGGCTCGAGAAAAACGTGGCCCAGAAGCTCTATAATCTCGTTGGAGCCGTTGCCCAAAATGATCTCCTCGGGCTTGAGCTCGAATCGATCAGCCAGTCGGCGGCGTAATTCACAGCATCCGCCATCCGGATAGAGGCGTATCTCGCCCATGGCTCGACGGCCGGCCTCCACCGCGGCGGGGGAAGGACCGAGCGGGTTCTCATTGGAGGCGAGTTTGATGATCGTCGCCGGATCCAGACCCAAGTCGCGAGCCACGTCATCGATCGGCTTCCCCGGCTCGTAGATGGGCTGGGTCAGGGCTTGCGGGCGCGCCAGGTCCTCAAATGATGGCGATGAGAGTTCACTGGACATGATCGGATTGGGGAAAGGCTCATTTACGCAGACAATTCTCGCCTGTAAAGGAATTCAAAGAATAGAGTCACGAGCGTGAGAACCCTGACCGGACTTCTTCTGCTGGCCTTACCCCCTTTCTCCGTCCATGCAGCGGGCCAGTTGGTCGAAGGCATGATCGAGGGTGCGCCCTACCAGATCGCCGTTCCCGCTCAGCCCAACGGCAACCTGTTGCTCCATGCCCACGGCCATCGGTCCTTTGATTCCCGGTTGGTGGCGAAACTTGAACTCGAGAGCACGGCGCACGGCGAACTGGTGGCCAATGGATGGATTGTCGCCACGACCGCCTACCGCCGGAACGGGATGATCATCGCCGATGCGATGGAAGATGTCATTCGGCTGCGAAACCTGATCGTCGAAACTCACGGACCCTTGGCCCTGGTCGTCATCGAGGGCCAGTCCATGGGGGGCACGATCGTTACCCATCTGGCCGAGCGCCGACCCGATCTCTTCACCGGCGCCATAGCGATCGGGGCCGCGCTACAGGCCGAGGATCCCGAGGACCCGCTCGCCCTCACCCACGAACCAAAGATCCCGATTCTCTTTCTTTCAAACCGGTCTGAGATATCCGGCCCGAGAGCTTACGTGGAAGCCGCCTCGAACGCACCGGTACCACCTGTGCTCTGGAAGATCGAGCGAGACGGGCACGTCAACGTGAACCAGCAGGAGCGGCTGCTGGCTATTGACGGTCTGGTCGGGTGGGTGACGGCCGGTTCCATCGAAGCCTCACGCGACATCACAGTGGAAGTCGAAACCAAAGGGCGGAAAGTCCAATTCGACAGTTCGGGCGCAACCGGACGGGTGACCGATATCACGCACGGTCATGGAAATGTGTTCATTGCTTTCGGGCAGGATGATTTCGCGCGCCTGGGAATCACGACCGGGGAAAACTTCAATCTGATGATCGGCAGGATCACGGTGAATGTGCGCT
The DNA here is from genome assembly GCA_003641745.1 of Verrucomicrobiota bacterium. GTDB lineage: Bacteria > Verrucomicrobiota > Verrucomicrobiia > Opitutales > Opitutaceae > B12-G4. Next base: position 13,412 of record QNAI01000064.1, on the reverse strand, counting down.
ACGGCACAACGTTTTCCGACGTGCCGGTCGGCGAGTGGATCTCATTCCCCACCGCGGAAGGCGACACGATCGTGGCCATCAATCACGGCAATGCATTCGAACACCTCGGGGCGGTCATCGGGGACACGGTGCGGCTCGAGCCGATCGGCCCCACGGCGGAGTAAGAAGTCGAGAGCCGTCAGTTCCATCCGCAGACCTTCAAAACCCGATCGCCATCGACCGTGCGTTGCGCGGGTCGCCCGCTCCGAAAAGAAGCCCCTCTTCCGAGTCCACCAAGATACCGCCCGCATCACCCCAATATCGATAATCGCGAGGCGGATTCTCCACGAACGGAACGAGAATATGCCCGCGCGATTCAAGGATCGCCATGGTGTCCGGCGCGATTGCAAACGGTTCGTAGCGCAGGGCGTCGGGCATCCATTGATGGTGCACACGGGGCGCTTCGATCGCCTGCTGGATGTTCATGCCATGATCCACCACGTTGAGAATCACCTGGAGGACAATGTTGATAATTTTCGGCCCTCCGGGACTGCCGATGACCAGGTAGATTTTCCCATCCCGCAACACTAGGGTCGGAGTCATTGAGGAGAGGGGTCGCTTGCCGCCGACGACCGCATTGGCTTCGCCCTGGATCAGGCCATACGAATTGGGCACGCCCGGCTTCGAGGTAAAATCGTCCATCTCATTGTTGAGCAGCACACCGGTACCGGGAACCGTGACCTTGCTGCCGTAGGCTCGATTCAGGGTATAGGTATTGGAAACGGCATTACCGTTTCGATCGACAATGGAAAAATGGGTCGTTTCCGGTGACTCGTGTGACCAGGGATCGCCCGGGGCCATCCCCTCGCTTCGACCCGCATTTTCGGGGTCAAAATCCTGCATCAATCCAAGCGCATACTCCCTGGTCAGAAGTGACTCAACCGGCACATCGACGTAATCCGGATCACCCGGGAACTCCGCCCGATCCCGAAAAGCCCGACGCATGGTCTCAGCCATCAGATGCAGGGTATCCGACCCTTGGAACCCCATTGCTCCCAAGTCGTAGGGTTCGAGCATGTGCAACATCTGCAGGAGGGCAATGCCTCCGGAGCTGGGCGGGGGCATGGTCAGAATCTCGAGGCCACGATAGGTGCCACGGAGAACCTCCCGCTCCACCGGGCGATAATCGGTCAGATCCTCATGGGTGATCAACCCGTTGTTACGCACCATTGCCTCCACGATCATGTCCGCTGTCTCACCGCGATAGAAACCCCGGCTCCCCTTCCGCTGGATGCGTTCGAGGGTTTTTGCCAGGTCTCCCTGAACGAAAAGATCCCCGGTTTTCCAGAAATTGCCCTCATTCAGGAAGATCCTTTGGGATTCAGGGTCATCGGCCAGGGTGCCGGCATACTTGCGCAGGCTGGTTTCGAATGGTCGGGTGACCATGAAACCTTCCGCCGCCAATCGCCGGGCCGGCTCGATGACACCCGCCAGATTCAGGGTTCCGAAACGTTCCAGAACAAAGGCCAGGCCCGCCACGGTGCCCGGGATGCCCGCCGCGCGGTAACCCAGAATCGATGCACCGGGAATGACACGTCCCTCTTCATCCAGAAAAACGTCCCGTCCGGCCGCGGCCGGGGCCGCCTCACGGTAGTCGATGACCCGGCTTTGACCATCGGCCATTCGCAGAACCATGAACCCGCCTCCGCCCAGATTGCCGGCCCGAGGATAGACCACGGCCAGCGCAAATCCCACCGCAACCGCCGCATCAACGGCGTTTCCTCCCCGGCGAAGAATCTCAATTCCGATCTCCGATGCAACGGCATGGGCCGTAACCACCATACCCTCGCACCCCTCAACCGGTGGCCGTTGGGCCCGTCCCGGAACGGCCAGTGCGCCCAGAAGTATCCAGGCAACAATGACGCGGAAACCTTTCACGACAACCGTCCCATGGTCAGCGGGAACCCCGGTAGAGCCGACTCTTGAAAACGTTCTTGGCTGGTTCGTCCTCCTGGGCAAACACCGCGGAATAGGCGTAATCAAAGTCCTCAAGTTTCTTTCTCTCGACGGTCTTACCGATGAAGCGCTCGATCGCCTTGGCATATTTGATCTCGTCCTCGGTCAGGAGGGTGAAGGCATCGCCCTCGTTCATTGCCCTCCCGGTGCGGCCGATTCGGTGCACATAGTCCTCAGGGTGCAACGGCGTATCGTAATTCACCACATGGGAGATTCCGGCGATGTCGAGTCCCCGCGAGGCGACGTCGGTCGCGACCAGGACCTCATACTTGCCGGACTTGAATCCGGTCAGCGCCTCGGTTCGCTCCGATTGGGAGCGGTTGGAATGCATGACCGCGACCGGGTGACCCAGATTATCGAGTCGTCGTGAGATCATATCCGCACCGATCTTGGTGCGGCAGAATATCAGAACACTCTCGTAGTGGGTCCGCTCCAGCAGAGCGATCAGCAGGTCAAACTTCTGGGTCTGCACGACCGGGTAAAACGCATGCGATACCGTTGCGGCCGGTGCCCGACGGCTGATTTCAATGATTTCGGGATCGCGCACCACCCAGGTGGTCAATTGGGCGATGGCGGGCGGAATGGTGGCGGAGAAAAAGAGTGTCTGCCGTTCCGTTGGCACCTTGGAGACGATCCGCTTGACATCGGGGAGAAACCCCATGTCGAGCATGCGATCAACTTCGTCGAGGACCAGGATATCGACCGTATCCAGATGAATCGTACCCTGTTCCATGTGATCGAGCAGTCGACCCGGCGTCGCCACCACGATGTCGACCCCGGCAGCGAGCTCGCTCTTCTGGCGACCGTAACCCACACCGCCGTAGATCACCGAAATCCGCAGATCGGTAAACTTGGAAAACGAGACCAGCGCCTCCTCCAATTGGAGCGCCAGCTCGCGGGTCGGTTCCAGGACAAGACAGCGCATTTTCCCATGGGATACGAGCTTCTGAATAATGGGGAGACCAAAGGCTGCCGTCTTGCCGGTTCCGGTCTGGGCGGACCCGATAACGTCCCTGTTCGCAAGAACAACCGGTATACCATCCGACTGGATCGGCGTGGGCTGCTCGAATCCCAATTCCTGCACCGCTGCCACAACAAACGGCGCCAACCCCATCAGCGAAAACTCGTGATCGGGCGAAACCTCGGGCAATTCAGCCGCCACCCGCGGCGCGACTTCGCGCATCTCGTCGTCCCGCTCCCGATCCGGTGGCGATGACTTCCTTCTGCGTTCTCCGGAGGAACCTCCTGAACGTCCCCGACCTTCGGGACGTCTACGGTTTTCGGACCGCCCGGTTCCCCTCGAACGTTCGGGACCTTCGGAACGGGATCGTGAACGTCCGGGTCTCGCGTCGGATCGCTCGCCGCCTTCCCGGCGATCTGTCCCCGTGCCCTCTTCCGACCTCTTGCGTGGTCTCCGACGGCGTTTCCGACCGGAGCCGGCCTCACCCTCTGGGCGGTTGGACGACGTGGGGTGATCCGATCGGGACGGCTTCCCCTCAGTCGAGCCGCCCGGCTTCGTCCTCCTGGATTGCACCGGCTTCCCGGTCCCTGGTTTTCGCCCGCCGTCGCCCCTACTCTGGGAATCCTTGCGGCCACTGGGTGTCTTCGATTGCTCGGACGAGCTACCGAGCAGTTTTCCGATAAGTTTCTTCAGCATATTTTGCCTGACCAAGTCCTCCCATCGCAATCCTGGCTCGGTGATACGGTATCGGTTCCGTCCGATTCCGCTCCACCTAAAGACAGCGTGCGGCGGGATCGCCTGAAATCTTTAAAATGATTCTGGATTGATTGACGTTGACTGGTGAACAGGTGAACCGGCGGAATTCGAGTACCACCTCCTGATCGCAGAGCCATCCGGCAAACGCCGAACACGGGACAACGCTTTGACGTCGATCCCGAGCGTCTGGTTCTGTCTGGCCGGGTGCCCTGTGGCTGTCAACGGTAGTCTTCGCTCCCCGTGAACGGTCAGAGGCCGGTCAGGACCACCCGCCCTTCCGGCTTGTCCGGGGTGGAGGATGACTCCTGAGTGACAAAAAACGAAAGACCCTGAGCACGGATCAGATCCGGGTCCGAATCGGTCAGGTCAAAGAAGAACAATCCACTGTTCGCCTCTCCAACCGGTATGTTGCCGGCCCAGACTGGAGGTTCATCGACTCCGCGTCGGGCCCAAATATGGTAGGAGCGGTTGGGTTGCATTTCGGGAAGGGAGTCGACGGCGATGACGCCGACCTTGAGTTCGCGATCGAACACGGTGAAACCCTCGGATTGGTTTTCGGCGCTTTCGCGTGCAATCACCTTGGCGTCGGCCAACATGGCGCGCGCGCCTCCGCCTGAATCCTGCCCGAGACGGGAACTCCAGAATGCCTCCGCAAGATTGGCCAGTTCCAGGACCCTGAGTTCGACCCCGCCGGAAGCGAGGGGAGGATTCGATGTTGCGGCCGAAGTCGAGGTCAACTGAGGCCTGGCCCTGGTGAGTTCGGACACGATGATGGACGAAGACCCGACGTTTGAGTCGGCAACGGTCACCTCGTCGGAGCGCGAACCCGAACGAACGACGAAAAATGCTGCCGCAAAGCAGGCCGCGAGACCCCAGCCGGCCCAACCGAGGAACGGGACGATATTTGACCGGGTAAGCTTCGGTTGCATTGCGACCGGGGCAATCTGTTCCAAAATCCTGGAGTAGCCGTCGATGGGAGGAGCCACAGCTGTGGATTCCCGGGCATCCATCTCGTTCATTTCCTGAAGGTCACTCACGAACTCCTGCAGATCAGAATCGACGCGGAGTTGGGATTCGAAATCGTGAACCTGTCTGCGGGGCAGGATGCCGAGTGCGTATTGCACGGCCAGATGGTTTGTTTCTTCGTCAATCATGTCGGGTTGCCATTTTTTCGCGCAATCGTCTGGTGCCCCGGTACATGGCGGTCTTTACGGTGCCGATCGGAATGTTCAGGGTCTGTGCGATCTCGCTCTGGGTAAGGCCGCGTTGCATGGCCAGTTCCAGACTCTCGCGTTGGGGAAAGGGAAGGGATGCCACCATCTCGCTCAACATCTCATAGTCGTCGCTTCGCCTGGCTTCGTCCCTCGGGGTGGTTTCGTCGACCGCTTCCGGAGGCTGTCGATCGTCGCGGATGAGATCTGCTTCTGTGATCAGGGGAGGTTTGCGCCGTCTGAGCCGATCCAGACAGATCCTGCGGGTGATCAGTACCGCCCAACTGAAAGGCCTGGACAGACGCAGATCGTAGGATTTGGCATGTTTCCAGATACGCAGGAAGACATCCTGCAGAACCTCCTCGGCCAGCATATGGTCACGGACCATGCGCATTGCGTAAGACATGAGGGGTTGAGAATACATGGAATAAATACGTTCGAATGCCGGCCGGTCGCCTTGGGCGACCCGCCGAATCAATTCCGCTTCAAAGGCTGCATTGTCCGTCCCTTCACCCACGATTCGCCTAAAAGTTAATCTGCAGGTTCATCCGATCGGCAAAATCACTCGCAGCTTTTTCAGCTGCGGCCTGGTATTGGCGTTCGAGAATCGATCCAACACCAACTGTCAACTGGTTCTCGACCCCCACAAACACGCCGAGGTTTATCTTCGACCCTCCTTTTACCAATTCGGCGCTGAAGCGCGCTTCGATCTCGCCCATTCCGTTGCGGTCCCATCGGACCAGGGCCAGGCGTACTTTGGTCGCGCCGTCCGGAACTCTCGTGCCGAAAACAACCACTTCGACCTTCAATGGGACTTTCCTCTTGGCGAAGGCGTCCTCGAGCGCCCGACTGACCTTGTAGAATCGATCGTTCCGGCCCGAATCACTCCAGTTGAACCCGGGCTGGCTCCTCACTGTATTCTGGATCACCTCAATGTAGACGGTCTCTCCGGGAATCAGGATGATCAGGTCCTGCTTGCCTCGGCCCGCCTGGACAGAAAGGGACCCGACCGCGAGAGCCAGACAAAAGGCCGCCGCGGCGAGCCCAAACAGCCTTCGTGGTGTTCGCGAAACCTTCATTGTGCCGATACTTTTCTTCATCGTTCTTTCCGAATCGACCGCATCTCATCGGGATGAGACGGGATAATCCTCTGATCCCTTATACGGAGTGCAATCCCCTACCGGTTTCAAAATGGAGAAAGGGATTCCCCGGAAATCCCTTTCAGGAGGGGGATCAACCCCTTCAATACGCACTCTAAATCCAATCGCAAACTCCTTCTCGCATCGCCTTGGGTTTCATGTATGTTCCCGGCGATGTCTGAAACTGTGTCCCAGTCTCAATTGAACTCCACGCTCGGATCCGGTTTGGATGTGGACGCTGTCCGGCGCGATTTCCCCATTCTCGACATCCAGGTCGGCAAGAAACCATTGGTTTATCTGGACAGCGCAGCCACTGCCCAAAAGCCGCAGCAGGTGACCGACACCATCCAGCGGTACTATATGATGCAGAACGCCAATATTCACCGCGGCGTTCACTACCTGAGCCAGAGTGCCACCGACGCTTACGAAGAATCACGGCGGAAGATCGCCACGTTCTTCAATGCAGCCACCCCGGACGAAATTGTATTCGTCCGAGGCACGACCGAGGCGATCAACCTGGTTGCACAGACGTGGGGCCGCACAAACATCAAAAAGGACGATGAAATCCTGATCTCTGAGCTCGAGCACCACGCCAATATCGTGCCCTGGCAGATTCTGTGCGAAGAAAAGGGTGCCCGACTGAAAGTGATCCCGATCGATGATCGTGGACGGCTCAAGCTGGACGCCTTCGAGAAGCTGCTGACCAGCGCGACCCGCCTGCTCGCGATCACCCACATATCCAACGCCATCGGGACGGTGAATCCGATCAGGGAAATGATCCGTCGCGCCCATGCACTGGACATACCTGTCCTGATCGACGGCGCCCAATCCGCCCCTCATCTGCCGATCGACCTGCAGGCCCTCGACTGCGACTTCTACGTATGCTCGGGCCACAAGCTCTACGGTCCCACCGGGATCGGTATTCTCTACGCCAAATACACGATTCTCAAATCGATGCCTCCTTATCAGGGCGGTGGCGACATGATCCAGACCGTGACCTTCGAGAAGACCACCTACAAGGCACCTCCGGAACGTTTCGAGGCCGGAACCCCGAATATCGCCGGCGTGGTCGGCCTTGGCGCTGCCATCGACTACGTTCAAAACCTCGGGCGTGACCGCATCGCCCGGCACGAAACCGATCTGATCGCCTACGCCGAGGATCGACTGGCCACCGTCCCCGGTCTGAAACTCATCGGTTCCCCTGAAACGCGCGCGGGTGCGCTCTCTTTTGTGATCGACGGCGCTCATCCACACGATATCGGCACCATCCTCGACAGCGAAGGGATCGCCATTCGAGCCGGCCATCATTGTGCGCAACCCCTTATGAGGCGGTTGGGCCTGCCTTCGACGGCCCGCGCCTCCTTTGCCTGTTACAACACACATGAGGAGATCGACGCGCTTGAGAAAGCAGCCAGAAAGGTCCAGAAACTCTTCAACTGATCCCGCAGCGCACCTCCGCACCCACCATGTCCGAACTCGAAGATCTCTATCAGGAAATCATTCTCGACCACAATCGGCGGCCGCGAAACTTCGGCAAACTCGAGGATTCAACCCATCAGGCCGAGGGGCACAATCCTCTCTGCGGGGACGAAATCACTGTATATCTCAAGCTCGACGGAGATCGGATCAGCGAGATCACCTTCGATGGACAGGGTTGCGCCATCTCAAAGGCATCCGCTTCGTTGATGACGGCACGCTTGAAAGGTCGTACCCTCAAGGAAGTACGCAGTGTTGTCTCCGACGTCAGCGAACTGCTGACCGGACCCGACGAGGGAATAATTGATCTCGAAAGGCTGGGGGATCTGGCCGCTCTGCAGGGCGTTCGCAAATACGCGGTGCGGGTCAAATGTGCCACCCTGGCCTGGCACGCCCTCGAAGCGGCACTGACCGGCGAGCACGAAACAACCACGGAGTAACGTATTCCCCCTGGGAAACCGATCGGACGGGCCAGGATTCAGCGGACCGACAGCTCGGAAAAGACAACGAGAACGTAGTCATGTTCCTCCTGCGGAACCGGTGTCGCAGCGATCTTGAACTGAGTCGTGCGCTCCATCCCGGCCCGGTTGACCTCGACCGATACGCTGTTGGTCACCGTCCGCCCATCGAGTGATGCGAGTACAGCGTTGATCGCCCCGCAACTGCGGCATTCCCGGTAGGTACCGCATCCGCCCATCCGGTTGAGGGCGAGATCGCACCCCAGGACTTCGCCCAGGCGCAGGCCGAGAATCTCCTCACGTTCAACCACACCACCGAGTTCGCACATGGCGGTATTCGCAAAAACAACCTGCCTATTTTCGTTCAGCAGCGCGGCGGGTGCCCCCATCGCCTCCAGGATCGGCGCAACCAGTTCGCAGTCGCAGATCCGCTTGAAGTCATCTTCGACCTCCGCGAAGGCCGCACGCTGTACGGAGGCAATTTCAGTTCTGGACGTAAGGGCAAAATCCCGATTCATGGTTTTCTCCATCGTGAGTGTCGCATATTGCTCCTGACATTGCACCGCGCGAATTGTCTATTGTTTCGCGCATATTGCGGCGTAAACCAAGGAACCCACGGCCTCCCACCAAGTCAGATAGAGCTCCTTTTGCCAGAGCTTAACATTGAAAAACGGTTGCATGTCTGCCGATACAAGGCTTACTGCTCGCACCTATAACCAATTCTAATCGCCTGTCCGGAATTCCAACCTCTCCTATCTGAACCGATGTCTCTCAATCTCCCTTTGGATCGCATCAACTGGAAGACCAGCGTCTTTCTCATCTCGACCCTGGTCATCGCCCTCACCGCCGTGCCTGTTTACCTGTGGCACTATGGAGTCAACGGCTTCCAGATCGGACTTTTCCTATTCTACTTCGCCGCAACGGGTTTCAGTATTACCCTCGGCTACCACCGACTGTTTTCTCATCTGGCCTTCAAGGCCAGATGGCCAGTCAAGCTCGCCACCCTGGTTTTCGGCGCCGCGGCATTCGAAAACTCCACCCTCGACTGGGTGGCCGATCACCGGACGCACCACAAGCATGTCGACCAGGACGACGATCCCTACGATATCTCCCAGGGATTCTTTCACGCCCATATCGGGTGGCTCCTATTCAAGCTGAGGCCGGAACCACCCCTCGACAACGTCGCCGATCTGCAGCGCGACCCCTTGGTGATGTGGCAGCACAGGTGGTGTATACCGATCGGTTTCACGGTCGGATTCGTGATTCCGCCCATCCTCGGTTGGATCTATGGTGGCCCGATCCAAGCTCTCGGCGCCTTCCTCCTTGCAGGTGTCGCGCGGGTCGTCTTCGTCCAGCAGATGACCTTCTTCATCAACTCCCTCTGTCACACAATCGGCCGTCGGCCCTATTCCAGCAATTGCAGTGCTCGCGACAGTGCGGTCATGGCTTTTTTTACCTTTGGCGAAGGATATCACAACTATCACCACGAATTCCAACACGACTACCGCAATGGCGTGAAGGCCTGGCAGTTTGATCCTACAAAATGGCTGATCTGGACCTTGTCCAAGACCGGGTTGGCCTCAAATCTGCGCCGTGTGCCCGATACGAGAATCCTGCTGGTCGAAGCGGGCGAGGCCCAGCGTCTCCTGACCGCCCGATTGAGCACGCAGGCCTCCCAGATGGCTGACAAAACCCGCCAGCTTCTGCAGACCTCGCAGGACAAACTCACCCGGCTGATGCAGGATCTCGGGGAGCGCAAGGACCAGTATATCCGAGCGACCGAGGCACGCATCGAGCACTCCAGGGAGTTGATCAGCGAGCTTCGCCGCGAGATCCGGCTGGCAGTTGAACGTCTTGAACTGGCAGGCGACCTGATGCCGGCCTAGAAAGGATCCCTCTCAATCGGGCAATGAAAAGGCCACCGGGAATCCGGTGGCCACGGTTTTTTGCAGGTCCTTCCGAAATCGATCCGGACCCTCAGTTCCAGGTCCGATCAATCACCGGGATCCACCGTCTTAAAGACGAGGGCGGCAAAGGCACCCGCGGCGAGATTCGCCACCAGGTATACCCAGATGAACGACCAGGTGCTGAGACCCATAACGGAAATCCCCACCGCTACGGCCGGGTTGAATGCCCCGCCAGAGATATTGCCGACCGAAAACGCCCCCACCATGACCGTGAAACCAATGGCCAGCCCATAGAATGAATTGCCCTCCGTGCCCTTGGCCGTGGCGACATTGAGAACCATGTAAGCCAGCGCAAAAGTGAAGAGAAATTCCGCAACCAGAGCCGGTACGACCTGGTGCTCACCGGCCACGATCACCGAATCCGCCTTGAGATACTTGACCACCAGCGCGGCCAGGACACCACCGATAACCTGCGAAATCATGTAGGCGACCGCGTCGGGTGGAGTGCATTTGCCACGCAACCAGACCGCAAGCGTGACCGCCGGATTGTAATGGCCGCCGGAGATATGTCCGCCCGCAAAAATCATGACCATCAGGACCGAGCCGATCGCCAGAGGAGCCAAGGCTCCGGCACCCGGTTCAATCACGGTGCATCCCACCGTCAGGACGAGAAAGAAAGTTCCAATGAACTCTACGATGTACTTATTCATATCTGGGATTGTTGGTGTGAGGGGGCAAAAAAGAGTCCGCCACCTACCCAGAAGGACATATACGAGGGGTTACGAGCAGGCAGCGGACAGCTTCAGGTTGGGCATTCGAGACACCATGTCCAGCCGGAATCAATTTAAGACAGCCTCTAAGGCCCCTAAGTCTCCATCAAGGAATGAGCCTTTGACGGTGACGGGGTGATCGCTCACGATTGCACTTTGGCATACAGATGAGCGCCGTTCAGTCAGACAGACACCGGGCAACCGGTATCCTATTCCTCCTGCTGGCCGCCCTTCTCTGGAGCCTCGGAGGGGTTCTGATCAAATCTGTCAATTGGAACCCTCTCGCCATTGCCGGAGTCCGAAGTGCTTTCTGCGCGGTGACCCTGGTCGTGCTGGGCCGCGATATCCGGTTCACCTGGTCGAGGTGGGAGATCGCCGGGGGTGTCTCTTATGCCGCTACCGTGGTGCTTCTCGTGGTGGCCACCAAAATGACCACTGCCGCCAACGCGATCTTTCTCCAATACACAGCACCGATATACGTCGCCTTGCTCGCTCCGTGGATTCTGAGGGAAAGGGCCCGGCCGGGCGATTGGATCACCATCATCGCCGCCCTGGCTGGAATGTCGCTCTTCTTCCTCGATAAGGTCGACCTTACGGGAACGATCGGCAACCTGGTTGGCATCGCATGCGGCATCAGTTTCGCACTGATGACGCTTTCTCTCCGGAAGCAGAAGAACGCGACCCCACTCGCTTCACTCATTATCGGAAATTGCCTCGCCGCGGCAGTTGGCCTGGCGTTTATCCGATCGCCCCTTCCCCAACCCGGTGAATGGCTGATCCTGGCCGTTCTCGGGATCGTTCAACTCGGCCTGCCCTATTTCCTGCTGGCCCATGCCATCCGTCATGTCACAGCCATGGAAGCATGCCTGATTCCGATGATCGAACCGATCCTGAATCCGATCTGGGTATTGTTCCTGATCGGCGAGCGGCCCGGCCCCTACGCGATGCTTGGAGGTGCCGTCGTCGTGGGAGCGGTGGCCACCCGGACCATCATCGCCGTGCGCCACGGCCGCAACCAACCACGCACCGTCTGAAAGGGTGCGTTGCAGGAGAGGGTTTTCCCCTCGACAGTGGAAACCACCGGCCAGGATGGGATCGAGGCCTAAAGCGTCTCCTGATTTCAATCACAGCCCCATATCTCATGTCCTCCACCCTTGCCGCCTCGATTCGGATCCACTACGAAGTGGATGATGATCAGACGTCGCATGACAGGAACAGCACTAACGATCTTGGTTGTTCTCTTCTGTTCTTCCTGCCGACGCGGGCCCGCCGATCAATACCAGGGCTATTTCGAAGGTGAATACATATACGCGGCCGCTCCTTCAGCCGGAAATCTGCAGGTTCTTCAGGTCAGGCGCGGCGATGTCGTGATCGGGGGCGATCTTCTCTTCACCCTGGATGCGACTCTGGAGAAAGCAGCGGCGGCCGAGAGCGTGGAGCGACTCCGTGAAGCCCAGGCGCGATGGGAGGATCTGAAGGAAGGCCTGCGGCCCTCCGAATTGGCCGCTCTTGAAGCCGGCCTGGAAAAGGCACGAACCGCGAGCAAGCTCTCTGCAATTGAATTCTCCCGCGCGCGCGGACTCGTCGCGGCAAAAGCCGTTCCGGTCGATCAACTGGACCGGGCCCGACTGACTCACGAACAGAATGAGCAGGCGGTAATCGAACTGGAACACCGGCTGGAAACCGCACACCTGGGCGGACGCGAAGGCACGATAGCGGCCGCGGCCGCGGCGGTTGAAGCTGCCCAGGCACGGGTGACGGCGGCTGTATGGAGCATGGACCAGAAGACCCAACGGGCGCCGACTGCGGCGAGGGTTCACGACACGCTCTATGTCGAGGGCGAATGGGTTCCCGCCAGCCGACCAGTGGTGATGCTCCTTCCCCCGGGATACATCAAGATACGGTTTTTCGTTCCGGAAGGCGATCTGCATAGAGTCCAGGTGAACGGGCGGATCGAGGTCACCGTTTCCGGGAGGGAGACACCTCTGATCGGACAGATCAGTTACATTGCCACCGCCCCTGAATTCACGCCGCCGGTCATCTATAATCGAGAGAACCGGGCCAAGCTTGTCTTCATGGTCGAGGGAACCTTCGATCCGGAAATCGCCGGGACTCTCCATCCGGGCCAACCGGCCGACGTCCGTCTCGCCGGCAGCTCACCAGAAAAGTAGCCAAAGTGAACGAAGATCCAGTCATCGACGTGCGGGGCATCACCAAGCGATTCGGTGAGAAGATCGCTGTTGACAACGTTGACCTCAGGGTCGTTCAGGGGGAAATCTACGGATTTCTGGGACCCAACGGAAGCGGCAAGACCACTTTCATTCGGATGCTCTGTGGGCTGCTCAAACCCGACGACGGATCGGGGACCTGCCTCGGCTATGACATCCTGACCGAGCAGACTTCAATCAAGCGCCACGTGGGCTATATGACCCAGCGCTTCAGTTTCTATGAGGATCTCAGCATTCGGGAGAATCTCGATTTCATTGCCCGCGTCTACCAGATCCCCAACCGGCGCCGTTCAGTGGATGACAGCCTCGAGCGCCTGGGTCTTTCCAAACGACAACGACAATTGGCCGGCGAGCTTTCAGGAGGGTGGAAACAGCGCCTCGCCCTGGCCGCCTGCCTGATCCACCAGCCGAAACTCCTGCTGCTCGATGAACCCACCGCCGGGGTCGACCCAAAAGCCCGCCGTGATTTCTGGGAGGAGATCCATGCACTGGCAGCCGAGGGTCTCACCGT
>QNAI01000063.1 GCA_003641745.1 Verrucomicrobiota bacterium | reverse complement strand
GGAATCAACGAGCCCATTCAACCATGCTTCCACGCCGACGCCAAGGCAGACCGGAGAAAACGCCAACTAACGGTGACGATCGGCCGGGAGAGGTGACAAACGGCCAAGGGAAGCCGGACTAGTGGAGCTCCAAAAAAGTTCTTTCACTCCGGTGCGACGGGCACAGCAGGAATTACAGGAGGGGATTTGGATGAGGGGTCCGGTTTTTCTTTTGAACAAAAGGACGCTAAGGACACCAAGGGCCGGATGCTTTGGATGGGCTCTGAGTTTTTATAGCCTGATTCTTAGTGATCTTCGTGTCCTTCTGTTCAAAACTCCGGATGCAAAGTCCGTTCTAGAACTTTTCCCCTTAAGTCTTCATTCACTTCTGTTTGGCTGGCCGTTTCGAAGGCTTTCCTATCGATGGATCAGAAAAAACTTCCTGGCTCGTCCACTAGGCCCTGATCGCGGCGGCCAACGCCTCCAACTTTTTCGGATCCTTTATCCCTGGTGTCACTTCGACCCCGCTGCTCACATCCACGACCTTCGCACCGGTCTGAGCCAGGGCCTCGGCCATGTTTGAGGGACCCAGCCCACCGGCCAGGACCCACTTCTTTTCCGGGTGGACCGATTGCAGATTTCGGAATCGATCCCAGTCGCCTGTCTTTCCGGAACCGCCAAACCCACCCTTGCGGAAGGTGTCGATCTGGAAGGTGTCGGCCAGGGGCGGGAGCCATTCGGGAAACGGTTGATCGGGAGCCAGGCGGGGCGCCGGCCAGAGCTGGCCCGGGGTCACGATGCTTCCCCAGGATTCAACCAGGCTCCGATCGGCATCCGGATCGAAATGAAGTTGAAAGAAGTCGAAGCCGGCGTCGCGGATTGTTGTCAGCTTTTCGATCGTCGGCCGGACCATGACCGCCACTTTCCTGCCCTGCGGCAGCCGGTGCTTCATTTCCTCGAATGTCGCCAACGGAATAAAGCGGGGAGATTTTGGATACAGGATGAAACCCAAAAAATCCGCGCCGATCCGGTCGGCTGCCTCCGCGTCGACCAGGCGGGTGATCCCGCAGATCTTCAGTTGGATGCGGTTGATCATGAGCGGTGGAGGAGAGGTAATCGACTTCCGGGTGGCGCGTCCGGCAGGTCACGGCGCAGCCATGCGAAGACGGACGGCCACGCCCTACCACTGATCAACTGGTCAGAAGGGTAGGGATGGACCGCCGGGCCGTCCGTCGAAGGAATGGTCGCCCGACATTGCCCCATTCTGGGGAACGGCGCGTCCGGCGGCCACGCCCTACCCGATGCAGCTTCCGTGGAACGGCGACCTGACTTCGATCGAGGGACAAACCCTCTCCTACGGGGCTCACTGTCTGGAGCACGATTGCTCATCAGAACCGATTGATGGTTTCGATCACGCAGTCCACCTGGTTCTCGGTCAGTTCCGGGAAAACCGGCAGGCTGAGGCAGGTGTCGGCGATGGATTCCGAAATAGGGAAGGCGCCTTTTTCGTGACCGAGATCGCGGAAACACGGCTGCAGGTGCAGGGGAATCGGGTAGATGATATCCGTTCCGATCCCGGCCTTGGTCAGATGGGCGCGCAGGGCGTCCCGGTCCGGATGGCGGATGGTGAACTGATGATAAACCGATTCGCCCCACTCCGGAACGGAAGGCAGCGTGATATCCTTGTGCGTGATGCCGTCCCGGTAGCGGCGGGCAACCCTTCGGCGGCCTTCGGTCCAGGACTGGAGATGCGGGAGTTTCACGCTCAGGGCGGCTGCCTGGAGTCCTTCCATCCGGGCATTGAATCCGACCCGGTCATGCGTGTATCGCACGGCCATCCCATGAATCCGCAGAATCCGGACTGCATCCAGAATTTCATTACGCCGCGAGATGACCGCCCCGCCCTCGCCGCAGCCTCCGAGGTTCTTGGTGGGATAGAAACTGAAGGTGCCGACATCACCGATCAGGCCGACCGGTCGGCCACGATACCGGGCCAGGTGGGCTTGGGCGCAATCTTCGATCACGTCGAGTCCGTGCCGCTCCGCCACGTCCATGATTTCGTCCATCGGAGCGGGTTGCCCGAAGAGGTGCACCGCGACCACAGCACGGGTTCTCTTCGTGATGGCCGCCTCGAATGCTTTCGGATCCAGACAGAAGGTCTCCGGATCGACATCGGCGAAGACCAGCTTTGCTCCTATATACTCCGCCGTCCAGGCCGTTGCGATGAAGGTGAAGGCCGGAACGATGATTTCGTCTTCCGGGCCCAGGTCCAGGGCAACGGCGGATAGATGGAGCGCGCTGGTTCCGTTATCCAATCCCACGGCAGCTTCGGTGCCACAGGCCCGGGCGAAGCTTTCCTCAAAGTCGACCACGTCCTGCCCCAGGCAGAAGCGACCGGCATCAAGGGTCTGCGCCCAGGCGGCAAGCAATTCCTCCCGGATCGACTGGTGCTGGAGAGATAGATCAAGAAAGGGAACCTTCATAGTCGGTCCACATCGTTATGGGGACGGGAGTTCCGATCGCAAGAAGCGATCGGAACGAAGATGGCAGATAGGAGATCGGGCCAGAAGCACTGAGGAGCCAGCCTCCAAGAAAATGTCAGAAACCGAATCAGAACCCTATCTCCTATCTGCCATCTGCCATCTTCGTCCCGATCGCCCCTAGGCATCGAGACTCCCCAGCTTCTCGCAGAGCGCGTCCACCAGGGCGTCGAGGGTCGATTTCTTCGCTTCGAAATCAACCGGCATGCCCACCTTTCGCATGGTTTTCGAGGTGATCGGACCGATGCTGCCGGCGATCGGGCGTTTGGCATCCGGTCCCGGCTTGAGCGCCTCGGCCTGGTCGACGAAGGATCGGACGGCTGAGGAACTGGTAAACAGTACCGCATCAGCACCCGTTTCGCGAAAGGCCTGTGCGCCCGGGTGGTCGGAAAGGCCGGTCTTCTCCGTCCGATAAACGGGAAACCGATCCACGATGGCCCGCGCCTCGTTGAGCCGGTTGATCAGGACGTCGCGCCCCAGATTACCCGTAACCACGACGATCTTTGCACTGTCGAGCTCGCCGGTCGCGATCAGAGCATCCGCGAGATCCTCAGCCGTCGCCCGGGTCGGAACAATGTCGACCCGTAGGTGATGGGCTCGGATTGCTCGGGCGGTCGCCTCGCCGACCGCAGCGATGCGGAGCATTCCGAGCGATCGCAGATCGTCGTACCTCCTTATCAGAAGATCGAAAAAACACCTTACACCGTTCGCGCTGGAAAAGACGATCCATTCATAGCTGCCCAATTCCCCGAAGACTTCCTCCTCAACCTCCGGGTCAGTCGCCGGTACGATGGACAGCAACGGCAACCGGAGAACCTCCGCACCCTTCGCCTCAAGCCGACTGGCCAATTTCCCGGCCTGTTCCCGATTTCGGGTCACGGCAACCTTGCGCCCGAGCAGCGGCTTCTTTTCGAACCAGGCAATGGTGTCGCGGAACCCGACCACGTCACCGACAATGATCATGGCCGGAGCGGTCAATCGCTCGCGGGAGACGGCCTCCGGGAGCGTGGCAAGCGTCGCCACACAGGTGCGCTGTCGCCCGAGTGACGCCCACTGAACACAGGCGGCCGGGGTTTCCGGATCCAGACCACCGAGAATCAACTCGCGACTGATCTCAGGCAGCCGGCCCATTCCCATATAAATGCATATCGTGGTGTTCGGCACGGCCAGTGCCCTCCAGTCCACCGACACCGCCGTCTTCGAGGGATCCTCATGGCCGGTCACAAGGATGACCGAAGACGCTGTGTCCCGATGGGTCAGTGGTATCCCCGCAAAGGCCGCGGCCGCCAATGAAGCGGAAACACCGGGCACGATCTCAAAGTCCACACCATCCTCGGCCAAACGACGCGCTTCCTCGCCGCCGCGTCCAAAAACGAACGGGTCTCCGCCCTTCAGGCGCACGACCAATTTCCCGGCTCGAAAACGATCGACCAGAAGCGCCTCAATCTCATCCTGAGGCAAGGCGTGAAAACCGGCCTTCTTGCCCACATAAACCTGTTCGCAGTCCTCCTCGCACCACCGCAGAAGCCCGGGATCCACGAGATAGTCATAGACCAGCACGTCTGCCTGCCCGATCAATTCACGCGCACGCAGCGTAACCAGCCCGGGATCTCCCGGACCAGCACCGACAAGATAGACTTTTGGCTCAGGCACGGAACAAGACAGGGGTTTTTTGGACAGGATTTACAGGATTATCTGGATTATTCTCTGGCTCTGTCAGGGAGAAGAATTCTGAGCTTACGCTTAACCTCGACCTTTTTCTCTCCAAAATTGAGTAGAAGGCCGACACTCAGTTTTGTCGCATTGAGGTAATTAACCAGTTGGACCTCATGAGATTGAGCCAGCGTCCTGACCGATTTCAGTTCGACGACTACTGCATCCTCGACCAACAGGTCAGCAACGAAATCTCCGACCACTTCATCCTGATAGTAAACAGTGATGGGTTTCTGGGATTCGACAGCCAGACCAAGCGCTGAGAGCTCGATTATCATACTCTTCTCATAGACGGACTCCAGAAATCCATAGCCCATCGTTCCATAGACTCTGAAAGCACATCCAATGATCTTTTCCGTCAGATCACCGTGCTCCATCTCGTCGTTCCAAAATCATCCTGAAAATCCTGTTAATCCTGTCCAAAAAAACCCTATCCCATCAGCTCATTGCATCAATCCCGTCTCTTTCAAATCTCCTCATTCCCAAATCATCCTGTTAATCCTGTTAATCCTGTCCAAAAAAACCCATCCCATCAGTTCATTGCATCAATCCCGTCTCTCTCAGGATTGCCATCGCGATCTCCTCGGGGACCTGGCCGGCGTCGTCTCCGGGTACGGTGAAGGTCACAACCCCGCATTGCTCATGGAAGAGATGGATCCTACCCAAGGCATAGTGAACCGCGAACGCCGTCTGGCAGCCGCCTTCCATGGCCCGCAGAAAGGTCCGTTCCAAGGTCACCGCGATGCCGGTACCACCATGCAAACAGGGGCTGAAACGTTTGACCTCCGATTCCCGGCACTGCACCGCAATCGCGGCCTGACCTGCGGCCGGAACGCAGTCCTCGATCGCGATCGGCTCAAATCGCACACCAGGGAATGACTTGATGCCGAGGCGCAGGAGCCCGGCCGCGGCCAGCACGGTGGAGCCGACCTCGCCGTCAGCCACTTTCCGCAGACGGGTCTCCACATTGCCCCGAATCTCGACAAATGACGCGTCCGGGTAGCGTCGCTCAAGCTGCTGTCGGCGCCGCGGACTGCCGGTTGCGATCTCCGAAGGGAATTCGCGGCCCTCCGGGAGAACGAGCACGTCGTGCGCGACTTCCCTCGGCAGAAAACCGGCCAGGACCAGACCCTCTCCAAGGACAGTGGGAAGATCCTTTCCGCTGTGAACGGCGAGGTCGGCCTCGCCATCGATCAGGGCCCGTTCCAGTTCGCCGGTGAAAAGCCCCTTTCCACCCTGCTTTTCGAGCGACCATTCACGCTGCTTGTCACCCGTGGTGACCATTTTCGACAACTCGAATTCGGCATCTGGCAAGCGTGCACGGAGGTGGTCGACCACCAGATCTGCCTGGGCCAGGGCCAATGGGCTGCGGCGGGTGGCCACGGTCAATGTGCGATCGGTTGGGTATGACATCGGATTGAGGAGAACGTCGGCACAGCGACGTTGCTACATCATTCAGGGCAGAAGCTAAATGGTGCAACGTCGCTGCCTGTCACGCCGGAGCTTCATGCGAAGGAGGATGTCGAGGTTCTGATCTGTTATTCGGACCGTTTGAAGGGGTTGCTGGTCGGGACGTTTGAAGGGGACGACACTCGGACCGTTTAAGTGTAGCAACGTCGCTGTGTCGACGTTCAGATCTGTAATTCGGACCGTTTGAAGGGGTCAAAGTGTAAGTTGTGCATTGGCATGCACAACTTCTCGCAATGACCCCGCCGTTCGGACCTACAGCCTACAGCCTAACTCACCCTCAACCATACGCCGCTTGGACGCCGCCGATGTTGCGCTTTGAGACCCAGGGCATCAGGCCGCGAAGACGCTTGCCGGTCTTCTCGATCTGGTGGTTCTCATCCGCCTTGAGCAATCTGTGGTAGTTCTTCAGGCCGCCCTTGTGCTCTTTCACCCAGGCCTTGGTGAATTTACCGTCCTGGATCTCCTTCAGGAGCTTCTTCATGGAACGTTTGGTCTGGGCCGTGATGATCCTGGGGCCTGAAACAACATCCCCGTATTTGGCGGTCTCGGAGATGGAGAAGCGCATGCCGGCAATGCCGGATTCATTGATCATGTCAACGATGAGCTTGAGCTCATGCAGGCACTCGAAATAGGCCATTTCCGGCTGATAACCGGCCTCAACCAGAACTTCGAACCCGGCCTTGATCAGGGCGGAGGTGCCGCCGCAGAGAACCGCCTGCTCCCCGAAGAGATCGGTCTCGGTCTCCTCTTTGAAAGTGGTCTGGATGACACCCGCCCGGGTGCCGCCGATTCCTTTTGCCCAGGCGAGCGCCACCTTCTTCGCTTTGCGGCTCTTATTCTGGTGAATCGCGATCAGGGCCGGAACGCCCTTGCCTTCCCTGAACTGGCTGCGAACCACGTGGCCCGGACCCTTGGGCGCCACCATGATGACATCGATATCATCGGTTGGTGTGATCAGACCGTAGTGAATGGAGAGACCATGACTGAAGAGGAGCGTCTTTCCCTTCACCAGGTTTGGCTTGATGTCCTTCTCATAAACTTCGGCCTGCACCATGTCGGGCAGTGCCATCATGATCACATCGGCCCGGCGAACCGCTTCGGCCGTCTCATAGACCTTGAGTCCGTGCTTCTTCGCGACTGCGATCGATTTGCTCGTCGGATACAGGCCGATGATGACCTTGCAGCCGCTCTCTTTGAGATTCAGGGCATGGGCATGTCCCTGAGAACCGTAGCCGATGACGGCGAGCGTCTTTCCCTTCAGGACACCGAGATCGGCGTCTTTGTCCGTGTATACTTTAGCTGGCATGATTGGTGTTATTGATGATGGGTTGCTCTGAAATTCATTTATCGAGGCCAGGGCCCGGATGCTTCACGAAGTCAGGATGTGATGAAGCGCAAAGCGGAGGCCGAAATCGCGCCGGCGCGCACTAAAGTGCGTAACCAAGTGATTTCCAGGCCTCCAACGCCGCGGTTCGCGCATACTGCCCAGATGGATTGGAGGAAACCGATACACAGTGAACCTGCATCGAAGCGCAAGCGCACAATTCTCCAGGTATTCACCATTCCTTGTCCGTTTCCTCCAATTCCTTTGAAGCGCCGGGCTAGCGGCGCATAGCCAACTTGCCCGTTCTAGTGAGTTCGGACATGCCGAAGCCCTCGACCATGCCGAGAAAGGCGGTCAACTTGCCCTCGTCACCGGTCAATTCGATGATGACCGAGTCCGGGGCGACGTTGATGATCTTGGCCCGGAAGATATCGCAGATCTGGAGAATCTCCGATCGCGTTCGGGAATCAGCCATCAACTTGATCAGCAGCAATTCCCGCTCGACCGCCTGGCCGACCTTGAAATCGACCACCTCGATCACATTGATCAACTTGCGCAATTGCTTGTTGATCTGATCGAGGACCTTGTCATCGCCCCGCAAAACCACCGTGATCCGCGAAAGCGAGGGATCGTGGGTCGGCGCCACATTGAGGGAGTCGATATTGAAGCCGCGACCGCTGAACAGACCTGCGATGCGGGCCAGAACACCGAATTTGTTCTCAACCAGGACTGATATGGTATGTCTCATGGCGATGGTGAATAAAGGGTACTACGATTAATTCGAAACTGTCAGCGCGGCAAGGATTTGGGCGTCGGGCAAGGTGGTCTGGAAAGATGGTGGACGCCGAGGGATTCGAACCCCCGACCCCCTCGGTGTAAACGAGATGCTCTAACCAACTGAGCTAGGCGTCCGGGAAAAGGTCGTTTAAGAGGCAAAGCACAGGCGGGATCAAGAACGAATTCCCCGTATTCCCGGCTCTGCGTGGTCCCTCTCAACCGGAACCTGCCCTGCATCTGTCATCCGGACCCATCGGCGGCGTCCGGGTCCCAAACAGGTTGACGGCATCTGCGACGCCGCAAAAGTGACACCCACCACCGAAGAACAAACCTTTCTCGAAGACCAACGATGAAGAAGAAGACCACGACCAGGACCTGGTTCCCCAAGATCAAAAATCCGATACCCTACGAGGGCCCCGATTCCGACCATCTCATGGCCTTCCGCCATTACGACCCCGAAGAGGTCATCGATGGAAAGACCATGTCTGAGCATATGCGCTTCAGCGTTGCCTACTGGCATACCTTCCGCGGGGCCGGGCTCGATCCGTTCGGCGGTCCGACCATCTGCCGCCCGTGGGAAAAGGGGAAAGACCCGATGGCCGACGCCCTGCGTCGCATGGATGCCGCCTTTGAGTTCTTCCAGAAAATCCGGGCGCCTTTCTGGTGCTTCCACGATCGTGATATCGCTCCGGAAGGCCGCAGCCTGCGCGAGTCCAACCGGTACCTGGACAGAGCGGTCGCCCACGCCAAAGACCTGCAGAAGGCCACCGGGATCAAGCTGCTCTGGGGCACGGCCAATCTATTCTCCCACCCGCGCTATATGTGCGGCGCGGCAACCAATCCCGACGCCCATGTCTTCGCCTATGCCGCGGCCCAGGTGAAGAAGGCAATCGACGTGACCGCTGAACTCGGCGGTGAAAACTATACTTTCTGGGGCGGCCGTGAGGGCTACGAAACCCTGCTCAACACCAACCTGAAGCGGGAGTTCGACCACCTGGCGGCGTTCCTGCACATGGCGGTCGATTACGCCAGGGATATCGGCTTCAAGGGTCAATTCCTGATCGAACCGAAACCCAAGGAACCGACCAAGCACCAGTACGACTTCGACGTGGCCAGCGGCATAGCCTTTCTGAAGACCTACAAGCTCGATCGGCACTTCAAGTTCAACATCGAGACCAATCACGCCACCCTGGCCGGTCACACCTTCGAGCACGAGATCGAGCTGGCGGCCGCCCACAGGATGCTGGGCTCCATCGACGCCAATACCGGCGATGCGCTGCTGGGCTGGGATACCGATCAGTTCAATACCGATGTCCGCGAACTCACCCTGGCCATGGTATCGATCCTGAGGGCCGGCGGTGTCGGATCCGGCGGGTTCAATTTCGACGCCAAGGTGCGCCGCCCCTCCATCGATCTCGACGATCTCTTCCACGCCCATATCGGCGGCATGGACGCCTACGCTCTCGCCTTCAAGAAAGCCCGGAAGATCCTGGCCGAAGGGACGCTGGAGCAACTCGTTGCCGATCGCTACGCCAGTTACGACACCGACTACGGAAAGCAGATCGAAAAGAAAAAGATCGGTTTCAAGGCACTCGAGGAAATCGCGCTGAAGAAAAGCCAGCCAAAGCCCCGCAGCGGCAAGCAGGAGATGTACGAAAACATCCTGATGCGCTCAGTGCACGATTGAACGACCCTCATAGTCTCAATAAATCAGACTGAATTGCCCATAAGGACCGGATTTTCAATTAGTTAAATCAGAGTATAGCTGAGATCATAAGGTCACAAAAAGTGAAGATGCAGAGGGTAGTTATTAATTAACCACAGAGGATACTGAGAACACAGAGAATCCAAGCAATCTCACTCTTCCTATCTCTGTGCTCTCTGTGTCCTCTGTGGTTTTTTTGAAACGTTAGGGTAACCTGAACTGTAGCAACGTCGCTGCGTGTCCGCCATAGCTTTAGCGACGGAGGGTGCCGACCTTCCATTAGACAGCAATCATGCCTGAATCCCCCCATCCCATCGCCGCCCGTCGACCATCCTGGCAGGATTCGCTCACCGCGATTCAATCCGAGCCTCTGAGCTTCTGCCCTTCGTTTCCCGAGATCGCCGAAAAATGGAACAACTGGTGGGCCTGCAGATCCGGGCAACCACTCATCGTTGCCCAGGTCGCCAAGACGGACACGATCCGCTGGGACAAGGCCTTTGATCTCCTGGAACAACCCGAAGAGTGGTTGAGCGCCCGTCGAAAACAGGTCGAGGAAACTTACCATGCCGGGGAGGCCATCCCCTCCGTCCGGGTGGATTTTGGTCCGGTGGCCCTGGCCGCGTTCATGGGCGCCCCGTTGCACTTTGCCCAGGAGGAACAGACCACCTGGCAGGATCCAGTGGTCGAATCATGGGAGGATGAAAACCCGATGCGGGTCGACCCGGACAATCGGTGGCTGAAACAGACTCTTCTGCTGATGGAAATCCTGGCCGGCGATGCCCGTGG
The DNA here is from genome assembly GCA_003641745.1 of Verrucomicrobiota bacterium. Classification (GTDB taxonomy): domain Bacteria; phylum Verrucomicrobiota; class Verrucomicrobiia; order Opitutales; family Opitutaceae; genus B12-G4. Next base: position 7,527 of record QNAI01000063.1, on the reverse strand, counting down.
GAATTATCTCGTCTGCCTGCCCGATCTCACCGGAGCCATCGACGCGATCGCCAATATGCGAACCCCTACGAAGCTCTGCTTCGATCTCTACGAGAACCGGGACGCCGTCCTGGCCGCCACCATGAGGAGTGTTGACGCCTGGGAAACCGTTTTTGCCCGTATGTACGATCTCGTGCTCGGCCATGGGGCAGGCATCATCCAATGGGTGACATCCTGGGCGGACTCTCCCTATACCCTGCCCACCTGCGACTTCAATGCCCTGATCGGACGACAGGATTTTGATCAGGTCTGCATGCCGTCGCTCAAGGAGCAGGCCAGGCGGGCCGGCCTTTGCGTGTTCCATCTGGACGGCCCCGACGCGGCGCGCCATGCAGAGACCCTGGCGAAAGACCCGGACATCACCGCCGTCCAGTTCACTGCGGGCGCCGGCACGCCGTCCGCGTTGGCAAAGGTCGAGATGTTCAGGATGATCCAGCAGCACGCCACCCCGCTCTTTATAGAATGCCCGGCCGAGGAAGTCCGTGAGTTGGCCCAGACCCTGGATCCTCACGGGGTCGCCTACCGGGTCTTGGACCTGAAGAGCCCCAAGGAGGCGGATGAACTGGTGGCATGGAGGGATCGGACCTTCAACTGATCCGATCCGGGAAGCAGGCAGCCCCCCGCTCAACGGTAGGGCGTGGCCGGTCTACCCGGCCGGCATGTCTGGGCGTAGCGCGCGAAGCCTGAAGCTTTATGCGAGGGAGGGCCGGACAGCTTGCCCATCGAAACCTTCTGGCGTAGTCGGGCGCCGTCGAAGACTACTACGTAGGACCTATGTAGGAACTATGTAGCACCTACATAGCACCTACGTAGTATTCAGTGTTCTAATACACGACTGCTCTTTCCCCGCATGCCGAATCGTGGACGAACGAGCTGCTCCTACTGATCCTCCAGTACCCGGTCGTAAAAAAGGACGTGCTTGCCGCGGTTTTCACCCGCGTTATGGGCCATGGCCGAGCGCGGGTGCCGACTGTAGAGACCGGTCAGCATATAGGGAACGTCGAAGCCCCAGCCCAACTCGGCCCGGAGCGGCTCGATGTGGTCCTGGATGCACTCGAGGACCGGCCGAAGCTTGTACTTCGGATTATGGAGGAAACCGAGCAGGAGTTCGAGCAGGCAATTGCCCGCCCCGCGCCCGAGACCGGCCATGGTTGCATCCACGTAATTGGCGCCTTGACCTGAGAAGGCAGGGCATGCCCTTGGTGCACGCTCTTCTGCACCGCACCGAAGATTGGGTCGGGCCAAAAGTGCAATTCTGTTTGGCTTCGACCCCAACGCCATTGCCAGCACCTGAATCGGCGGAGGTGGCAAACTAACCCCGTGATTAAGCACAGCTACTGACGACACTATTAGTGTTCATTCTTCCTTGCCCCCCCCCCTCATAAGTTTCGCTAAATCCAGAAACGGGAAAAGGCAGATAAGGACTGAGAAACCGCGATCACGACCAGCTTCTGGAATCTCGGCTGCCTCCCGCATCCGAATGCGAGCGCTGAATACCCCCGACAGAATTCACCAAATAGCCCTGGAAGATGAAAACACTAAGGACCGGCATATTGATAGTCTTCACCGCCACTTGCGTTGCGACCGTGTCCGGAACGATAACGCACAGTGAACAGGTCAAGATTGTAACAACCGACGGGGGGACAAACCTCTGGATCGAGACCGATGATGATGACTCGGTGATTACCTTCCACGATCCGGGGAACCATTGGACTTCGTTGGGGATCGATAAGTCCGACTCCGGACACTTCAAAATAAAGCCCGGAGGAAACCTCACGGGCTCAGGCGGGCTGAAGATCCAAACCGATGGGCGGGTGTTTCTGGACTTTTCCGGATCACCCCATCCGCAGGGGATGTTGTCATTCGGCACCCTCTATCAGAAGAAGATGCTCGCATTGTATGACTCATCGTCCTCTTGGTACGGCTTCGGCATCCAATCCGGTGAATTTCGGATGCAAACCGGTAATACCTCGTCCCGGTTTTCGTTCCTGACCGGCGACGACAATCCAATCGTCACCTTCCTGGGCAACGGCAACGTCGGTATCGGTGACACAAGTCCATCTTCGCTGCTCAATATCTCATCTGGAACAGACGGTGATGCTGTAGTCCTTCTTGAAGCCGACACCGACAATAGCACCGAAAACGACAATCCAAGAATCGAGTTTCTGCAGGATGGGGCAGGAGTCGGTGCAATGGTGGGGTTCAGGGAAGAGGAAAGCGGCAACAACAATCTCTTACGAATTTCCGCCTATTACACTGGTAGCGAGAATTATGACGCGATCGTCATCGATCCCGGCAGCCACAATGTAGGGATCGGAACAGCTACGCCCGGAAACAGGCTGGAGGTCAACGGGGTCATTCGCACCAAGGAGGTCATCGTAGAAACCACCGGCTGGCCGGACGATGTATTCGGTGAAGATTACGACCTGGATTCGCTCCAGGTCATCGAAGCGCACATCGCCCGGCACGGACACCTCCCGGGAGTTCCGGCTCAAGCAGAGGTTACTCAGGGAGTCAGAGTCGGAGACATGCAGAAAATCCTTCTTCGCAAGGTCGAGGAACTCACCCTGCACCTGATCAGACAGCAAAAGGCGATCGAAACGCTGCGACAAGATACGCTCCCTCTCGAAGAGGTGTCGGTGATTCACTGAACCCGCAAGACCCGGTCCATCGGCGATGAGCAACTCAGTCATGAGGCGGCAGGCAACCCGAACGGTGATCGTGCTGGCAGCGACCATCCTCGCCGTCCAAAGCGACGGTCTCCCGGCCGAGACGCCCATCGGCCAGGGGCTGGAGGCATCTGTCGATGTCCGTACGCTTCTTTCCGATGATTCAAACGGCCGCTTCGATTCAAAGGGAGTTTTTCGGGGAGCGGTCCGCGCGTCCTCCGGCATCACGGTCACGAGAGTAAACATCTGGGAGGACCTTGCGCCCCACGCGGTGTTCTTCAGCGGCATGGGGGATATCGAGATCGAACCCGACATCGCCCCGACCCGGCTCGAGCTTGAAGGAGTCATCCGCGAGCCGGTGCTCTTCTTCCAGTTTCGCGTAAAACCCGCCCTGGATACCGTCGGCCAGGCCCATTTCACGATCGACGCCGGAGGCGTCCGCCTCGCATTCGCTCTGTTGCCTGGATCAAAATCGACCGCGCAGGTCCTCGCCTTTGATCCGTCCGCAGAGGTCCCGGAGGCCCGCGGCGAACGCACTGAGCCCGGACGCTGGATCCCGACCGGTATCTATTTTGCAGTCACCGGCGACGGCCGCTCGGGCGTCACCCAGTCCTATACCCTGCGCCTGGACCTTCAGAGTGCCCGTTACGACCTCTGGCAGGATGAGCGGTTGATCCTCACCGACCTTCCCTACGAGCCGCGCACCCCCCGACTGTGGATCCGCTCGGTGTCGTCCAAACCGGGCCTGCTCAGCGAACTGGCGCTCAGCGAAGACAATCCCCTCTTTGCGGACGGGGACGTCGATGGGATTCCCGATGCATTCGAGAGAGAAATCGGCGGGGCAGATGCATTCGATGACCGCGACTGGATCGTCCCGGGCTATGCGATGACGCTGATCGAGCTCTACCGCCTCTCACACCGCGCAACCGCCCCTACCCCCGCTCCATAAGATGCAAAGGTTGCTCAACTTCTGGTTTCTGATTCTGGTCTGCACGACGGGCGCTTACGCAGTTGTGAACACCAACGAAACCGTTTACACCCAGAGCGTGGAAAGTGGAGATTACCTTGATGTGGTGGCCACCGAAGAGGTGGATACATCCGGTGTGGTCGTTATCAAGTCCGGCGCCGATGTGCGCTTCTGGGCGGGTGACAAGGTCACCCTCAAGCCCGGCTTCCACGCCAAAGCCGGGAGCAGTTTCAGGGCGGCGACCGACAGTGACATGGACGGCCTGGCCGATCTTGACGAGGCGGGAGTCGACAGCGACGGCGACGGGATCGGCGACACCCAGGAGGTTTCAATCGGTCAGGATCCCTTCAACGCCGCCGACGCCTATGTCGGCGATATCAATGGGGACGGGTTTTTCGATGAACTGATTGATGCCATCAGCATCGACCAGAACATGGGCATGGAGCAGATGTACTACCATGGGTTTCGTGAAACACTGGGTATCGACGTGTGGCCGGACTATTATTACATTTATCGGCAGATCCCGGTCACCTTCTGGGATTGGTGGTATCTGATGCCCCTTGGATCCTGGGTGCCCGAGGAATTTGACTTTCTGATACCACCCACCAATGCACTCATAATGGTTGGCCTCAACGGCTATTACGTCGTCGTCGGTTGCTCCGACACTCAGACCGGTGAAACCTACCAGTTCCAGACAAGAGAGGACTCAGGCGCTTCCTGGGCCAACCTCGGCGGGGCCCTGCCGGGCAACGGCTACGGGATCACCTACCTGAGCAATGTACTGTGGTATCAATACGACGATGTCGGCGACCACTTCCGGGTGGTGAAACTCGGGAAGGCGTCTGCGCTGGTGGGAAGCCCGGTCACGGCGGACGTATTTGGTGACTCGGGCACCGAGGTATTCCAGGAAGCGACACCCGAAGTGACTGCCACTGCCGACACCACCCATACCATCGAACTCGCCCACGGTACCCAGTCAGGCCTCGATGACGTGATCGCTGTGATTGTTCCGAAGGGAAGCACGCCGACTACCCCGGGCGTTGCGATCGAAATCCTCGGTGTCAAGATCGCCGTCACCGCCTCAGGAAAGGTCTCGTTTTCGTTCCCGACCGCCATATTCGGATCAGCCGATGATTGGTCGTTTTACGTCGTTTATGGCGATGCAAACGACGAAATCTCTGTCGGGTTGGATCTGATGTGGGAAACGGCAAACAAGGCTAACCAGATTTTCAATCTGACGCGCAAGGACGATCCCGTCAACGACAGTCAAGTGCCTGATGCAAATGGAGATTCTTATGGGATAGATCGCCATAAGCTCTATGTGGTCGAATCTCCCGTAGACAGCCAGTATCACGTGACGATCGAAGTTGATGATCAGCCATCGTCACTCCGCAACCTTCTGATGTACGCTGTTTACGACGGAGGTTCCAAGCTGGCGGGAACGGACGGATTCTTTCCTGCTTCTGGTCCGGCTGATATCGCTTTCGATCATCCAGCATTGTCGGCTGCGGTACTCAAGGACTTTGAGATCAGAGTAGGCCATGACTTCAACGGAAACAACACATTGGACAGCGGTGAGATTTTGAGCCCATTAAAGGTTAAAGATGGCGAAGGCAACGACCTCGGCCCACCTACAGTTCGAGGGGCAAGTGTGATTCGTTACGGTATAGATGCAGCTGTTGTCAACGTTGGCGTGGCTGATGTGCTCCTGCCTCACGCTCGCAGATTGCTACAGATTTTCCGCGACGGAAATAAGATTGGCGTTCCTGTTGAGAAGAAACCAACAACCAGCGGAACCATTGGTTTGAATGCATTTAGTGGGGAATATTCAGAGTGGCTCACTCACAACGGCGGAGCGGTCTTTTCGCCTGCTGGTGCCGCCTCCATTCCTTATCATCAATGGGATCCGTCAACTTCCTTGGCCGAGATGGTTGGTAGTTCACACCAAATCGAGGATGCGGCAGAGGACTATTACGACAGTACAATCAAGCCCATTGTCACCGCGTATTTTGCATCGCAGCCAGTTGGTCATGTCCGAACGTTTCCTTCCAGCACGACCTTCTACAGCGTTCCGCACATGCACGAAAGTCCTGCGTGGGTCACGGCAACAACAGTAGAATTCGATGAACCCCTCCAGGTGAATGGTGTTTACGATGACATCAACGGTACGATTGGACGCGGACGGCTGACAAGCCATCAGGCGCAATATACCGTCGAGAAGAAATCTATACTTGGGGTCATGTACCTCGACGTTACGCAATCACGATACAAAGGCGAAGTCCAGGATCTCTATGACTTCAATCAAGAAGCAGGTGGCCCGCCAGGTGCTGCCGCTACCGTCCAGATCGGGTACGGTGATGGCGGATACGGCAGAACGAAGGGCGTCGTGTACCGAAGCCGCATTGAGTTCAATAAAACTATCGCCAACCCATTTTAGGAATTGTCCAACATGAGAACAGAAAACCTATCTTGTTGGTGTGCCGCACTATTGGCCATCATTCCTACTTTCAGTTTTGCTGCCAATGACGACGAAATCCGTAAGCTGGAAGAGAAAGCAGCTTTTGTGAGGAAGGCGACGCTTCCGGAGCTCCTTCAGAAGGTTGATGCGCAGAACTGGGTGTTTCCGGTCATCTATTCCCAATGGCACGTGCACGAAGTGGCAAATGAAGAGGAGAGGCCTCTACTCAATGCACAACGCAGTCTAGGTGAGGCATTGGCTATACGCTTGGACGAATGGGCGGGTGCTATGCTTGCCGCCGATACGTTTCAAGAGAACAAGGAGTGGAGCAGTCGGTTGATCGCATTGGCACGGTGGCTTAGTCATTCATCAGGCTATGGGAATTTCATGTTGGCAGCGCGATGTCACGATATCGCAACCGTTGGCCTAGCTAGGATGGTTGCGGACCTTAATCATCCGCTGGAGGGCATTGCTCCGTTGCTGCAAGAACTGGATGCCTCTTGGAAAAGACCTCAGATTCGAGCAGCGGTTTTGAACGCCGAAGTCGGAACCAATCTGTTTTCAGTTGCCAAGGCTCAGGCAGAAGATGGGCACGCGTACCTTGAACGGACATGGAATGACGGCCGCTTGTTGCGTCTGAAACATAGTAATCCGGAAATGCAGAAGGCTTTTGATGGTTCTCCGCCAAAGGGCTATGAGACCATTGCATCACTCGTTCGCGACAGAAGTCTCCGTAAAGAAGACGCACCAATCTTCCTGAAGAAACAAGCCTTCTTTGAGGATAGTCATCTAGCCGGTGCGTCGCGTCCCATAACGACGCTCAGCACGTGGAATGCAAAGTGGCACGAAAAGTTCATTGTTGGTTTTGCTCTCCAGAATCTTGTGGAAATCAAAGCGCTACTTACCTTTCGAAAGAGGGTTGGTTCTTTTCCCTCCAAGCCACAGTTTACAGACGAAGAACTGCGGAAACAGAATGATGAGATAGCGGCGGCTCAGGAGATGGGTATTGTCATTGTGTCTTTTGAAGACACCTTCAACTCTCCGATGCAAGCGGCATTTGCGCAGGCATGGGAAAAACATGCCACGGAGAAGACGATGAGCCTCCACTACACCGCCTCCCGTGCCTATGCGAGAATCCAGAAAAGCCTATTTTTCGATGCTGATACTGAGCAACAGGAACTGCAGAGTGGTCCTACGGACAGCAAATAACCGGTAGGGGCGACCCAATGGGGTCGGGCGACCCAAAGGGGTCAGGCCGTGTAGTTTGTAGTTGACGCTCCTTCGGTGAAACTGGAAGCTGTATTGCAATGGCTCGACCGCTGCGCCTGGAGTATGAGGGAGGGATCTACCACGTTTTGAACCGTGGCAACTACCGATCGGCGATCTTCCGGTCG
>QNAI01000062.1 GCA_003641745.1 Verrucomicrobiota bacterium | reverse complement strand
GGCCTCTTCCTTTTTCTTCTTCCCATCGGCCGGAAGGCCGAACCAGTCGGGGTGTTGCTCCCAGACCGTCGAGCCGTTTTCAAGCACCCGATCCGGATCGAGTATCCGCTCGAAGATATGCCCTCCGTTTTTGTAGAGCATCCCCAGTTTGCGGCCGAGGGCGCCGGTGAGCGAACGGTAACCCGCCAGGTTGAGTCGGTTTCGGGCCATCCAGAGAAAAAGATCCGCCGACTCCCTGGAGGTGAATGAGAATTCGAAACCCCGGCAGAGCTCAAATCCGGGTTGATGGGCCTCGGGTTCGGATGGCAGGTTCAGTTGGTCCGTCGGTTCGGGTCTGGTCTCGTTCACGACGCCCGGCTCCAGCCAGCACCATCCCTGCAGCTTGAGCAGGTGATAGACGCCGTAGAGGACACCGATGCGGTCCACGCCGACGATGGCCAGCCGATTGGCCCCGGGGTTGAGTTGGTAACTGCCCGGTGGAAGATCGCCGGGCGCAATTTCGAGTCTGATCTCGAGACTGGCGGATGGCTCATCTGATGATTCGCCGTCAAGTGAATGCGACCCGAAGGTGATGACCGATTCAGTCAGGGTCGGTTCGAGGTGGCCTTTCAGTTCCAGCGCGGCGAAGGCCAGTGTGCAGCGATCAGCCGCGGCCGGATCACGGCGGAAGTCGATTTCTTCTTCCTGGTGGGCCCAGATCGGGATTTTCCGGCAATTCGCATAGGGGACGCGGATCGTAATTTTCATGGGTGTGGATGAGTTCAGCGGGTGACGGAAATCTCATGGAGCATGCAATCGCCCTGGAACCCCCGGGTTCCTCCTTTCGTCCATCGCAGCATATGCAACTTGATTGTCCCGGATTCCCGGTCTTCGCGTGCGTAGAAATTTGACAGCGTGACGAATTCACCGTCTTCGGGCCGGCGATCATCAATAACCATGACCGTATCCTCGATCAGTCGCCCGGAATCCATTGACACCTCGGCGATCACGATCGGGTAGCGTGGCAGGTTGCCTTCGGGGTTCTTGTCGCAGAGGTTGCCGATCCAGTAGAGCCGGCCCGATGAATGCGCCACCAATTGTGAGCACGAACTGGGGGAGTGGAAGGTCGTCCCGGAATCGTAGGTCCAGGGCTCAGCCTCGGTCCAGGTCCTCCCGTCATCGTCGGATAATGCGAACCACCGGTATCCTGGAATCTCGGGTCGCTGATCGTTTGAGCCCCGCATGACGGTCAGAATGCGGCCGTCCGCCAGCCGGGCCAGGGTCGGCTCGATCAGGCCGCGGGTGGTGCGCTCAGGATCGGCCATGACCATGCCCGCCAGTTCCCAGTCGATGTGAAGATCGTCCCGCCAGGTCCCTCGGATGAACCCGCAATCGGTGTAGGTGAAACCAGGCCCCTTGGGCCGGTAGATTCCGTCCGGGCCGACCGGGGATATCTGCACCGGTTGCAGCAGAGCTCCATCGGGCAACGTGATCGGCTGGCAGGTCGAATCGCCCATCATGAAGCAATTGTGGCCGCGCCGCACATTGGGCAGGGGGTGGTCGGCATCGTAATCCCCCATGGCCACCAGGGGTTCGTCGAACAGGTCGGTCCTGCCGCCGTCGAGGGAGACCGCGTGGTGCACGGTGTTGTAGCGCATAAACTCCATGACTTCGTTGTTGGGCAGGACCGCTTCGTTGCGCAGCTTGATGAATCGTCCGGTCGCAGGATCCAGGTAGCCGCCGCGGTTGTGCCGCTGCAGCGTGCCCTCGGGCGTTTCCCGGCTGGCCGGGATCAACTCGGCTTCCGACCAGGTTCTGCCATTGTCCTCGGAGAACCGATAATACTCGTGGGACAGGATATCGGATCGGGACGAGAGCGTATGCACGCTCATCAGGTCCAATCCCTTGGGACGGGTATAGTAGGATCCGCCCATGACATGGGTTCCCTCGGCAGGGGAGGGGATGAAGACGGAGGTGGAAACGAGGGTGGGTTTCATGATGCGTGTTCTCCGGGTGACTGTGTTTTCCGAGCAAGAGAGCCGGTCCGTATTGAATGGCCGGCGTGGAAGTCTGCCCTTGAGAGAGCGAGATTCGGCGGGTCGGATTCCCCTCCGTCGCCAAGGCTATGGAGGACACGCATCTCGACCGTGTATCGGTGGTGAGCGGTCAACCTGCACCTTTCATCATGGTCGTCCTGCCGGTTCACAAATGATCGATAATCAAGCCGGACCCTCGACCGTCAAGCGGATCGAGTCGAGTCGCAGTCGGGCCTGATTGATCGCTTTCAGCGTATGCTCCTTTTGTTCCCGGGCCATTTCGATCTCCTCGGGTCGAACGTGATCGTTGATATTCCCAAGATCGACCAGGCGTTGAATCTCGGAGCCGAGGGTGGAACCTGCCCGGTGGCGGGCGGCCTCTGCGGTGTCACCGGCTCTGGCCCGGGCGAGAACATCCGCGGTTTTGACCATTCCGGCCAGCATCTCCCTGGTAAACCCGGTTTCCTCCAGAAATCGGTGCAACCCGTTCTCAGTTCCGGTGCCTCGTGACCCGGGCGATTGCCACGTGTCGGTGAGATCCTGTCCCTTGACATCCACCACCACCTTCAGGGGTGTGGGTGAAAGGAACTGCTCAACGTGAAAGGCGGTGAGCGCCACGGTTTCAAACACGTAGACAGCTTCGAGTATGAGGTTGGGAGAATCTGCGTGAACCCGGTCGAACGAGGTTGTTCCGGCAGGGGAGTTAAGCAGGAGATCAAGGGTGTCCCAGAGCAGGGCGTGATCCGGGGTGACAAAGGTGATGTCCTCGCGCTGAATGGCCCGGTTGCGATCGAACGTGACCATGGTGCCCTCCGCGGGAAGCGAAGGGAAAGCCTCGACGAAGGCATGGCTCGGGTCGAGAAAGACATCCCCCGCTTCGTGCTCGGCGATCCGGACCCCGTAGTGATCCATCAGATCGAAGAGAGTGGATTTGAGCAAAGGATCCCGGTCGACCGCGCGCACCTGTTCAATGATATGCCCGGCGATCCCCGCATCGAAAGAATTGAGTTCCAGCAGGCGATCGCGCCCCCGATTGAGTTTTTCGGTGAGTTCTTCCCGGTATCTGCGAGTCCTCTCAATGAAGGCATCCAGGGCACCCGTTTTCAATCCGGAACGGGTGCCCGCCTTGAGGGCCAGGGCGAGGAGAGGCTCCCGAAATACCGCCTCATACTCATTTCCGCCATGAATAAGGGTTTCCATGGCATCCAGTCCCTTGTGATACCATTGCTGGATGATGTCCTGGCTGCTGCCTTCGAGGTAAGGGTGGTGAATTTGAATCGTATCGGTTTGGCCGATACGGTCGAGGCGCCCGAGACGCTGTTCGAGCAGACCCGGGTTCAGCGGCAGATCGAAGAGGACCAGGTGGTGGGCAAACTGGAAGTTGCGGCCCTCGCTGCCGATTTCGGAGCAGATGAGAAGACGGGCACCGTCGATTTCTCCGAACCAGGCGGCGTTGCGGTCCCGACGAACCAGGGGAAGTCCCTCGTGGAAGAGCGCCATCTTTATATTTGTCTTTTCCTTCAGGGCGGACTCGATGGCCTGAGCTTTCCTCTGCGAACGGCAGATGAGCAGGACCTTGGCTTTGCGATCGGTTTTCAGAAACGCGATCAGCCAGTCCGTACGGGGATCGTCCTTGAAAGCATATCGGATATCGGCGTCCCGGTCGGATGACTCAGCCTCCAGTTCCCGGCGCAGGCGGGCCTGGAGGATCTGATCGGTGCACCGGATCGGGGCGGGGCAATAGTTCCGCTTCGGAAATCCCTTCATATTGGCCCGGGTATTTCGGAACATGACGCGTCCGGTGCCGTGTTCGTCCAGAAGGGCGTCGATCAGGGCTGCACGGGTGCCGGGCTTCTTTGTGCTCACTCCCTTGAGGAGTTCGGCCAAGCGTTCCGGGTCGCGGTTGAAGATCCTCTTGAGTGAGGCATGGTCATCCGGAGTAAGCTGCTTTTCATCGATGATCCGGCCCGAGATCCGGGCGACCATTTCATAGTTCTCCGCCTCGCTCCGAAATGTATCGAAGTCGCTGTAGCGATCCGGGTCGAGCAGGCGCAGGCGGGCAAAATGACCGGCCAGGCCCAATTGGGTCGGTGTCGCCGTCAGCAGCAGGAGTCCGTGGCATCTGTCGGCCAGAGCCTCAGCCAGATCGTATTCAGGATTGCTCGTCTCCGGTGTCCATTCCAAGTGGTGCGCTTCGTCGATCACCACCATGTCCCATGGGGCGTCCAACATCTGCTGCCGTCGCAATTCCCGGTCGATCGGGAAGGATATGCTGGTGAGGACCAGCTGTTCATCGAGGAAGGGATTGCCGTCCGCCACACTGCTCTCGGAGGCCCGGCATCGCTTTTCGTCGTAAATGCTGAACCAGAGGTTGAAGCGCCTCAGCAGCTCGACAAACCACTGATGGACCAGGGTCTCGGGGACGAGAATGAGGGCCCGCTTGATCCGGCCGGTGACCACCAGTCGCTGGAGGATCATGCAGGCTTCGATCGTTTTCCCGAGTCCGACCTCATCGGCCAGAAGGACCCTTGGGATCTGTCGCGAAGCGACCTCGTTGAGGAGGTAGAATTGATGGGGAATCAGGTCAACCCGGCCGCCGAGGAAACCCCTGGATTCGGATTGCCGGAATCGCCACTGGGCCTGGAGTGCCCGGGTGCGCAGGTCGAAGGTCGAACCCGGATCGGACTGGCCCGCCATCAGGCGTTCCACGGGGGAGCTGAGATCGTTGATATCCGAGATGGCATCTTCCCTGATCCGCCGGACGTCGCCGATGTAGCAGAGCAGCCCATCCTCATCCTCGACGGCTTTGATGATGAACGACCCGCCCTCATGCGTGGAGATCGTGTCGCCCGTCCGGAACGCCACCCGCCTCAACACGCTGGTGCCCGGACGGTAGAGACGCTGTTCCCCCGATGCGGGGAATTCGATCCCGATCCGGTGTCGATCGATGCTCGTCACAATGCCCAGACCGAGTTCGGGTTCGGTTTCACTCGTGCATCGCTGACCGACGGTATTCAGGCTCATCCGTTCGATTCAACTCACCGGTTTCAACTTCAGTCAACTCCGGATATCTTCGCATCCCTGGCCCTGCCAGTTCCGGATCAGCTCGGTGATCTTGCGACAAATTTCGATATCGCCGTTCGCGGGAATCTGGTCCGCCACGCCGACGACGAAGCGTGTCCCGCTCCATAAGTCCAAAAGCCTCCTGACGTGGCGCTCCATATCAGGCCACTTGAAGGGCGGGGCGAACATCGCCCCCGGCACTCCGCCCCAGAGCACCACCCTGTCGTTTCCGGCCAACTCGCGCATCTCCCCGATGTCCACGTCGCCCACTGGCGCGGGTGTCAGCGCTTCGATGGCATCGAAACCCACTTCGGCCAGCCGGCCCAACAGGCCCCGGACGGTCCCGTCCAGGTGCACCGCGCATTTGACGCCGGCTGAATGCAGACGCTCCAGTCGCCGACGGTAGGGCCCGGCCATGAACTTGTCGAAGTAGGGCGTGTAAAACTCGCTGGTCAGATTGTCGGAGAAGTGGACCAGCCGGGGCGCCACTTTGCAAACCGCGTCGACAATGGGCTTTTCCTGCTCCTCAAGCAGATCGAGGATGCATCTGACCAGATCGGGGTAGTCCAATATCAGATACACGAGATTCTCCATGCCGCACCACTCCACCGCCAGGGCGGACAGTGGGCTCCTCGGCATGGCGATGGAAGGTATCCCGTCAACCTTTTCCCACAGCCGGCGGCGCTGGTCGTAGTTCTCCAGACAGACCGGCGTCAGGCGCCGATGCTCGAGGACATACAGAAGGGTTTTCAGGTCGTCCTCATTTTGCACCGGGTAGCGAGCACAGGCCTGCGAACAGGATTCTTTTGCGAAGACCGACACTTCCTTCAGCTCTCCCACCGGCGTCTCCCAGATGCGAACCGTTTCGGCGTCATGGGTCTGTTCTTTCACTCCGACGCCTTCGTAAATCGGAGCGGCCAGCCAGAACTCCTCATACCAGTAGTAGGGCATGGTGCCGAGCTCCCGGGCCAGTCGCAACATCCCTTCCTCGCCCTGAAACTTTTCGTCCAGGGTTCCGGCCTGGCGTTGGCCGGACACCCAATAGTCCAGATCCGCGGTCCAGACGATTTCGTCCGGCCGCTCACCCTCAAGGATTTTCAGGAAGGAATTCAGCATCCTTTGGTTTGAAAGGGGTCAATGGAAATAAATACGTAAATGCTCCTTCGAAACTCCGGGTTCATTCCTCGGATCCCCAAGTGCGCTCGAGGAGCCGTCTCGCCTCTTCTCCGACCGGGTTGTCCGGGTTTTCCCGGGCCACTTTTTCGAGCCATTTCTTCAGCTTGAGATCTTTCCGCCGGGCGGATTCCAGTGCGGATGAGATTTGTTCAAACTCTTGTTCGAGTTCTTTCAGCTCGCGGATGAGGGCGGCTTCCCGGTCCTGAATTGTGGCCGGGCTGAACACCTTGTGCGACAGGACAAGAATCGTGGCCACCAGGAAAAACGTGATGATAAGGAGGGTTTTGAACGTGAACTGCTTCATGCGGTGATCGAAGGGTGGAGGATGCTACGGCGAATAGCGTTGCCGGTGCAAGCGGCCCGGGCGACCTGGTGGAACCGGCAACCGTGAAATGATGGGCGACTTCCATATGGCGGACGTGGAGGTCCGCCCTCCGAAAAGTCAAAATCCGGAGGGTCGAGTTCCACCTCGAACGCATAGCTGTCCAGAACCATCAAAGCGTCGCTCCCCATCATTTCACGTGTGCCGAAGCACTGATCGCAATCTTCGTTAATTGAAAAAGGTCCTCCTTGAACTCCCGGTCCGGGACCGGTAAGGGTTTTCTCCTGTCATGTCTTCCATCTACAAAAAACTCCGCGCCGACATCGTAACCGCCCTGAAGGCCCGCGATTCCGGCAAGGCGCTCATCCTGCGAACCGCCGATGCGGCAATCCAGAGGGTCTCCCTGGACTCCGACCAGCCCATCGATGACGACCTGGTGGTTTCGACCTTGCGGAAATCGGTCAAGAATCTGGCTGCGGCCAACCTGGAGTTCAGGAAGGGCGGGCGCGATGACCTGATTGAGGCCAATGATACGGAAATTGGTGTCCTGGATGCCTACCTTCCCCGGATGATCGGCGGCGAACAATTGGAGGACATCATCAATGAAGCCCTCGCCGAGACCGGTGCACAGAGCCGGAAGGAAATGGGCCGGGTGATTGGATTGATCAAGAAGCGGCCCGATGCCTCGTTGATCGATTTCGGCGCCGTGAGCAAGGCGCTGCAGGGAAAGCTGAATTGATCCGCCCTTGTGGGGTTTGAGGTGTGGCCCGAACCCGCTCACAAACAGAGTGTATCTCTGCCTGACACTCCATAATGTTCTGCTTCACCTTCTTACCATCTGTTCGGGGCACACCGGTGAGGCTTCCGGGCTACTTCTTTCGCTTGGGAAATGTGATCACGGTGACGCGTCGGAATTCGAGCCGGCCGTGCTCGCCTTGAATGCCGACGTGGCCGTTTAGCTTCTTTATCCCGGTGCATCGGGTGATGGTCTCATCATTGAGCTTCACGGTCAGCTTCTCGCCCCGGCAGGTAATCTCGAAACGGTGCCATTCGCCGGTCGGTCTGTAGGCGCGTTCGAGAGCCTCCAGGTCGGACTCCTGTTCGAAGGGAGGAGCGCCGTAGAGGATCAACGTGGCCAATGGCGTCTCTCCCGAAGTCGTGTCCATGCATTGAACCTGGTAACCGTCGTTCGGCCATCCTTTCCCGTCATCGTTGCTGGTCGGGCCGGTGCGAACGAAGATGCCGCTGTTTGCGCCCTCCTCGAGGAATCGAAATTCGACCACCAGGGTATAGTCGTCGAAAGTGTCCTTTGACCTCAGCCAGCCGGTTCCGCCGTTAAGCTTGAGAAGACCGTCCTCCGCCACGAACTGTCCATCATTCTCAATCACCCATTGGTCGAGGTTCTCGCCCTCAAAAAGACGAATGGCCTGGGAGGCGTGGGTGGTGGCGGTCGTGAGAACTGAAATGAAGACCAGAACGAGGAGGTGGTGAATCTGATAACGTGTCATGGAGGTCAGGTGGTCGGGGTCAGGGTCGAATCCCAGGCGCCGAGAGGTTCTCCTTCGTGCTTCAACCAGCGGTCCATCCAGCTGAGCATGGTTACGCTGGAGAGATCCGGGATGAAGTGGCCGTCGCCAAAGACGAGGAAAGCATGGGCGGATTCGTTGCCCAGCAGACGGTAGAGCTCGGTCAGTTTAAGGTGGAGGATGACCCGATGGGCCTGGCCTGTGGGGTCGCCATCATTGAGTGCGAATCGTTCGAGCAGTGGTCGTGGAGCGATCAAGGCCAGCATCTCATGGAAATCGCACTGGACCTGACGACCGGCCAGGAACTCCTCGCGAAGCTGTGGAAAGTAGATGTACCAATAGTCCCGTGACCAATGCAGGGGCTCCGGGTTTTCTCGGAAAGTGGAGGCCGAGCAGCTTGGGACCACGCAGCGTATACGATCGTCGACCGCGGCCAGCCAGATGCTCCCCTGGCCCCCGAGGGAATGCCCGGTCACCCCGATCCGGGAGGCATCGACATCCTCGCGATCGGTCAGCACTGTGCAGGCAATTCGACTGTCGAAAACGTACTTGCCCACCGCGGACCACTCGGGGTGTTTGCGGTAGAACGCGGCCGTCTGGTAAGGACCTTCGGCCGGCGCGCGGGCGGCCGAGCAGAAGTGTTCCGGAGAGATGGTCACATAGCCCCTGCGCACGAGTTGGCGCGCGAAGTCCTTGCCGTTCACGCCGCCCTTGTCCGCTTCCGGATCATCCGGTTCCGGCGGTAATCCGAGCGTTCTTCGCGCCCCCCAGTTGGTGGTGCCATGCAGGCAGACCACGCCGGGAAAGCCGTTCTCGGGCACGGCCGTTTCCGGAATGCCGATATAGGCGTGTGCGCGTTCGTCCTCCTCGACCCGGTAGCTGACGTACTGGATCCGGAAATCGCCGGCATCCCACTCCCGTTCGACTTTGAAATCCAGCTGGTTTGGAGGAAAGGGGGCGGCTCGATCGCGGATCAGGTCGAGGAACCGGGCCTTGATGTCGGCACGGCGCCGGGTCCAGTCGCCGGGAGTTTCAACGCCCTTGAGAAGGTCATCCCAACTGGTCCGGATTGGCGTGGGTGTCCAGTTGGGATGGGGATGCGATTCGGAAGGTGTGTTCATGGAAATTCGGGGCGAACACTCATGGCTATTGCAGGCCTCAGATCCGGATGGGATAGGTGCCGAATTCCAGGCCCGCTTCCACGTAGGTCTCCACGTTCTCGATGATCCGGTGCAACTGCGCCTTGTCGAGGTCGGGATTGAGACCGGCGTGCCCACCGGTGGTCCGCAGCGAAAAACCGCCGCCGGGGGCGCCCTCTCGAATGGCTCGGCGAACCGAGGCCCGGACCTCATCACGACCCATCGTGTTGAAAAACTGCGAGGCCACGTTTCCGGAAAGCATCATTCGGTCGCCAACCCGCCGCTTGGCTTCGGCCAGATCAACATCGCCGAAGGGAGGGGGTTCCAGCGGTTCGGTCGCGTCGAGCCCCATTTCACTCATATGCTCGAGATACTCCATGCTGTTCCCGTGGCAATGACTGCGGTGTTTCCCGCCGATCTGGTGGATGGCGTCATTCACCATCTTGTCGTAGGGAAAAATGAATTCGTCGAACTGGGACCGACCCATCCACGGGAGAATCAGCATCTCAAGCGCTGCAGTCGCGAACCACCCGGTGACGCCCGCTTCTCCCAGGGCAAGGATGGTGTCCCGCATCTGTCGATTCGAATTGTCGAGGAAACGGTGGATGACCCCGGGATCGCTCAGAAACCACATATAGACCTCTTCCATCTTGGACCACCGAACGAGGGTGCCGAGCGGATGGGGCATGCCCATCAGGGGGAGGCCGCGCGAACCCATCTTGGCGACAGCTTTTCGGTGGGCTTCGACCTCCAGCGGCCGAACCCTCCGAGGCGCATCGGCCAGACGTGTCATCTCATCGGTCGTCTCGATGTACCGTCTCTCCCAATGGTAGTCGGCCGAATCCAGATGCGGGTAGAAATGCTGGGTGATGGCGAAAAAGTCTCCGGCCTCGGTGCGGTGCACCCGCCGCATCTTCTGGTGTACTCCGGGAATATCCTCGATCACTTCTTCACTGTAATCGGAGTCCAGACCAAAGAAGCCCCAATCAACTGCCGGGACGTAGAGAAAGTTGTCCGCTTCGGTGTCGATGAACGCCACGAGCTTCTCCAGTTCCGGTAGCTCGCGGGCTCGTTCACTGATTTGCAGTTCGATCGGGATTCGATCCGGTTCGCGGAATGAGGCCGCGGTTTCGAGTCGTTCTTTTGAGGTCATGAGGAAATGTGTGTTCCCGGGGCAGGAGGTCAGGAAGCCGGGTTTTCGGCAAAGAGACTGGTGGAAAAATACCGCTCCATCCGGTCGGGGAAGACGGTGACGACTTTAGCGGCGTCTTCCAGTATTCGAGACGCTTCGACCGCGGCGGCGAAATTGAGCCCACTGCTCGCTCCGACTGCGAAACCGCACCGTATCAATCGGCGGGTCGTCTCCAGTGCGTTCTCCTCCTCGACTTCAATGGTGAGGAGATCGGGATGCTGAGCGGCATCAAAAATCATGGACTGGTTATCCATGACACCCGGGACACAGGAGCTGAAACTGCAGGATTCGCTGTGGCCGAAACAACCATGCACATAATCGGCCCGGCCTTCGAGGTGGACCGGTCGGGCCAGGACCGGGATCACGACACATCCGGCGTCACGAAGCCCGGCGTGGAGACCCACCAAGGTGCCGCCGGTGCCGACCCCACTGACGATCGCATCGACCGATCGTCCGGGTATCTGGGCAATCACTTCACGTGCCGTGCCCAATCGGTGGGCATCCGCGTTGTCCTGATTTTCAAATTGTCGGGTCAGAAAGGCACCCTCGGCTTCCGCAATTCCGTGGGTTCGCTCAATACAGCCCGATATTCCCTCGGCCTTGGGGGAAAGCCGGACCTCGCCTCCATAGGCACGAATCATTTTCACGCGTTCATTGCTGACGCCTTCGGGGAGGACGGCGATGAACCGCAGTCCCATCTGGGCGCAGACCATGGCCATGGCGATGCTTGTCGATCCGCTGGAAGCTTCGCAGATGAGGGAATCGGGTCCGATATGACCTTCACGCCAGGCCTTCGAAAGGATATAGGAGGCAATCCGATCCTTGGTGGAACCCGATGGATTCAGGTACTCGAGTTTGCACCAGATGATGGGTCCATCGGTATCCAACCTCACCGGTTGCAGAGGGGTCGGCGCGTTCGCCTCGACCAGGCAACTGAGGTCGGGCAGATCATTGGGTTTTCGTGTCTTCTGTTCCGTCATTGCGAATGCGCCAGTCGGCGGCTCGGGCGGTCAAAGTTGAAATCCTGAATGGAATTCATCGTGCGGTCACCTGATCTTCTTCCATTCATCGATCATGGCCAGTGTGTTCTCCCATGGGAAGTGGGCCCGGATGCTGTTGGTCGCCCCGAGGATGAATCCCCTACGTCCGAAGAGCTCGGCGCAATGTCGAACTTCCCGGCGCACGGCATCGGGATCCCTGCCACCGAGGAGGACCGGTGTACTGACGCCTGTCCATGAGGCTGCCCGGCCACCAATGGCTCCATGCCAGGCCTCAAGCGAACATTGACTGAGGTGCGGTTCGCCCCCTTCGATGCAGTCGAACCCGATGCCTGCAATATCCTCCAGGACCGGTTGCATTCCGGTGACAACCCGGTAGAAGATCAACAACCCGAGCGAATGGGCAAAATCAACCTCTGCTTTGAGTCGTGGCAGGCAGATCTTTCTGAAGATCTCCGGGTTGTAGAAATTGCACATTTCATACCCGCCGAATCGCTTCAGGATGTCGATGTGCCCGCGAGCGGCCAGTTCGATATTGCGCATTTCCGCCCGATGGATGAATTCGGCCAGTTGTTCGAACCCCTCGGGATCGTCAATCGCGAGATAGACGGCATTTTCCGCACCCATCATAAACATGATCGCAGCCAGGCCCTGCCCGTAGGTCAGGACCACCGGCAGGTCACGGGTCCGGGCCAGGGAAAACACTTCGCTGTTCGCCTCCAACCAGGTCTCGAAATCCTCGTCTGATGTGGGTTGAATCAAGTGACGACACCGGTCGATGTCACCGGGTTCGCTCAGGAGGGGTTTGTGTATCGAACCGGCGCATTCGTCTCCCCATCGGATGGAGTCCCAATCAACGCAGGCGCCGCTTTTCTTGATCGACTGGGTCAGGCGGCCATCCGGTGTCTCCCATGCCTGCCAGAGGACAGGATCGTTTTCGCCGGGCACCGTCTCCACCCAGTTGGATGTCGACACACCGGGGTGTGAGGAGAAGGTCAACCCGACCCCGAGAAAGGGGTCGAAGCCAAGATCCAGGGCGAGCTTTGATTTGTCGTCCGCGCTTGAGCAGTCGTATCCGTCGACCCGGAGGTTTGGATTGAAGTAGATCGAACAGGGGAGGTGATCGACGTCCTCCGATCGCATGGCCGCGCAGATACGTGATCGGGGTGTCATATAGGGGAATTTCCATCCGACGCCGCGGGTGACGTCAACCCTTTGCCGCCGCACGAACCCGGAAGCCGCCGCCCACCAGAAGAACGCTCAGCGGACCTTGAGCGACTCCACCAGACATTGATCGCTTTTCCCTGCCAAGACTTTTTCAAAGTCCTCGAGCATGGCTTTGACTGTTTCCGACTCTTCATTGTGACATGTCAGACAGGCGCCTACACGCAGGATCTTATGTTGTTCCGCAAGGGTGAATGAGCGGGCGTTGGTTCTTGTGGTGTTTTTCTTTTGAATCCCTCCTTTGGCATTGTCCTGCAGAAACCCGATCCATGAATCCAATGGCAGGCCATCATGTTCCCACGGCGCGAATTGGGGTTTGAATGACCACGCTCCCAGGTTGCCATTCATGATGTATTTCAATTCGCCTCTCCCGTATCCCAATGCAACGGGGTTATTGTGGCAATCTTTGCAACTTTGCCCTTTGGCTGCGATGGTATGGGGTGAAGTTGGCGCATAGAGTCGATGATGGAGTTGGTCATCGGGTTTCCCGGAAAAGCCGGATCTGTCCAGGGTCATCACCATTCCGGGGATGAAGTTTTTTATTTTTCTTGATGCCTTGCCTTCCACAACGCCCAAGGCCGGGAAATCAGCAAAGTAATGACCTCCCTTTTCCATCCATGCTCCCTCGACCATCTCTCTGTCCAAGAGGTCGTAGCCCTCCTCGTTCGGATCGTAGGTGGTATGGCAACTGATACACTGAGGCGCCCAGCTTGAGTGGCAGGAGGTGCAGGTCAGGTCTGAGTGCGCGCCCCCTTTGGTGCATTTCGACCCCGGGGGTGTTAACAGATATTCCTTCCCGCTGTTTTTCCCAAGGAATACCAATTGATCCTCTTCATTGAGAAAGACGTTGATGATGGGTCTTTTTGAACCTTTTCCGACTACAAACCGCTTCTCCTGGTCGATGTTTCTCAATGTGACAATTCTCCGGGATTCAGGATCCAACTGATCGTAGGATGCGGTAAGCGGCCTCTGGTTGGTATGGCAATCCCGGCAATCCGCCTGCACGGCCTCTTCTTCATGGGCGAAACGGCCATAGCCCATCACGTCGAAGGAGCCATGGCAGTCGATGCATGCCAGGCCCCTGGCATGGTGCACATCGTCCTTGATGCTGGTGAAGACTCTCCCATCTTCCAGCACCCTGATGTTTGCTTTGCCAACAACATCCTCTTGTCTGAATTGGGTCTCGTGCCAGCCCTCGTAATTGGTTGAGATTCGGCCGGATCGACTATGGCATCCGAAACAATGATCATCGGTCACATTGACGGAAAGGGATGGATGGACTTTCGGGAGCGCCTTGTCCCCGAGATGATGATACTTCGCGTGGGCTGCTTCCGCTGCTTCGCCATAGTTGAGATGACAAGCGTTGCACCCGCCGCCCCTTGATGATTCATTGACGGGGCCTGTTTCCCGCTTTTCCCGCCCCAGGTGGCAGGAGGCACATAGATTGCGCAGATGCGTGTCGGCGGCTGAATCCCCCAGGTTCCTGATATCGTGGAATCCATCCAGTGAATCGATTTCACCAAAAACGTATTTATCCACCCCCACGACGCCGCTCATGGTATTCATCAGGGAATTCGTCACCCGGACATCAATGCCCGGATGGCAGTCCAGGGAGCCACAGGTCATGGCGGCGTCGGCGAGATTGCCTGGAATGAGGATCATGTCCTTATGCGCAAGCGTCTTTTCTCCAGCACCTGGATCGCCCAGGTGACATGCCGCACATCCAATTCTTTCGGGGTCATGGGAAGCTGCGAACCCCGTCATGGCTGTGTGACAGGATCGACAGGAATCTTTGTTGGGGGCAGGATCTGCGATTCCTGGAATCGCCTCTTCGGGATGCACCGCTTGGTGCTTTATCACATACAGAAGGATGTTGATCATCCCGAAGGCCAACAGAAATAGGAGAGGTTTCCTCACGGTTTCAGAGTGAATAGACCCAAACGTTTCAAAAAAAACCTACACTTTGTATCTTCACATCCAGTGTACAGAAAGCGTGCGGATTCGCCCCCGAGCGCTGGATCGCCCGAAAGGTCAGGGGGTGTTTACTTCATAGTCTCATAAGAACAAGAGAGAAATTATTTAACCTTTTGTGAAGCAATATCTTAAGTCCAAATCAGGCCGTAATTTCAAGTTCACTGAAAGTGAGGATGGCAAAATTCAATAATCTCTGCCCGCTAATCTACGCTAATTGACGCGAATCCCAGAAAGGGACGGCTTTCATTAGCGTTGATTCGCGTAGATTAGCGGGCAACTTCTTCCAATTTATGGAAGGTTAGGGTTCAGCTGCTGATCCAGCCAGTTGACCGCGACGGGCCATACCTTTTGCGTCCAGGGATTGTCGGGGTTGTAGAAAAACCCATGACCCGAACCCGGACTGGGCAGAAACTGCATCGGCCGCCCCGCCCTGACCAGGGCATCGGCCAGGAGCCGGGATTGTTCATGGGGCACGGTTTCATCGTTTGGGTCATGCACGATCAGCATGGAAGCGGACGTTCCGTCAACGTGTAGAGCCGGCGAGGCCTGGATCCACTCGGTCTTTCGTTCGGAGTAGGGTCCGCCGAGAAACGCCTCCCAGTTCTCGTTGATGACTTCGCTGGCATCCAGAAGCGCGGGAAAATCATGGACTCCGTGGACGTCGACGACGCAATTCACCTTGGTCGAGGTCCCCCCGATCTCATGGTTCATCACGCCCAGGCAGGCGACCAGGTGCCCTCCGGCCGAACTCCCGACGGCTCCGATCCGAGCGGGATCAATTTTTAATCGATCCGCCTGTCGCCGGACCCATGCGACGGCGGATTGGCAGTCCTCAACCGCCGCCGGGAATGGTGAATCGGGCATGAGGCGGTAGTCAATTGACAGGGCCAGATATCCGAGGAGGGAGAGGCGGTGAGCGTGCCAATTAAAGGCCTGTCGCTCGCCCAGGCGCCAACCACCCCCGTGAACGAAGATGACACATGCTCGGTTCTGCATCGCAGAATCGGGAAGATAGAGGTCCGCCATCAGGTCCTGACCGTCGGGCGAAGCGAAGACCTCGGTGAGATCCGGTGCGGGTGGTTCGGATGCTTGCTCCCCGGTTGGGGTCGGAGGATTGTCGGCACTCATTCTCTCCCGTTATTGACCTGAGGCCCATCGACCTCAACTCCAATTGCCAATATCGCTCCAATCCTCTACGAACGAGAATACAGTGCCCTCTCCATTCAGGAATTTCCAATTCATTGTCTTCCCGCTCAGCATGGCCGTCATGTTGGCCGGTTGCCGTACAGCCGACTACTACGGGCAGGCCATGTCCGGGCAGATGGAGATCTGGCGCAAGCAGGTGCCCGTCGAGGAGATTGTCTCGACGGGCGGTGAGGAGGCCGAAGTCCGGAGGAAGCTGGTCCTGATTCAGGACCTGCGGGTCTTTGCGACCGATGGGTTGGATCTTCCGGCCGGCGATGACTATACCAAGTATGCGGATCTAGGACGCGAACACGTCGTCTGGAACGTGATCGCGGCGCCTGAATTCTCCCTCGAGTCAAAGTCCTACTGGTATCCGGTGGTCGGGACGTTGGAATACCGGGGCT
Organism: Verrucomicrobiota bacterium; assembly: GCA_003641745.1. Taxonomy (GTDB): domain Bacteria; phylum Verrucomicrobiota; class Verrucomicrobiia; order Opitutales; family Opitutaceae; genus B12-G4. Next base: position 1,706 of record QNAI01000062.1, on the reverse strand, counting down.
TTTTCAAGGAGGAGGACGCGGATGCGTTCGCGGACGAGCTGGTGGGCCAGGGCTACGATGTCTACGTCGGTGGCGTAGATGCCTACTCGACGCTGGGCTGGTTCGCTGATCCGGTCCTCAACACCTTCATGCGCTACACCGACACCGAACTGGCCGAACTCGTCTTCCACGAGTTGACCCACCAGCGGTTGTTCGTGTCCGGCGAAACGGCCTTCAATGAGGCCTTGGCAACGGCGGTCTCCGAGGAGGGCACCCGACGCTGGCTCAATGCGATCCATGACACGGAAGGGCTGACCAGATACGGGGATCGGTTGGCCAGGAAGGCGAGGATCTATCGGGAGATCGCGGCCGCCCGTTCGGAACTGAAGCACCTCTATGCGACCCCACGATCGGAGGGGGTGATGCGGGAGCGGAAAGCAATCGTGATGACGGATCTCCAAGATCGCCTGCGCGCCCTGTCCGAAGGGTGGGGGCCAAGGATGAAAAAAGCCTGGCTGGAGCGAATCCCCAATAATGCGATCTTGAATGCAACCGCGACCTATTACGAATACGTGCCTCGCTTTGAGCGTATGATCCGGGAGGAAGACGGCGACTTGGATCGGTTTTTTGAGCGGGTCGGGAAGTTGGATGTGGATCAGTTTCTCGAACCGTAATCCGAACCTCGGGGTCAGGGTTTGAGAGACTGTCGCATAAGTCTCGGGGCATGTCATTTGAGCGCGCCTGAATGACTTTCGATTCTTGTCATCGACAGATCGAGGGGTAAAATACCGGCATGATACTTCGATCGACCTCCATCGTACTCGGGCTTCTTTCGCTTCTGGTCGGCCTGATAGCCTGCTCAAAGAACACGAGTCCCGAAAAAGTCGTCAACGTCGCATCGGTCCAGGGCGAAGCCGGGGATCCGGATCGGGTCATGCGGACGCTGGAAGACTTCTCAAAGGCGGAGCAGGTCCAGCCGTTCCTCGGGAGTAGCTACGGATTCGCCGTCTTTCCGACCATCGGCAAGGGTGGCATGGGTATCGGCGGCGCTCACGGCAAAGGTTGGGTTTTTCGCGGCGGACTCTCAACCGGGATGACCAGGATGACGCAGGTGACCTTTGGGCTTCAACTGGGTGGCCAGACGTTCAGCCAGATCATTTTCTTCGAGGACGAACGCGCCTACGAGAACTTCACCGGCGGCAAATTTGAATTTGGAGCCCAGGCTTCAGCGGTTGCCATTACCGCCGGCGCCAGTGCCAGTGCCAGCACGGCGGGCGGTGCTTCGGCCGGGGCCGGCAGCAGCCAGGCGAAGGCGGATTATTCCGGAGGGATGGCCGTTTTTAGCCGGGCCAAGGGCGGTCTGATGTACGAAGCCTCCCTGGGCGGTCAGAAGTTCAGCTTTCATCCCTACGAGTGATGACGGTGGACGGTGGACGTTTGGATTTCGGATTGGGGATTTCGGAATGCGGATTGGGAACGGGAGGCATTGCTCGACATCGGTTCGAACGGCGGGGTCATTGCTCGACATCTTGCATGTCAATGCGAGATGTCGAGCTTTGACCCCTTCAAGCGGATGGCTACCCACTCAGTGGACGGTGGACAGTAGACGTTTGGATTTCGGATTGGGGATTTCGGAATGCGGATTGGGAACGGGAGGCATTGCTCGACATCGGTTCGAACGGCGGGGTCATTGCTCGACATCTTGCATGTCAATGCGAGATGTCGAG
>QNAI01000061.1 GCA_003641745.1 Verrucomicrobiota bacterium | reverse complement strand
GGGCCGCTAGCGGCGTTAGGACAAATCCGAAAGGCCTACGGGCATTCCGGAACTGTCCCGCCTTGCTATCGACCCCATGACGCCTCCATATTGTACAAGCCTATTTGTGAGACAGGACACTAGAGAGAATGCGTACCCGTAACCCCACCCCCTGTCATAATGAGCTTTGAAGGGGTCAATGATCAATAGTCACGTTGGGGAAATCAGCAAAGGCGGACTGTCTCTTCAGGCGCGAGGTGAGGTGCCGCATCGATCAAGCGAATTGACTTTTGTTCATTGACCCCTTTCCGCGCGCCCGGTCTTCCGTATCTCTTCAATTGTCATCTTTGCGATTCTCTCCAACTCATCAAAACAACTGGAGAATCGCTCCTGGTCCTGAGCCCCTTTGTTTGCATCATAGGTGTCTGTAAAATCCCTCTGACCCTCTTTGATGAGCTCATAGAACAGCGCAATTTCAGTGGATTTGGCCTGATCTCCGAGCCGGGAAAGCACCTCCTGCCTGCGATCCATGTCAGCCACCAGAATCAGATCTGAACCCAGAAGAATCTGTAGCGCTTCTTCATCGAGTACATTGCGCTTGACGGGTCCGTTCAGGCCTCGTCTTTTCAATTCGTCTTTCACCTCATCAAGCAGAAGGTCAACATCCGGGTAGGCGTCTATGGGTGCCGTACCACATGAAAACAGATCAATGTCCAGGGAACTCCTGCCCGCATACTCAGCCAGGTAGTGGTGAAGTATCTGGCTCCTGGCAACATTGCCATGACAGACAATACTGATTTTCATTCTCTCGTTCTCTATATAGCGTCCAGTGTCCTGTCCGACACGCATAAATTTATGGGTAAGAGGCTCTTGTACCGTGCGAGGTTTCTCCCAAATCGGTCGAGGTGGAAGTCGACCCTCCGAAATGCTACCTCCACATTGTCCGTCATTTCAAGCGTGGCGGTCCACCAGTGTTCTCAGTCATTCACCGCAATGAAGGCGCCACCGTGCTGGTAGGTCAGTTCCCGCATCAGGTTGGCGAACTTCAGGCCGGTCTGTCCCATCGAAAATGAATAGCGAATGACGTTGGGGAAACCGATCGCATTAATCGTCACCTGGCGGTTGCCCTCCTCGTCCTCCGGATTGAGCTGGTCGATCCGTCTGAGCACATTGTCCGCCGTTCCCGTGAACTCGTCGCCGAACACATAAACCCCCATGTCCATGTCCGGATCGTCCGGTCGATTGAGCGTCCGAATGGCCTTAATGATTCCAGGGACCGGATTACTGTTACTGAAAACGCCGTAGCGTCTCACGCCCCATTTGATACGTTCGCGAATTTCCGGACTGTCGGGAAGCCACTGGTTTCGACCGCCGATGATATTTCGGCCGTCAGCATCAAAAATCTGAATACCGTCCACAAGGGGATAGGCCTCAAGGACGTCCCCAATCTTGCTGACCACGATCGGCCACATATAGCCCGAATTGGGGTCCCTCATGCTTCCCGAGGTATCGAGCACGAAGGCGAGGTAATTATTTTCGACCGACACCCCGATTGGAAGGTCTGTCTCCTGAGGCAGGTCGGCTTCCTTCTGCATGGCCGCGATCTCGGCCATGATCGCCTCAATATCCACCAGCAGCCCATCCTTGCCGGCCTGGTACTGCTGGAACTGCATTTCGAGTTCGGCCAGCATCGACTTCATCTCATCGATCTGCGCCGCCAGGAAATCGAGTCTCTCCTGGTCGGATATCATCTGTTTGGCCAGGAGTTCCTTGGTCGATCGATAGTCACTGAGCATGGCGAGGCGCTCGGCAATGACCTTTTCAAGGCTCATCTTCATGCCCCTGATGATCGGGTTGTTCGCCCCCATCGAGATGACAAAAAGCAGAATGATGGCCCCGAACCCGCAGCAGATGCAGTCGAGGAATGAAAGACTGAAGATCGCGTTCTCTTTTCGTTTTCTAGCCATTTCAGGTATCGGGCCAGGATTTCGCCGGACTCACCAGCCCACCCCTTGTCTGGTTGGCCAGTTCCCAGAAGAGCATCGGCGCCGCCGGATCGCCGCTCATCGGGTAGAGAATTATATTGACCGGAACCCGAGGCGGCAACCGCCGCTGCGCCGCCCGGAACATGCGTTCGCGATCGCGATCACCGACCGATCCCCGGCCCGGGTAGGTATCGCTCAAGGTCGGCAGTCCGTCGGTGAATAGCACGATCGACTCAGCGGCATACTTGAAGTCGCGCGAAATCATGAACGCCCGCTCCAGATTCGCACCTCCCTTGGGAACCAGAAGATTGAGACGCTGAATGACCTCGCCGGTTGCCTCCCGATCGTTCGGCAGCAACCACTCTCCATCGCGATCCGGCAGGATCGGAAGCACTTCGTCGCTGAAGGTCAGTATCTGGTACTTGGTTTCAGGATCCAACGAATTGATCATCCATTGAATGGAGCGAATGACACGCTTCCACTTGGGAGCCTCACGTTTCTCGTAGTCGGGTTCACTCGACCACGCAATGGCGCCATCAACCGTGACATCCAGCATGCCTCCCGATGTCTCGACCAGGAACAGGACCCGATCTCCATTGATCTTGAATCCGGTCAGGTACTGACGTCGCTCGATGTTTGGAATCGGGATCGGAGGCGGCTCTTCCACCCGCGGAATATCCTCTTTTTCCTCCATTCGCTTCCTGAGTTCGTCCTCGAGGGTCGACTGCTCCGTCATGAGGAGCGCAAGGATCTCCTCACGATTGATGATCTTCTGTTCCATCTCGGTCCTGGCGTCCTCGAGCGACTTGATTCGACTGACATTGTCGGCCGTGGTGTCCTCAAGTTTGCGGATCGCCTCCTCCTCGATCGTGATTTCCTGTTCCAATTGATTCGCGATGGTCTGGAGGTCTCCGAGTTTCTTCTCGGTTATGTCAGCTTTCTTGCCGCTCGTAATGACAAAGAGGAGGAGCACAGCGCCAAAGCCGCACGAAATGCAGTCGAGAAACGATATGCTGAAGACCTCGACCGTCCTTCTTTTCAGCCGCGCCATTTCAAGATCCCCTCCTCGTTCGATTCATCACTAATGAGCGGCGACGTGGATGAACAGCAGATCGGCTCCTTTTCGCCCATCCGCAAAGTGGATACGGTCACCACTTTGAATCAGCTCCCGCAGTCCAGAACCATCCGCACCGTCATCGACCTCAAGGTAGACGCCCGAATCGTCCCGAACCACTCGGCACGAAGCGAGGCCGGAATATGAGAACCGCCGCGACAGCTTGAGATCGAACTCTTCCTCCAGGTTCTTGGATCCGATCGTGAACCGATCTCCTTCAATTGAATGGGCGACCCCACTGATCACCACATGGGACGGGGGCTCTGCTGTGGATTCATCGTCGCGATCGGCCCGGACCAGGACCGGGCGTACACCCACCTCATCGCCCTCGCCTTCGCCCGAAACTATCGGAACGGACTCATCCACCGAAACCATGGAGAGTTCCTTCGGAATCTCCAGGTCCCGGGCCCTCCAGGCTGCCCCGAAAGCCGCAGCGCCAGTCCCCTGCTTGACAATATTCTGGAACCCTCGACCACGAAGCCCGATCTCCAGGCCCCGTATCCTTTCAGCCCGGTCAGTCAGCACAAGCACCGCTCGATCCGGCCCGGAATCCAACTCCCTGACGACTCGGTCGAGAGCACTCAGAATTGATTCAACATAAGGACTGACGTCAGCCCTCAGGGTTTCCTGGGTGATCCTCAACTGCCGGGAACGACTGCCCCCTTGGATTTCCAGGACCGTTTCCCTCGATCGATCATCCGAAGCCAGAACCTCCAGAATCTTGCGGTAGAAACTCTGCTCGATCCGACGGTCCTCCGACACGTCGTAGGCCGTCTCTCGAAGCAGCCGATCGCCCATCGCATCGCTGAGCACCCGCATCATCCGGATGAATCCAAGCTGCTGAAACCGATGACACGCCTGAGAGCGAATGTCGTCCTCGCGGGTACAAACCGTCACCTGGATCGAATGAAGGAAGAGTTCGACGTGAATAATCTTAACGCCGGGAGGTGGAGGCGGCGATCGATAAAGCGAGATCAACCCGCTTCCGCCCAGGCCCACCAGCGGCACCTCCATATCTCCAATCATGCCAAGAAGCAGACCGATTTTCTCCGATCGCCCGTAGCGTTCTTCAAGATAGGCAGGGGGGACTGCCAGATGGATTCGATCGATCTGCCCGACCCGTTCCCGAATCCGGTCGAGGACGTCCCGCAGGAAAAAATAGGTCAGCTCCGAGTAGGCGGGTGCTTTCTGAGCCCCACCCAGGTGCGACGATCCATGCGACAATTCCTCGATGAACGTGCTGCAGACCTGGCGCGGGCTCTCCATGCAACGATCTTCGGCCGGCTGCCCGAACAGGAGGCCATCCGGCTCCTTCAGAACAAAAGCAGGCCACCCGGGCCTCGGCGAGGTGTCATTAAGGTCGATCAGGTTGACCGCACTTCCATCGTGAACCGCGGCGAGCACCCCGACATCATTCAACTCCAGTCCAACAGTTTTCATTCCTCAAATCCGTGGATTTATTGCGGAAGCTGAAGACGACTCTCATTCCCGATCGGGATCTTCATCAGGCCCACCATTTTCTCCCGGCAATAGGTGTCGACATCCAGGATGAACCCCTCCTGTCGCGACTGCAAAAGGTGCAACATGAACATCAGCACGATACTCAACAGCAAAGCGATCAGGGTCGAATTGAAAGCGAGGCCCAGGGAGTTGGTAATCCCGCTGATATCACCCTCAATCGCCTTGTCCGCCTGAGCCAGTGCATCGCCAATACCGCGAACCGTGCCGATAAACCCGACCGACGGAATAGCCCAGGCGATGTAGCGGACGAGAGAAAGGTCGGACTCCATCTCATCGGCCGCCATTTCCGATCTCTCACGAATGGCGTTGACCACATCCTGGATCGAACGGGTGGAATTGAATCGATGCAGACCGATCAGAACAACCTGCGGAAGGAGCCGGTCCTTCCACGACTTCTTGCGATCAATGGCCATGTTCAGGTCCTTGTAATAGTCCAGGGCATCGTCTGGAATAATACGTTCTCCCTCTTCGATCGGGATAAAATCGACCTTCAGCAGCTGTTGTTCGCGTGCCACCAGCAAGAGCTTGTAAGAAAGGATGATCCCGGCCCAGACCATGAGGGTCAGACAGACCTGCTGCTCGTAGTCCTTGAGAATGATGAAGATCGAACGCTGCGGGGCATAGGTTTCACCACCCGACGCGGTGGTCTGAATTCGCTGACTGAGGGCTTCGTCAACCCGTGCCTGGGGCCGTATAACCATGGAATAGAGCATCGCCACCCCCACGATGGCAAAGACCAGACCAACGTTCTGGACGATGAAACTCTGCGAAAAAATACCCTTATTCTTTGAAGCCATCGGTGTTGTGTTAGTGTAACTTTGGACTATAATTCGGGAAAATTGAAACCGGTCATCCTGTCTCGCGTATCTATCAATTGGCTGGATTTGAGTAAGAAGAAAGCAATACTGGCGAATTCAGCAACTCCTATTGGCGCACTTTAAGCATACCCCGAAACAAGACAATGGTTCCTTACGAAATCTGAAAAACGAGGTTTAGTTGTGATTAGACAGAGAAATACCCAGAATTTCACCCTCTTCATCATCATGTCGGCGCTTATCCTCGGTTCAGGCTGCTCATCGACCACGTCAAAGTCCATGAGTGGAGCCGGAACAGGTGCCGCGGCCGGCGCCGCTCTGGGCGGTATCGCCGCCAGTGCCTCCGGCGGCAATACAACCCAGGGTCTCCTGATCGGCGGTGCGGCCGGTGCGGTGATTGGCGGCCTGATCGGGCTCAGTCAGGAGATGAAGGAGAAGTCCGCTCAGGATCGTCTCGCCCAGGAGCGTGCCTACCAGCAGGAACTGGCTCGCCGACGAGCGGAGGAGGCCAAGAATAAGGCGGCCATGGATGAGGAACTCGCCATTGCCCAGGGCTTCCAGATTTCTGATTACGAACTCCAGCAGATCCAGGAAGAGGCGCGCGAACGTGACGAAAAGCTCAAGGAACTTCGGGCCAGACGCGCCGAGGCACTCGCGCGAAAGAAGGCTCTCGATGACGCCAACGAGAAGATCCTCACGGCAAGCGCCGAAATCGAATACCTCGAGCGCGAATTGGCGGAGTTGAGTGGGGAAGAGTTCACCGAGGAAGAAGCGGGCGAGTCCGCCAACAGTGGCTCCGACTTCTAGACCGAACCAGGAGGAATGAAATTGTCACCCCGTCCCTCCCACCTCAGGAGTGGAACATTGACGAGAATCGCCTGTATCAATTCAAACCGGATTTCTTCTGCTCGATGATCTCCCTATTGACAGGCAACCATTTTCACCGGGTGCTCGGTGTCTTATCGATCGCGCTGCTTTCCGGATGTGCCACATCCTACAAATTCAAGGTCGACGCAATCAACAACCCGGAAGCGGACCACGGAGTATCCTATCGGATCGCCAATAGAAATCCGGAGGGCGGCGAGGCAGACCTGCGGTCACAGGAAGCGGCGGAATGGGTAAAGACGGCACTTTCGGGCAAGGGACTGTACGAAGCCGAGTCAATGGAAGCCGCGGACATGATCATCGAACTGGAATACGGGATGGAGGAACCCCGGACAAAAATGTCCACCATCTCCACCCCGATTTATGCCGCGGTCGGAGGCGGTATCCGGTATATTCAGGTGCCCGTCAAAGATAAGAATGGAAATGTGCGCTATTCGACAGTCGCTGTCCGCGAGCCCACCACCCGCCAATACGTGGGCGAAAAGGAGTCCGTCATCGTCCAGACCGTCTACGAAAAATACATGCGCATCACTGCGCGCCAGAACCCACAGGACGACGAAACCGATGCCGCCGGCGCCCAGGTCTGGAGTGTCTATGTGACCAATGAGGATGAGAAGGACGACCTTCGCCAGTACCTGCCGGTCATGGCTTCTGCGGCGATCGATTTCATCGGCGAGAACTCCGAGACCCAACAGGATGTCAAGCTGAAGGATACAGACGAGGTCGTCACATTCGTGAAAAAGGGACTTTGACCGACCCAGAGATCACCCATTTTTCTTCTTGTAGGAGAGGCTTTACGCCTCGATCAAACTGGCCATCGAGGGATAAACCCATTCGGCAAGCTCATGACAGGCCTCTCCACCCTTACACATCATTTCATGCGTGATGGTCCACCAGGTGCCGGCCGTTTGAATCGGACGGCATTTCGGACAGTTTCAATCGGCGTCTTTCTGCGGCGCAGTTCGGGTGGAGGCCGACTCCATCTTCAGGCGCAGCACTTCCTGGTGCAGCCTGATCGCCATCTGCTTGCGATCAGTCCGCGATCGATCCGCGCAACCGTATCGCACCGTTGCCTTTGCCGTCACCACCCGGCCGATCAATCCCAGGAAATGAGGCACCAGGGTCATGGAACCATGGTAGCAGATGGACTCTGCAGGATCAGCGCCCACCGCATCGTAATGAATGGCACATGGGGTGACGGACCAACCACCCTGAATCGCCGGTTCAAGAAGCGCCGTTCGAAACGGAAGAACGGTCGATCCATCAGAGGTTGTCCCCTCGAGAAACAGAGTAAGCAGGAGGCCTGATTCGACTACCCGGTGAAACCCTGTTGCCTTCGCAGTCACCTCTGAACGTCGTCCCCGGTCGATGAATTCCGTTCCTGCCCAACGTGCAAAAGCACCAAACAACGGCCATCCGGCAACTTCCTTTTTCGCCAGGAAAATCTGTGGATGGATCGAAGACATCACGAGTATGTCGAGGTAGCTGAGGTGATTGGAAGCGACCACACCGTCCTTCGGCAATTCCCCCTTCACCTCCACCTCCATCCCCAGAAGGTCAAGAGTCCGCCGGCTCCAGCGCTGAAGCCACCGGGCACGGGAAAGCAGCGATCTTCTGTTTCCGGGCACCATCAGATACGACAACGTGGTGCCGGAAAAGATGTACAACATCCCTCCCAGTCGGACCAAATAGGTAAACGGCGACACCCCGGGCTTTTTCATCTCAATGGAAATACCGGGACGGAATATTCCGCACATCCATTATGGTCAGAAAGTCGATTGTCCCAAACGCACCATCAAGGGCCGGCGGTCCACAGACCTGGGCACCTTGAAGCAGGTATCCCTTCATTAGGCGGGGCACTTTGGGCGGACTGGAAGGCTCGTTCCCGCCTTCACAGATCAATTCAGGATGGGGAACGGTCCGGTATGGCGCCGCCGCAAGCCATTTGGATGGCAGCGAATCATAGAGCGCGGGGCCATCGGCCGGATTCCGTGAGGTCAGCGAGCTGCAGCCGATCATATAACGAGACCGGTTGTGCCGCGCGTATCGGGCCAATCCCTTCCACAGCAGGCCCAGAACCGCGAGATTCCGATGATTCTTCGCCACACAGGCACGTCCCAACTCCAATATCTCGGCGCGGAATGGTTCAAATGGCTCAAACACAAACTCTCGCTCGCTGTAGTATCCAAAATGATCACGGGCGGTCGGCCCGGTCTGAAGTCGATAGGTCCCGATCACCTCACCCGTCTCGACCAATTCAACAATCAAGTGATCACAGACAGGATCGAATTCGTCCTGATCGAGCCCGGATTCCACTGACTGCTCCAAGCCTTCATCCATCTCCAGATTGAAGACCTCGAACCGCAATCTCTGGGCATCGCGCACCGTCTCTTCGTTCAGGGCCAGTGATATCCGGTACTGCTCAGTGGGTGGTGGCGGGCGAAAGCCTGAATGAGTATGCAGGGTGAATGCCATCTTCAATCGTTGCCGAGTTCGGGCTTGGTTGGGGTGATGCCTGAATTGGCGACGAGTGAATCATTCGTCAAGGGAGGAAATGCACGCTTGCGCTCTTCAGAAGCGCCATTCCCCAGCCAGGCCGCAATCACCATTCTGAGCAGAGTGAAGGTCCGGGTGGGTTCGACCCCATTCTCACGATTCTCGCGGGCAATAATGAAGGCCTCCCGCCACTGCCGAAAGAGCACGCGATAGGCTTCAAAGAGTGAATTTTCAGGATCGTAGATATGGGTGGCCTCGGAGGTGACTCCGTTCAGTTCCAGGATCTTCAAGCCCTCGCCTTTCCGAAACGCATCTTCGGACGCGGCCCGCAGATCAAATCGCCCAAAGAAAAAGCCCTCGTAGGTCTTGGCGATGCGATCGATGGCCTGTTCCAGTGCAGGGGTGACAATTCGCCGCCCGTCCAGAAACATCGACCCAAGACAATGGGTACCAATCTCGGCCAACGGGTAACTTTCCCCGGCGGCAGGGATCTCATCGAGCCGGTCCGCATGCTGCCTGAGGTGGAATCGTGCCATGCACACAGCCCTCTTGTCATCGAGGATCAATTCCTCGATCGTTCGCCTGCCGTCCCCGGTCAACCACAGGTTCTGTTTGTCCGTCACGGAGAAGATCCGGCCGTTCTGCTCCGAGGGCCTGCGCAGGTAGAAGATTCCAAACTCCGGTCCTTCGATGAATTCCTGGGCAATCAGCAGGCTCTTGTCCTTTCGCAAAAGGTCGAGGGCCTGTTCAGACGTCCGCACGATTTTGACACCCGAACCCCGCTGGCCCACATCCGGTTTGATTACAATCGGATAGCCCAGGTCCGCTTCCTCCATGAAACGGTGAAGCAGCTCAAGCCGACGTTCAGCAAACTCGATCCCCGGGAGCAGGCACCACCGGGCCACTTCAGAACCCGCACCCTGCAGACCGGTGAGAATCTCGGACTTGGATTCGCCCAGGAATCCGCCGTCGGGCATGGCCGGATTCGCTGCGGTGAACAGTGCAGGGCTCCGGAATCGAAGCCCCAACCAGCCGACCACATAAAGAGCAACCGGCGGATAAAATACCCAGGGCGACCAGAACTCCCATCGGGTCAACCGTACATAGCGCGACCAGAACAGCCGGCGGCCACGATGGGTGAAGAGCGGCACTGCGATCTTGAATATCGCGAAAATAACAACCACTGCCAGCAACAAGGCCGAGAGGGCGTATTTTTCGTAATCGGACCAAAAGTCCATCATGACGGACCCGAGCGAGGCGGACAACAGGACGAGAACCGGCGTCCAAAGACTCGCGGCCAAAATAAAATAGAGCGAAAATCGGACCACCGAAACACCCAGGAGACCGGCAGCGAGAAAAGTTGCCAGCCGAGTCCCGGGCGTAAATCGACTGATCAGCGCCACCAAGGGTCCCTTGCGCTCAATCCAATGCTCGCCGTGCAGGATGGCCTCGGGGCTGACAAAGTATCTGACCATCGACGATTCCCAGGCGAATCGTCGCAAAACCCGTCCGACCAGAACCAGCAGGATGTCTCCGATCACGATGCCCGCCAGACAGGCAAGAGTGGCGGCCCAGAAAGGCAGGAGCCCCTGCGACACCAGCAATCCAGCCGCAATGCAGGTCAGATCCTCACTCACCAAGGTGGCCGCCGCCAGGGCGAGTCCCGCCAGGACAAGCCGCTTGCCGGTGAACACCCTGTCGCCGCGGGTCGGAGCCGGAGTTTCAGCCGCTTCGATCCGGTCGGCCGGGGCGCCCGGCCTGTCCGGAGCCCGACCCGCCTCGACCTCCTCGAGGAAACTTGCGACGATATTCGCAACGTCACCGGCACGCCGATAGGCCAGACCGTGCCCGCCATCAATCACGACAAGCGTGCTTTGCGGCAGAAGACGCCGGTGCTCGATGGCGGCTTCGATTGGAACGACGACATCGTCCTGTCCATGGATGACGAGGGCCGCTCCCTGGTAGCCTGTAAGCATCTCGCGAACAGGTCGGAGATCGGTGTGGAAGAGAAACGAGGCATACTGCCGGTTCAAAGGCAGAGAGTCGAAGAGACCGAAGTGCGGCGTCAATTCCTGGAGACCGGTAAAAAACAGCCACTGGAGAAAATAGAGGGACTGATTGATGATCCGGTCTCCGAGCAGGTCATATTCCTGGACCCCAACCGCCGATACCAATGTCAGCGAGCGGACCAGATCGGGCCGGGCGTCGACCAGCTCTATTCCAACCACACCGCCCATGCTGTATCCGAGAAGATCGACCCCTTCGAGGTCGAGTGCCTCCAGGAGCGCGGCGACATAAACTGCCTGCGCGTGGGCTGAATAGTCGGGCAATCGCCGCGACGAGTTCCCGAAGCCCGGGAGGTCAGGGACAATAAGCCTGTATTCATCCTTAAGATACCGTGTAAGGTGCCCCACTGTGGCCGAAGATTCGCGGGTGCCATGGATCAGCACCAGGACCGGTCTGTCTTCCCGGTTCCCAAGTGAGTAATCCTGGTAGGCGAGACGGATGGTCCTGCCCAACCCACGTTCGCCATCCCGGACCGGCAACTCGATCGACTGCCACTCCCCCGCCAGCGGGGATCGCATGGCAACAAACTCACGAACCAGGAACGACAGGAGAAGAAGGACGAGGAAAACAAGTACCCACCTGCGGCGGCGGCCCAGAATCAATCTCACGAAGAACTGCTTCACGACGAGTTCGTGCGATCAATTTCGCAAATCCAATTCCCGGTCGATGGTCACCTCGGTGGCACTCATCCAGGCCTGCGGTTCATAATGGAGCATCGCCTTCGCAGCGGTCACGTCGATCCGGGTCAGGCTATGGGTGCAGGCATCGGGACGAAACATGAGCACCGAATAGGCCGCCTTGGATGGTTCATGTTGGCGATGAAAACCCTCCAGGGTTTCTATCTCCGGATCCTGCGGGCCGACCAACCTGCGGTAGGCATCCATCCGGTAGCTGACGACACCCTCGGTTTCGAAAGACGACGAAGTGAGCGGAGGAGACCATTCACCGGTTTTTCTGTGGGCCAATCGACCTCCGTCCCAGGTCAGCAGATGCTCCTCGGTCCGACTGACAGCAATAAGGTGAAACGGCGGATACTCATCCAGGGAGAAACGTTCCAATGATTGCGCAGCCTCCTTCGCCCCCGACGAGCCGGCACATCCAACGACCAGGTTTCCCCGTGACGGATGCTCCCGGGCCTCCTCGACATAGCTCAGGGGATAGTGGTTGAGCAGACACAAAGTCAGACCAAATTCGTTGACCAGGATCCAGGTGCCTCCATGCCTGCCATCGATGGGAGCCAGATAACGGATACCGTTGGATACATGTTCTTCGGGCTCAAGGGCCGCCTCCCGGTTTTTCAGTTCATCCCGGTTGAATAAAAGACCGTACCCCTCCCGGGTGCGGGCCCAACTCACTGTGCACATGTTGATGGGTTGCGCCGATGACGGAGCGTCGAGGGGGCCACTCCAAAATCGCGGCTCGGGTTCACTCCCGAAAGACGGCACATGATGGAGGCCAAAGCATAATGGTGGATCGTGTGACTCAGCAGGAATTCGAGTTCACGCGAGACCGAAGACTTTGCCCACCGTGTGCGGTCGTTGGTGTCCTCGCCTTCCATCCTGACCCGCAGTTCCCTGTCCCGCCCCGACTCGGCCAGGGAGGCCAATCGGGAACAGATATCCTGACTCCGCTCGATTGCACATTGGCGGTCAGACTCAATCGAGTGATCCCGCTTCCTGGATTCGTAATCGATTACTCCCTTCTCCAAGCCGTCCAGAAAAATCAGATAGTGATCGAGATTGTGCCGCACATGCCCGCCAAGGGTTCCGTCAAAAGCAATCTCCACTTTCTTCCGGTAGGTGGCATCATCGATTTCGACCAGCAGTTCGATGCCCTGTTGCAACGCTGAGATATTTTCCGCGACTTTTTCCTTCATGATTCAAGCAGGGATGTACCCGGAAAACGACCATATCTATGTTGAGTTCTCATTTGCGAGACAGCACATTCCTCAACCTGTCGAGTGCCGCATCCGAAATGGCATGGGCCGGACACCCCCGCCACTGATGGGGCGGATTTCCGTCCGTCATTTCCGCATAGTGCCCCGGCATCGCCATGCCCAGGTAGTTTTCAACCGGTTCCAGGAAACGGCGTCTGGCCAGTTCGATATTCTGTTCGTTCGGCCCGTGTATCCGCAACCATCCCTCGACGAACGGTCCAAGACACCAGAACCAGACCGAACCCTGGTGCATGGCTGCCGTCCGCTCCCATTCTCCGCCTCGGCAGAACCCCCGATACTCAATGGATTGGGAATCCAAAGACCTCAACCCGGCCGGTGTCAGCAGAACCTCCTCCACCACCTTCAGGACCCTTGCCGCTCGCGGCCGCTTCAACAATGGAAAGGGAAGCCCGCCTACCGCGAGTACCTGGTTGGGCCGAATCGTGCCATCCAGTCCCGCATCACCGTCCACCACATCGTAAAGACAATCCGTTTCCCGGTTCCAGAAACGCGAACGGAACGTCTTCAGACCGTTTTCAAACTGGGGCTCCCACCTGCTGTCAATCAGTGAACCGACTCGCAGGGCATTCAACCAGAGCGCCTGGATTTCCACCGGTTTTCCGGTTCGCGGGGTGGCAAGTCGCTCCCCCACCCGACCGTCCATCCAGGTGCCGCCCGGCCCAACCCGAAGGAGTCCATCCTCATCCAGCCCAAAGTTGTCCTCCTCGATTTTCGCCGCGGTTATGTGGTCGAGAAGACTCTGGATGAACGACCGAAGCTGTCGGGGCTCGCCTTCAGGGAGTGAAAAACCTTTCTGCTCGGACGTCTCCAGCAGGTCATGAATCGCAACGATCCACCAGAGACATGTATCCACCGGGTAATCCATCGGCTTCAGACTCACGCAATGCCTGATCAAGGCTCCGGCCATGCCCAGCCCATCCTTTTTGCGGATCAGCGCCCGGGCGAGAAAACCCGCTGCCTTCGGATCCTCCTGAAACCAGGGAAATCCGCCGGAGACCAGAACCTGCGAATCACGCTCGACCAGGTAGTCTTCAAGGCGAATCCGATCGGGTCTCAGCTCGGATCGCCGCTCCTGCTCCTCTTCCCTCCAGCGCCCGGCCAATCGGACCGGATCCTCGGCCTGAAAGCGGTCGGCCGATTCGAAATCCGGCCCAACTCCGGCCATGACCACAACCGCGTCACCCTTTGAAAGATCCCAGGTCAGGATACCAGGGGCTGCCAGGTCCTCCTCATAGTCGTAACCCCGGGCCAGATCCTGCTCATATCTGAAATTTCGATACCACTTCGGATCGTGCGTATAGGTGGCGTTTGCCCCCAGGGCGATGCCGGGTACACTGGAGTAAAGGTCCCAGACCAACCAGTCCCCATCGGTGACCGGTTCGAAATCAAAGGTCTGATTTTCGCGATGCAGGGAATGGGCGTCCCGTCCCGAGATGAGTGGACGGGCCGAAAGGTAGGCCGCGTTGCTGCCGCTCTCAATGCGCCAGCGGACAACAGTGGCTGCGAAACCCCGGCGAATCATGACCTCGTGGGCGATCTCGGTTCCGTCCGGCGCCCGCAGCCTCCAGGTCGGCCACGGATGGGGATCGAACGCGACAATGTTTCCCCGAGTATCGGGACTGATTACTCCGGGCGAATAAGCCTGGGACGACAGGGGATATCGCCCGGTCGGGGTGACCAGGTGAACATCGAATCCATTGAGGAGCACAAACCGGGCGGTATATTCCCGATTCGCGACCTGCAACAGTGCATGGTAACGGCGACGACGCACACCGTCGACCGCGCCCGAGGCAAAGCCCCCGAGTCCGTCCACCTCCAACCACTCCCGGTCTGACGCTAGCATGGTATCAACATTTGAATGCAGTGCTGCTGTTCACCCGAATCAATTACACAGAATTCTTAGGAACTTTCAAGACAGTCTCTCAGGTGGATGCGAGCGAAACGGTAGAGATAAGAACACTCAAGCTTCCCTTTTTATCCCGATGCGTTCTTCTATTCCTCCTGCTCGACAGGCTGCACCACCTCACTTCCTGAATGTCTGAAGACCCGACCACCACACTGCGACTGCTTCTCCCCCCCAACTTCGAACGGGTGGCGGAGCGTGATGCCATACCGGTGAAGTTGGAACTCATCCGGGGATTCGGAGCGAAAATCCGCCCGGAAACCGCTGATGAATCAGTCCTGGCAGGTCTTGAAGACCAGGAGCGGACCGCCGCGTTTATCATTTCCTCATGGTGCGGAGGAAAACCCTCCTCCTTTCTGCAGTTGACGCGCGATCAACTCAGCCGGCTTGTGACCACGCTGCAGGAACGAGAGGCGTTTTTCTGGGTCAGCAAACCCACGACACCCATTCCGTGGCAATCGGGTGCGCTCGTCGGCGTCAGCAACTGCCTGGCATCTGCCGACCCCCCTCAGACCACCGCTGAGATGATCCGGGAACCGGAGGAGCCGCCATCGACCGCGCCGAGCAGAACAGTTGACTCAGATGAATCCGGGGATCCTCCCCTGGTCGATGGCTCGGAACATTTTCTGGCCATAAAGCTCCCGGATCGCAGCCACCCCAGCTATAGTCCTCTGCGGGAACTCCTGGAGCGATCCGGGTTTCGCCTGGAGACCTCCAATCGCCGCTGGTGGCTCCGGGATCGACATAAAACACTCAATTTTCTCGGTCAGTACTGGACCACTCTGAATCACCATTTCGACTGCGACTTCACGCCGAATTTCGAGAAGAATACAACCCACCTCAAACGAGCCGAGGTAGCCTGTACCGCGATCACTGATGACAGTGGAAACAGTCTGCGTCTCGAGGTTACCGCCGGTGCCGAATCAGGAGCCCACCTCCAGGCGGCAATGACCTCCGGTCGCCACTATATCGAAAGTGATGGAGCCGTCTATCTGGCCGATCCGGAACGCATCAACCAGGTTCAAAAGGTGCAGCAAGCACTCAGCGGCGATCCCTCCAGCCCATTCATGCCGGCCAGCACACATCGGATTTCCCCGGCTCGCATGGCCCAGGTCGAGGCCCTGCTGGAAACCATCAACCCGAACTTCACCCCTCCTGCCGAATGGCGCAGACGGAGCGCTCCGCTCCGCAACCTCTCGGTCCTGAAGCCGGCGCCGTTGCCCGAACATGCATCCGGGTTGCTGCGTCCCTATCAAGCCATCGGGACCGCGTGGATGCACCATCTTCATCAGCACGGGCTCGGCGGCATCCTGGCCGACGATATGGGCCTCGGGAAAACCGTCCAGGCTCTGTCCCTCATCGCCTCGATCATCTCAGATCGAGTCAAATCAGATCTCAACGCGGTGTCCTGCGTGATCTGTCCCGCCACCCTGCTCGAAAACTGGCGCAGGGAGGCAGCCCGCTTCTATCCCGAAATCCGGGTTTTCATCCACCATGGTTCACGACGTCTCAAGACAACCCACGAGTTTCATCGCCACGATCTGATCATCACCTCATACGGCACCCTGGTCCGCGACCGGGATCTCTTCTCGACCCTTTCGTTTGCCACCATCATCGCGGATGAAGCGCAGCATGCAAAAAACCGCCGCAGTCAGAACGCTCAGGCCCTTTTCGGACTGCGCTCGGCCAGCCGGTTCGTACTGACCGGAACACCGGTCGAAAACAGCCTCGACGACCTTCGCACTCTGATCGAATTCGCTCTGCCGGGAGCCGCTCCTGCTCCGCCGCAGAATACCCGCGGCGAGGAACGTCGCTGGTATGATGCGCAACTCTCGACCCTGGCTGCAGCCTATATCCTCCGTCGGGCCAAGCTCGAGGTTGCAAAAGAACTTCCCAGGAAGATCGAGCAATCGGTCTTTTTCCGATTCGAAGGCGCCCAACGCAATCTCTACGAACGGCTTAAACAGACCGGTCAACAGGAAATGGACAGGATGGAATCCTCCGGTGCGTCGCAGGGTGCCGTTCGGATGCATGTCTTCAAACAATTGCTTCGTCTGCGCCAGGCCTGTTGTGACCCCCGGCTTATCGAGCCGGATCGACCGGCCTCCGAATCTGCCAAACTGGCCGCATTTCGGGAACTTCTCGACGAAGCCATGGATGCCGGACACCGCATGCTGGTCTTTTCCCAGTTCGTTTCCGTCCTCAGCCTGGTCCGCGAGGAGCTGGAACAATCCGGGATCCCCTACGCCTATCTCGATGGGAAGACCAGGAACCGGCAGGGCGAGGTCGACCGCTTCAACAACGACCCTGAGATTCCAGTCTTTCTGATATCGCTCCGCGCCGGGGGAACCGGGTTGAATCTGACCGGAGCCGACACGGTCGTCCATTACGATCCGTGGTGGAATCCCGCGGTGGAAGCCCAGGCCACGGACCGCGCCCACCGGATCGGTCAGACGCGGGTGGTCACCAGCTATCGCCTGATCGCAACAGATACGGTTGAGGAACGGGTTATCGAGTTGCAGGCGGGCAAACGGAAGATGCTCGAACAGGTATTCGACGCCAGCGACGCGGCCAGCGCCAACCTCAGCCTGGACGACCTCAAATCGATCCTGGCACCCGATTAGCCCGGAAGCCTCACCGGTGTGCCCCAAACAGTTGTAAGAGGGTGAAGCAGAACATGATGGATTGTCATGTGCAGATACAGTCTGTTGGCGAGCGGGTTCAGGCCACACCTCAAACCCCACAAGGGCGGATAGCAGTATTGCGGCCCGGGTTATCCCGATGCGCTGGCGCGATCGGGACGCCCATGCAGAACACGGACCACGCCTTGCTCTGCACCCTTCTGAGGTTTGTGAGACAACCGGGGTAGGGGCGCCGAATCTGCCCGAGTTTCCCATTGACGACCCGGATCCAAGCTCTATCTGTTTACCCCTTTACCTGAGGCCAGATAGCTCAGTTGGTAGAGCAGAGGACTGAAAATCCTTGTGTCCCCGGTTCGATTCCGGGTCTGGCCACCAGGCTACGTTCCGAGCGATAGCGAAGGAATCGAGCCTGTCCCGGCGTAAATGGATCGTTCAGATCCACGAAGCCGGACCGTTACCGCCCGCTCTTCTCTACGCCCGGGCAAGCCAGGCAAACCGATCAAACATAAGGCTACGTTCCGAGCGATAGCGAAGGAATCGAGCCTGTCCCGGCGTAAATGGATCG
>QNAI01000060.1 GCA_003641745.1 Verrucomicrobiota bacterium | reverse complement strand
TGGGTCGTGGCCGGCGTTGGGCACGAGGACCAAGGCCTTTGGGCCTGGGCGCCTCGCGCCTGCCTTGCCCAGCACCCCAAATCAATCTCTGCGACATGCTTCAGCACTTTTAAGACAGCCTCTAAGAAGAAAGGAGGCGGCGAAGGGTCGTCGCGTCACTTTTCCGATCGGCACGAACCTCAAGCAGTCGAATCCCCGGTCCGGGTGCGGCTCGAATCGCCGCCCGGAGTTCATGGTCTGAACCGATGAGTTGGTGGCCCGCCCCGCACGAACGTGCCAAGGCCGAAAACTCCACCTTCTGCGGCATGGCAAAGAGGGTCTCGAACGGCGGATCAAAGCGCGACACCGGCAATGTGTCAAAGATCCCTCCTCCCTTGTTGTTGATCAGGAGTATGGTCAGGCTCCCGCGGAGTTGGGGACCGATCAACAGGCCGTTGGAGTCGTGCAGCAATGCGAGGTCTCCAGTCAGGAGCAGGGTATCCTCACCTCCATGGGCAATACCCATCGCGGTCGAAAGAGTGCCATCGATCCCGTTGGCGCCCCGATTGCTGAAGAGGCGGTGCCCGCGCCCGCGTTTCCAGAAAAATTCAACGTTCCGGATCGACATGCTGCTTGCGACGAAGACGGAGGTTCCCTTCTTCAGTGCGGTCGAGATGGATCGGACGACAGCGCCCTCGTAGGGGAATCCAGCCCTGCGGAGACCCGTTGTGATGGTTCGCCCGACCCGACGGTCCGTTTCCAGCCACAGGCGTATCCAGTCTTTGGATCCGGCCGGGCGCCGTCCCGGCGGCACAAGATCGGCGGCCCGGCATTGAAGGTGGATCGAACGGGCGTGACCCGGATCGAGATTTCGATCATCGGTCGAAACAAAAAGGATCTCGGCATCACAATCCTCCAACCAGCGCCGGAGAACCCGACTGGTCGGCAGCGGACCGAAGGAGATCACCCGGTCCGGCCTCAGGAAGGCGCGCAACTCGGGATCCCTGAGCATCTTGTCGTACGCGATCACTATCGGATCCGTCGTCGCGCCCGACTGGCGGACCGAGGAAACGCCATCGGCCAGGATGGGCCACCCAAGTTTACGGCCAAGACGAATGACCGCCGCACTGTGTGCCGCCGAATCAAAGACCGTCCCTGGACCATCAATGAGGATCCCCCGGGGCCGCAGAAAACGTTTCGGGATCCGGACCTGACCCGCGACGGCAGACGGTGGCGGCAGATGGGCAAAGAAAAGGCGGCCGTCCCCGATGAAACCACAATCGACACCGCCCTCCAGGACGGATGGTTCCAGGGGATCGCGGTAAGGGACATTGACATGGACGGGACCCGGTATCGGGGAGACCGCCCGTCTCCACGCCTGGACCATGGTCTGCCGGAGTGTGCGGAGCCCGCCCTCAGTCGCTTCGGGCAGAGCCATCTCGAACTGCCAACGCGGATAGGCGCCATAGAGTTTGATCTGATCGATGGTCTGTCCACTGGCGCATTCGCGCAGTTCCGGTGGTCGATCGGCAGTCAGGACAATGAGCGGCACACCACTCTCTCTCGCCTCGATAACAGCCGGCAGGTAATTTGCCGCCGCCGTTCCCGAGGTACAGACCAGTACGACCGGCAACCCGGAGCGTCTCGCCATTCCCAAGGCAAAGAATCCGGCGGACCTTTCATCGAGAACCGGAATCGTTTCGACCAACTTGCTCCGAGCGAAGGCCAAGGCCAACGGGGTCGATCTCGATCCTGGAGAAATGACCGCAGCCCTCAAGCCGCATCGTCCAAGCGTCTCCACCAACACCCAGGCCGCGGCCGTATTCGGATTTGGAAAAGTGGGACAATTCATACCGAATCAGCCAAAAAGGTTGTCGAGAAGGGCACGCAACTTCAGCTCGGTCTCGGCATATTCGCGTTCGGCATCCGAACCGTCAACGATTCCTGCACCCGCATACACCCTCGCCTTAGATCCGTCGATCAGGGCCGATCGGATTCCGACCACAAACTCACCATCCCCGTCGGCATCGATCCATCCCAGGGGAGCCGCATAGAGACCGCGTTGGAAGGGCTCCAGTTCCCGGATTCGGCGGCTCGCCGCAGTCCGCGGCGTCCCGCCGACCGCCGGGGTGGGATGCAATTCCTCGACCAGTCGAAGGAGATCGATTCCATCGGGTAACGCCGCCTTGATCGGGGTGTGCAGGTGTTGGACATTGGACAGTTGGAGCACACCGATGCGTTCGGATCCCCGCGCCGCCACTCCCAGCCCCTCCAGTCGGCGAACGATCGAATCCAAGACCAGTCGCTGTTCCCGAATATCCTTGTCGCTGTTGAGCAGTTGCCGGACCAGCATGCCATCCTCCAGGGCAGACTCGCCCCTCCTGGTCGACCCAGCCAGGGCTTCTGTTTCAATCGACCGGCCGGTCACCTGGACCAACCGCTCGGGAGTTGCCCCGATGAAGCTTTGCCCACGGCCGTTGCCCACCGAAAACGAGTAACAGTCAGGATAGCGTTCCCGCAGTCGGTTGAGCGCAGCCAATGGATGAAGATCCGACGAAGTCGTCACATCGACGGCGCGGGCCAGGACCACTTTGCGGAATCTGCCGCTGGTGATGTCACCAAGCGCAAGGGAAACAGATTGCTTGAAATGGTCCGGCGGTCCGACCTCAACCGGAACCGGATTCTCTCCAGACGGTCGACCCTTTCTGGTTTCTCCCCGGGCCGCTCCGGTGAGCGAAGAGTAATCGAACGACCGGAACTTGGCATGTGCCCGCCAGATGCGTTCGGCCAGGGCGGTCACATCCGAATCGGCTTCCACCAGGCAATTCGCCACCGCGCAGAAGCGGTCCGCCGAACGCATCACCTGCCAGCGGGGGACGAACACCCTCGCCGGGGGAAAGGCCGCATGCGGGTCAGAGTCGTCGAAGAATCCGAAGCTGCAGAAAAACCGCGGGCCCGCCAGCGGAAGGTCGAGGTCGCCGGTGGCGATGGTGTGATTGAACGTCTCACGAATAAACGCTCTCGCCTGCTCAAATCGATCCGGACCCTCAAACGCCCGTCCAACCACCTCTTCGGCACCGGCCAACGCGACCCGTCGAGCCGGTTGCTCAACATAAAAATGGAGTGCATCCGGCTCATAGATCGACTCGAGCACGGCAAGGGGATCCAGATGATTCGATTCCAAGCTGACACTCACCAGCCTCGGATGTCCATCCGAGGCAGCTACCGCCCGACAATCAGCCAGGAAGGCAAGGAGGGCCGAGAGGGACCGTTCTGTGCCGGCTCTTATGGGAATCCGTTTCACATCGATCCAGCGAATCTGGCAGGAGAGAGTCCGAGTGCCGAAATCAGCCCGTCACTTTCGACTCCGGCTTGGGGAAAAGGATGGTCGGCGGCCCAACTTCGTTGCCGGCCAGGATGCCGGACCACTCGAGCTCTTCCTTCCAGTCAGCAGCCCGTGTGTGGCCGAGCAACCCGGCGACACGATCGGCGATACCGGGCATGACCGGTGCGACCAGTGAGGTTGCCAATCTCAGGGCTTCGGCCATCACGGCGAGCGTGACGCCCAGGAGCGCTTTTTCGTCGGGATGGTCGGATTTGGCCAGTTTCCACGGCGCCCTCTGTTCGGCATATCGATTGATCGACTTGATGAAGAGAAATGCTCGATCGAGTCCGGTATGGAACTGGAATTCCTGATAAAGCCCGATCACTTCATCGCGGGTTCGCGCCCAATCGGCCCTAATCTCGTTCTCCAGATCACCCTCGTGTCGGTCGCTGGGAATACGACCACCGACGTATCGACCGGTCATATTCAGCGATCGGTTGACGAGATTGCCCAGATCGTTGGCGAGATCGCTGTTGTAGCGGGATAGAAAGAGATCCACCGAAAACTCGCTGTCCTGACCGACGTTCATCTCGCGCGTCACGAAGTAGCGGAAGGCATCGGGCCCGAACTGTTCGATCATGTCGAGGGGGTCGACCACGACTCCGGTGCTCTTTGAGAGCTTCCGCCCCGAGCTCAGCCACCACCCATGAACGAGGAGCGACCTGGGGAGCGGAATGCCGCAGGCCTTGAGCATGATCGGCCAGTAGACGGCATGCGGCGGCACCAGAATATCCTTGCCGATGACATGATAGTCGACCGGCCAGCAGTCGTCGAAACCGTCGGTCCCATAGCCAACCCCCGATATGTAGTTCACCAGGGCATCGAACCAGACGTAGGTCACAAATTCCGCATCAAAGGGCAGAGGAATGCCCCAGGACAGCCGTTCCCGCGGCCGCGAGATGCACAGATCGTTGATCGGTTCCTTCAAGAACCCGAGCACCTGTTTCAATCGAAAACGGGGAAATACAAAATCCTCGTTTTCGGTGAGATACTCGATCAGCCACTCCTGGTACTGGCTGAGTTTGAAGAAATAGTTTTTCTCCGTGATCTCGACCACGTCTCCGTAGATCTCCGGCCATTCGCCGTCGACGCGGTCCTTCTCCTGAAGGAACTGCTCGGCCCGGGCGCTGTAGTAGCCCTTGTACTCGTCCTGGTAAATCTGACCCTCATCGTAAAGCTTCTGGAGAAGACCGGACACGACCTCCTTGTGACGACCCTCCGTCGTCCGGATAAAATCGTCGTTCGAGATCAACAATTGCCGGCAGAGGTTCTGGAACTGCCCGGCCGCTTCATTGCACAGATCGATCGGTTCGATGCCACGCTCGTGGGCGGACTGCTGCACCTTCTGCCCATGTTCATCAAGACCCGTCAGGAAAAAGACATCGTCCCCCATCATGCGGCGAAACCGGGCGATGACGTCGGTCAATACCTTTTCATAGGCATGACCGAGATGCGGGGTCCCGTTGGCGTAATCGATCGCCGTGGTGATGTAGAATTTTTTCATCTTTCCTATGTCGCGGGCAAAGCCGAGGACACTAGGCGGCGGCGATCGAGTCGCAACTGTAAAGAAAGCGTCGCCCGAATCGGTGGCCTTTCCGCTCCGGGCAACCGCCCCAAAAAGAGAAACACCCGACCGCCTGATCCTGTATGGCATAGGTAAATCACTTCAGTAGGTATACGCGATTCCCCCTAATCCTCTCTACGGACGGTTCTGCGGAAAACCCCCAAGCTCGGCGAAGAGAAGGTAAAAGAGTCGTTTACCGGGTACCAGGACCTCGAGAATCAGGAGCTCTGCCCTTAACAAACCAATGCTTTACGCCGTATTTTGATTCGATGAATTCTGTATGCAGTTCAACCGCCTTTTCGTCGCCGACGGTCTCTTGGAGCGGGAGATGCAGAGGCATGACCCTGGCCGAAACTGTGGTCGGCATGGCCGTTTTCTCACTCATTGCGGGTGGCATCATAGGCCTGACCCTGCAGAGCAGGCGCATGGCCGAGAGCGCCATCCGGGAAAACGTTGCCGCTACGGTTACCCAAGGGTACCTCGAACAGATCAAGTCGATCGAATACTCCGCCCTGGTCGATGCGATCGCGGATCCCGGCAACGTCTCGATCCACACAAAGACCGACCAAGATACCAACGACCCGATCCAGCTGAACGTGCGGAACCAGAAAACCCTTGTCACCAACACGGCCGACGACGGCACGGCGACCCGGTTCATGCGGTTCTGGATCACTCCGCGGGCCACCAACCTGACCGCGACCGGCCGACGAGCCCTCACCTTCACCGTCCTCTTCGAATGGGAAGGCAACGACCGACAGATCGGGGATGTCAGTTCCTCGACCATTCGGTTCGTGCGATCCTACGTCCCCACCTATTGAGATGAAATCCAGAGCCCACCAGAAGGACCGCCGTGCCTATACCCTGGCAGAGATCCTGATCACCATGGCGGTGGTCGGATTCCTTTTTGCCGGGCTTCTTCCCTTTTTCCTCCAGAGTTCCACTGCCTTCTTCGTGACCGAGCAGAAGCTCAAAGTGAACAACGATATCCGGAAGTTCACCAGCGAAATGGCCGACCACGCCCGCGAAGCCAATCACTATATTGTGTATCCAAGTTTTGCCGCCGCCGATCGTAACGCGGAAGACGATCGGCAACGTGACGGAGAATCCGGAGACCTCATGGTCCTGATTTTCTACGATACCCCGGTCGGCACCGCGCCCCTGATCAGCCGTCCGATCCGACGGGTTGTCGGCTACTATCGGGCCAGTTCAGATCCGTTTGACGCCACGGGAGAGGGACCGGTGCGAAAGTTCGATTCCGATCTCGATTCCTGGGGCATCACCTTCCCGATCGACACCGCGGTCGAAAATGTCATCCCCAGCGTGGCACAAGTCGCGAATTTCAAGCGAGTGATCGAGCTGTCCAGGGGTTTGGCCAATCAACGCCTTTTCTATAATTTCCACAACCGGAGCATTATGGTGAAAGGAGAGATCCTTCATGGCAATGCCATCAAGCGGGTTTCCAATACCTACAATTTCACGATTTCACCAAGGGGGTAACATGAAGAAGAAACAATCCATGCGGTTCGGTGAAAGGAAGGGCGCGGTAATCATCGTCGTGCTTTTCCTCACCATCATTGCGTCACTCATCGGCGGGAGTGTTCTCAAATACTCGATGAATGAGAGAAAGATCAACCGTCGGCATTTCCTCCGCCTCGAGGCCAAGAATGCGGCGGAAGCAGTCGTCGAGTACGGCTTTGCTGAACTCGTTTCCCGATTCGAGTCCCGAAGTTCGCTCCCGACCAACGAACTGCAGACAAATCCGCTCTCGCTTCCCGCTTCGACCTCAAGCCTGTTCACCTATGGAACGAGCGGCACCCACTGCAACGTGAACCCGGCCAGTATGGCCATGTTCGGGACGATGGTGAATGTGTCCCGCGAATACATCGACCCGACCGACCCCGCCAACGAGTTCGACCCGATGAAGGGCAAGACGATGGATCTCTATGAGGTGACCGTTTACGGTTCAGCCACCGCTACCGATCCCCTGGGACCGCCCATCACAACCTACGCCTCCCAGCGAATCCAGGCGCGGGATGCCCCGCTCTTCACTCATGCCATCTTCTACAATATCCCGATGGAAATCGCCCCGGGACCCACGATGGATGTGATAGGGCCGGTTCATTCCAACAATGAAATGTATATTCAGGCGGGCTCCGGTCTCAACTTCCGCGACGTCGTGACGTCGGCCGCCGGTATGCACCACGGACCCCTTCCCGGTATCGGCAAGTCCACCTCCAACGCCGACGTCACTTTCCGGGACGGATCCGCCAACCAGGTCAGCATGAACGACGGTTCGGACTGGCTCAACAGCGGCATGGATGAATGGCGGGCCACGGCTTCCCAACGCTGGGATGGATACGTCCAGTCCTCGTCTCATGGGGTGCAGAAACACAATGCGATCGGAACCACGGATTATGTTCCAGACGATCCGGACACGGCGGCAAACGAACTCCAGAATCCGGCCCACGATCTTATCGAACCACCGGACAGCGCCGCTGCCGGTACCACGACTGAAAACGAAAAACTCGCCAACAAGGCGGGACTCTACGTCTACGTCGACACCGCAACCCAGAACGTGACCCTCTTCAAGGATGCGACCGCTCGGAATGCCTATTTCGCGTCCGGCGACACTTCGGGCGTCGTCACCTACGTGGACGACCCGGCGCGTCCCCTGATATCAACCACGGCGATTGACTATGACTCTTCGGTGACCAACGTGGACGGCTCAGCCTATGCGGAGACAGAACACCTTCAGATGATCTACGACCAGAGATGGGAGAAATTCGTCGATATGTACAGTGTCGACGTGGGCGTTCTGCGCGAGGCCGTTCACGGGACGGGAACCGGATTCGGCAACTACAACGAAGCCAGCAAAACCGAGTCCTCCCCCGGGGACTGGAACGGCATCGTTTACGTGGAAATGAGCAGTCCCGGGATTTCCCAGGGTGATTCCAACCGAGCGCCGGCCATACGGCTCCACAACGGCAAAAAGATTCCCAACCGCCAGGAGATCGATGCTGGTGGGGTGGATGGTTTCAGCCTGGTCACCAACGGCGCTCTCTATGTGCAGGGACACTTCAATGCGGACGGAAGTATCTCGGCCGCTTCAGCCACGACGCCCGATTCGGGAGAATCGCCGGCGGCTCTGATGGCCGACGCGATCAATATCCTGTCGACGGACTGGGACGATGACGACTCCTTCGATGGAGTAAATGACCGCACAGCCGACCCCACCGAAATCTCGGCGGCCATCCTGACCGGCAACGTGCCCTCCGATCCCAACCGTTCGGGCAGCCAGCGTTACAGCGGCGGGGTTGAGAACTTTCCGCGATTCCTTGAGAAGTGGACAGGCGTGGACTTCGCCTATCGCGGTTCCATGGTCGCCCTGTTCGAGAGCGAGGTGGCCAAGGGGGCATGGGGCAAGAGCAACGTTTATAGTCCTCCGATCCGTAACTGGGGGTTCAATTCTCTCTTCGGAGCGGGAAACCGGCGCTTCCCGCCCGGAACGCCAAGCACTCGTTCC
The DNA here is from genome assembly GCA_003641745.1 of Verrucomicrobiota bacterium. Lineage (GTDB taxonomy): Bacteria > Verrucomicrobiota > Verrucomicrobiia > Opitutales > Opitutaceae > B12-G4. The sequence continues at coordinate 10,002 of QNAI01000060.1, read as the reverse complement.
TATCGACGGGTTGATTACCACGAACTCAACCAGACAGCCTTCGCCGCCGCGTTGGCAACCATGGTCCCCTCGCCCTGACCCTTCCCTCAGTCATGCACCATCGAAAGCACCTTTTCACCACGCTTGCGCTCCTGATCGGGACCCATTCCATGGCGGTCGCCGCGACCGGCTGGCCGTCCTCCGCACGACCGACTCTGACCCCGAAGGTAACCTACGAAAAATTTGACGGCGGCGAGATCGAGCACCTCATCCTCGAGGGTGCAGGTGTCCGCTTCAAAACGGGCAACGATGTCACCCTGAAACAGGTCGATCCGGACCCTAGATATTCGATTCTATTCGAACACACGCGCTATCCCGGCTCGCAAGTCGGACTCGCACTGTTCAGCCGTTCTGAATTCCTCACTGCGATCGAATCGTCGGCCTGGGACAATTACCTTTCCTCATTGCGTTATGCCTACCCAATCGGTCTGGAGATCATCAGCGACCACGGCCCGGAAGAAACCGCAAAGAGATTTCCGATCATGGGGTCTCCCTACCGGGAACTGACCTACAGTTATCGAATCGATGAAGAGGGTCCCACCATCATCAGACGTGAATACATCGTCACGATGAAGGACAAGCTTCTGGTCGGCGTCGTTGAGTCCGCCGAACCCTATTTCCAGCCTGTTTCAAGATCGATCCGCTCTCTGTTGGTCGGCATGTACCAGGAGAATTAAGGGCACTTTGATTAATTGGAGATTGTCATCGTTTTGCAGAGAGCCAGGAACCGCAAGGCGGTCGTGTCGATCCCGCGGCCGCGGGACCCGTAGGGCTATCCTCGATCCGACCAACGCCGCGGGCGTGGAATTTCTGCCTAACCCGAAGGGCGGCAAGGCTTTGGGCGTGGGGCTGCGTTGCCCGACGCCCAAACCCTTGCCGCGCTGACTGTCTCGAATTAATCAAAGTGCCCTTAATCCATTGCCTCAGCCGGATTCACCGGGCTATCAAGCCAGGGTGACTTCAGCGAAACAGGAGACTCCGCTTCTATCGGTAGACCGTCTCTCCGTCCGGTTTCCCAAAGCTGACGCTCCCGTTATCGACCGGGTTTCCTTCTCCATCGACCAGGGATCGACTCTGGCCCTGGTGGGAGAAAGCGGGGCGGGAAAGTCAATGACCGGGCTGGCGGTTCAACGTCTGATTCCTGATCCGGGCCGCATTACGGAGGGACGAATAACCTGGAAAGGTATCGATCTCCTTACCCTCCCCGAATCCCGGATGCGAAAGATCCGGGGCGGAGAAATCGGCACCGTCTGGCAGGAACCTTCCAGCGTGATGAATCCCGCAATCAAGGTCGGCCGGCAAATTGCCGAGGTCGTCAAAGTACACACCGGTGTCTCGGCCAGGGAAGCGAGGCGCAAGGCGGTCGAGCTTCTCGACCACGTCCGCATACCCGATGGCGCAAACCGCTACCACGCCTATCCCGGAGAACTCAGCGGAGGCATGCTCCAGCGCGTCGTGATCGCGGCGGCAATCGCCTGTCGGCCGGACCTCCTGATCGCAGACGAAGCGACAACCGCCCTGGACGCGTCCGTCCAACGCCAGGTGCTTGAATTGATCTCGGAACTGCAATCCGAAATCGGCATGGCCATCCTCTTTGTCACCCACAATCTCGCGCTGGTGGCGGAGATGGCGGACCAGGTCGCCGTCATGCGGCGCGGACGGATCGTCGAATCGGGTGCGGTTCTTGATCTCTTTGAGAACCCAACCGGCGGATACACACGGGAACTGCTGGAGGCCAGTCCAAACCTGCTGGCCGGTTGAAACCATGGAGACCGACCATATGTCCCCGGAACCCAGTCCGCCGATGATCGAGGTGACCGGCATCACCAAGTCGTTTCCAAAGAACGCGAAGAGCTTTGGCTCGACCGGTGGCCGGTTCACCGCGGTGGATAACGTCTCGCTGGCGATCGGTCGAAACGAAGTCGTTGGGCTGGTCGGCGAGAGCGGCTCCGGAAAGACGACCCTCGGACGGTGCATCCTCCGCCTTGTTGAACCCGACTCGGGCAACATTCTTGTCAACCTGCCAGGCGGAATCAGCGAGGACCTCTCCACCCTGACCCAGGATCAACTGTGCGCCTGGCGGCGTCACCTGCAGATCATTTTTCAGGATCCCTTCCATTCGCTCAATCCGGCCCACACGGTCAGAGAGATCGTCGGCGAAGGGCTCATCATCGAGGGCAAACTCAGTCGGTCCGAGATCCGCGACAAGGTCGCCTCGATGCTCAAACTCGTCGGGCTCGATCAGGATCACCTTCACCGCCTGCCCAACGAGTTTTCGGGCGGCCAGCGGCAACGTCTCGCCATCGCCCGTGCATTGATTGTCGACCCGGAATTCGTGGTCTGCGATGAGGTCACCAGCGCCCTCGACACACGCACCCAGAAGCAGGTCCTTGACCTGCTCCAGGAAATACGCGAGGAACGCGGCATCAGCCTGCTGTTCATCTCGCACGATCTTCAAACCGTTGCCTCTGTCAGTGATACGGTCCTCGTCATGCGGCAAGGCCGGATCGTCGAACGAGGGCCGCCGACCACGCTCTTTACCAATCCCGGGCACGGGTACACGCAGACACTGATCAATGCGATCCCAAATCCCGATCCGAGGAAACGCTCCTTCCGAAAATCGCCAGCCATTCGGCCAACTTGCGCAGGGCTGCTGCACGGTGGCTGATACAGTTTTTTCTGGCGGCCGGCAATTGGGCAAAACTGACATCGTGGTCCGATGGGACAAAGATCGGATCATATCCAAACCCGCCCCGTCCGGAAGGTTTGGCCGCAATTCGTCCGTGGCACCGACCATCGAACACCCTTTCTCTGCCGCCCGGTTCAAGAAGGACGATCACACATCGAAAATGCGCGGTCCTTTTCTCGAGAGGGACGCCTTCGAGCCGTTCCAGCAGGAGGCAGATATTGGCTTCATCCGAAGCCCCCGCACCGGCATACCGGGAAGAACACACGCCGGGTTCTCCGTCTAGAAAGTCGACACAAAGACCACTGTCGTCGGCGATGACCGCCGCTCCTTCCGGCACCCGCTGCGCAAGCGCGCGGGCCTTGAGTCGTGCGTTGTCCACGAAACTGGCAGCACCCTCTTCAACCGGCGGCATACCACCCACCGCATCGGCACACTCAACCCGAATCTCAGGGCTGACCGTGGAGAGAATCGCCACGACTTCTTCCAGCTTGTGCCGATTACCCGTCGCCAAAAAGAATCTCATCGACATTCAACCGTCCCGGATAGACCAGGCGTCCCCTCATCAACTGATCGGCGTCGAAGGTGGCGTGGCGGACATTTTCGAGGCGAAGGCCCTGTTCCAGCTTCTCGGTCCGCAAACCGCGCAAGGTGGAAGGCGCACGTTCGTCCCCAAAGAGAATCGGCGCCCGATAGGCAAACAGGTAATCGAGTTGACGTTCGCGGATGATCTCGCTGAGCAATCGCGGGCCACCTTCGAAATAGACCCCCGTAATACCTTCCTCAATACATCGACTTCTGAATTCGCCGATTGGAACCTGGGTGTTTATCGATGGAAGCACCCAGACCTGCGCGCCCCCGCTTTCAATCCGGCGCGCATATCCGGTCCCGGCCTGAGCGGTCGTCACCGCGACGGTCCGGTGGCTGAATTCGTCGGTGTAGATGGACGGCAATGTCCGCTCCATGGCGGAGGTGAGCATGCCGTCGAAAACGAAGCGGATCGGGCTCCATTCCTCCTCACCCTCCCGGCGTGAGGTCAGTCTGGGCGCGTCACTGAGGACCGTCCCCGAGCCCACCGCAATGGAGGGAAAGAGCCGTCGCCAGCGCATCACATCCGCACGCGCACTCGGGCCGGTGATCCACTGGGATTCGCCCGTCCTGGTCGCGATGCGGCCGTCTATGGTCGTGGCCGTCTTACCCGCGAACAGGGGCCGGCCCCGGCTGACCCAGTTGTTGTAAATCAGATTCAGGTCATCGCACTCATCGACCAGCACGCGCGTCTCGACTGAAATTCCATGTTTCTTCAGCCACTCAACCCCCGCCCCGGAATGCTCAGGTTTCGGATCGACGGAGCCGATGATCACATGGCGGAGTCCGGCCTGGACAATGGCCTCGGTGCAAGGACCGGTACGACCCGCAGTCGAGCAGGGTTCCAAGGTGCAGATCAATGATGCTCCCGGTTTCGGCAGCCGGCCCAGGCTCTTCAGCGCGGCGACTTCGGCGTGATCCTGCCCGGCCTGCTCGTGCCAGCCCTCGGCCACGATCCTGTCATTCTCGACAATGACGGCGCCCACCATGGGGTTTGGATGGGTGTTTCCCCAACCTTTCTGCGCGAGTTCGAGACTTCGCGCCATGAATCGCTTTTTTTCTTCGCCATTCATTTCGCCGGAACAAAGGGGTTTGAATGCGCTTCGCGAGCCACCGTCGTCTCCGGTCCATGACCGGGCAATACCCGGGTTTCTTCCGGAAGGGTGTAGATCCGGGTCCGAATCGAATTCGCCAGTTGCTCAAAGCTGCCGCCCGGAAGGTCGGTCCGGCCAATGCTGCCGGCAAAAAGAGCATCCCCGACAAAGGCAGCTCCCTCATCGGCAAAATAGAGCAGGATATTGCCTGGGCAATGTCCCGGCACATGCCGGATCTCAACCGATTGACCGAGCAGATCAATCTTGTCTCCTTCCCCGATCATCTGATCGATCACGACCGGATCGACCTCGATGCCCGGAGGAAGAAAAGCGCCCATGATCGACGGTGTTTCGATCAGGGCACGGTCGGCCTGATGCGCCAGGACCTTGGCGCCCATGGCTTTGATCCGGGCGGCATCACCGGTATGGTCCCAATGCCCATGGGTCAGGATCAGGGTCGTCAGGTTGCAGCCCTCTTCTTCGAGCACGCGGCGCACGCCGAGCTCCACTTCATGCGGAGCGTCGATCAGAACGGCCTCGCCCCGATCTGAATCGGTCAAAAGGAACGCGTTGGTCCCGATATAGCCGGCCTCAAAAGTGGTGATCTTCATGGGGACTTTCAGGATGGTTTGAGCGAGAGCCGGTAGGCAATGGGAATTTCCCGAGGGGAGGCGTCAATTTTCCCTTTATTTCCGGCATGGGGATGCCTCACACTCGGCGGCTTATGCAGACAATCAAGTTCGCTGTTTTGCCGGGAGACGGGATTGGTCCCGAAGTGATGGCGATGGCCCTGAAGGTCATGGACCATATTGCGGGGATGTCCGGGCTGAAGCTTGATCACACTGAAGCCGACGTTGGTGGGATCGCGATCGACCGCCACGGCGCGGCGCTTCCGGAATCGACCCTGAAGGTCTGTCGAGATCACGACGCCATCCTTTTCGGATCGGTCGGAGGGCCCAGGTGGGAAAATCTCCCGCCAAAGGAGCAGCCGGAACGAGCGGCTCTTCTGCCGTTGAGGAAGCATTTCAAGCTCTACGCCAATCTGAGGCCCGGGCTCCTCTATCCCGAATTGTCCGAAGCCTCTCCGCTGAAGAGTGCGCGTATTCCCAAAGGTATTGACATGCTCTGTGTGCGCGAGCTCACCGGGGGGCTGTATTTCGGGGAGCCAAAGCACACCCGCGCGCTTGATGACGGTGATTTCGAGGCGGTGGACACGATGGTCTATCGCAAGTCGGAAATCGAGCGAATCACTCTGGTCGCGATCGAGGCGGCACGACGACGTCAGGGAAGGATCTGTTCGGTGGACAAGGCCAATGTCCTGGAGACCAGTGTTTTGTGGAGAAAAACGGTCAGCGACCTCGTCGCGGAACGGGCGCCCGAACTGGAACTGTCGCACCTCTATGTGGACAATGCGGCCATGCAATTGGTCCGCGACCCCAATCAGTTCGATGTGATCGTGACTGAGAACATGTTCGGGGACATCCTTTCGGACGAGATGGGGGTGGTCTGCGGTTCGCTGGGCATGTTGTCCTCGGCGAGCCTGGGCAGCGAAACGAACGGCCACGGAAAGCCGTTTGGACTTTATGAGCCCGGCGGCGGGACTGCACCGGACATCGCCGGAAAGGATCTGGCCAATCCGTGCGCTCAAATTCTCTCCGCGGCGCTGATGCTTCGTTTCAGCTTTGATCGCGATGATCTGGCAACCCGTCTTGAAACGGCTGTTCGCGAGACGGTGGTATCGGGCACGCGGACGGCCGACATCGCGTTTGGTGGCGCCTCCGTGAGTACCGGAGCGATGACCGACGCGATTCTCGGGAACCTGAGCTGATGCACCGAAACTCCAATAATGATGGGTAACGCCATTCACTTCCCGGTTGTAAGAGAGGCTTTACGCCTCGATCGAACTGGCCATCGAGGGATAAACCCTCTCCCACACAACCCATCAGATGACACATGGCTGAGTGCAGGTGTGCGTTGTCAGCGAAAACCTTTGATCCACCGGCCATGAATTCATCCGAACTCCGTCAATCCTTCCTCGATTTCTTCGCTGAACGCGGGCACAGGGTCGTACCCTCGGCCTCCCTGCTTCCGAGCTCGCCCAACCTCCTGTTCACCAACGCCGGGATGAACCAGTTTGTCCCCATCTTCCTGGGCGAAACCAGGGCGCCCTATCCGCGCATCACCGACACCCAGAAATGCATCCGCGCGGGCGGGAAGCACAACGACCTGGAAGATGTGGGCTTCGATACCTACCACCACACCTTCTTTGAGATGCTGGGCAACTGGTCGTTCGGGGATTACTTCAAACAGGAGTCGCTCAACTGGGGTTGGGAGTTGCTGACCAAGGTCTGGGGCATCCCGGAAAGTCGTCTTTACGCCACGGTCTACAAGCCCGATCCCGGCGATCCGGCCGAGGTGGATCAGGAGGCTCACTCGATCTGGACCGACATTTTCAGGAAGGAGGGCCTTGATCCCGAAGTTCACCTGCTGACCTTCAACAAGAAGGACAATTTCTGGATGATGGGAGATACCGGACCATGCGGACCGTGCAGCGAAATCCACTTCGATCTGACTGCGAACGGCGATACCGGCGGCTCCCTGGTCAACAAGGACTCCCCGCGCTGCATCGAGATCTGGAACCACGTCTTCATCCAGTTCAACGCCGGGGCGGACGGCACCTTCAAGCCCCTTGCCCAGCGCCATGTGGATACCGGCATGGGATTCGAACGGGTGGCCGGCATCATGGCCTCGACCAAAGGGTTTGCCGATTTCAGCCCCGATCCGTCGAACTACGCCTCCGACCTGTTCACCTCGATCTTCGAGAAGATCGGTGAGCTCTCCGGACTGGTCTACGGAGCGACCGTCCCCGATCGTCGCGAAAACCTGGATACACAGGAGAAGACGGACGTCGCCTTCCGGGTGCTGGCCGATCACGCGCGCACCATCTGCTGCGCCATCGCCGACGGGATCCTGCCCGGCAATGAGGGGCGCAACTACGTCATTCGCCGCATCCTGCGCCGGGGAATCCTCTACGGGCGCAAACTCGGCCTCGAAACCGGGTTCTTCGGACAATTGATCGGCCCGGTGATCGACAGGTTGGGACCCGTCTTCCCCGAGATCAAGACCCAGCAGGAGCTCATCCGGCGCGTTGTCCGCACGGAGGAAGAGTCCTTCGGCCGAACCCTGGATCGCGGGCTCCAGATTTTCGAGCGGGGCTTGGCCGGAATCCAATCGTCAGGGACCGAGGTCCGGATCATCCCCGGCAAACTCGCATTCGAACTCTACGACACTTTCGGATTCCCGCTCGACATGACCGAATTGCTGGCCACGGAAAGAGGCCTGAGCGTCGACACGGACGGATTCAAAGCGGCGATGGAAGAACAGCGATCGCGCGCGCGCGCGGCCCGAAAGAAGGAGGTCATCGAGGTGGCCGCCGAATCCGCCGGTGATCACCCGACATCTTTTGTTGGTTACGAGATCGATTCATCCACCGCGATCGATGCAGTGGTGATCGACGTGGTAAAAACCGACCACGGCACCTATCTGGTGATGGACCGAACGCCATGCTACGCGGAGATGGGCGGACAGGTTGGCGACCGCGGAGTCGTTGAGACGGACGGAGCAATCCTTAAGATCGGCGACACGATCAAGGATCAGTCCGGCAGGTTTCTCCACCGGGTGGCGGATGCCACCGGGAAGGCATCCATCCCGGGCCTTGAGATCGAGTCGCTGATCGGCAGGAAGGTTTCCGTCCGGGTCGATCTCGAAACCCGCCGGGAGATCGAACGCCACCATTCGGCGACCCACCTCCTCCATTTTGCTCTTCGTCAGGTCATTGGAACCCATGTCAGGCAGGCCGGGTCCCTGGTCGCCGCCAACCGATTGCGTTTCGATTTCTCGCATTATGAGGCGATCAACCCGGATCAACTGGCCGAAATCGAGTCGATTATCAATCGCAGGGTCCTGGAAAACGGTGTGGTCCGGATCTTCGAAGTTCCCTACAGCGAGAAACCTGATGATGTGATCGCATTCTTCGGAGAAAAATACGGAGAGACGGTTCGCGTCGTCGACGTGGGCGGTTACAGCAAGGAACTCTGCGGGGGCACGCATGTGCGCGCGACCGGCGAGATCGGTCTGGTCAAGCTGATCGGCGAATCCGCGATCGCCGCGGGAACACGCCGTATCGAAGCGGTCTCCGGCGCAGCGGCCCTGCAATACGTCAATGAGAGCCAGAGCCGCCTGACCGGTCTGGCCGGAAAGCTGGGGGCACCGGTGGTCGACCTTGACCGCAAGCTCGATCAACTGCTCGAACAATACGAAAAGGCTGAGAAAACGCTACGGGCGCTCAACCAACGGGCGGCCGCCGGCCAGGCGGATGAACTGGCGGGGAGCGCGAAAACTGTGGGCGACCTGAAGCTGGTTTCATCGGAGGTAAAGGTCGGCGACCCCAACGCGCTTCGCACCCTCGGCAGCCAGGTCCTCGCGCGAATGGGTGAAGGGGTGGTCGTTCTCGGGGCAAGATTTGGCGCCAAGGTAACGGTGGTGGCATTCTGCTCTCCGGAGGCGATCGCCTCCGGATACCAGGCGGGCAAGATTGTGGGTCAGCTCACTGCGGACCTGGACGGACGCGGCGGCGGCAAACCCGACTTCGCCATGGGCGGAGGCAAAGACGTATCTCGCTTGCCTCAGGTCCTCGATGGGTTCAGTCTGTAGGGGCACTTTGAACAATGGGAATGCCGATGGATCTCGAAGCTATCATCAATGAAGTCGCCGATGAGGCGGACGAATTTCTGTCCGGTATCTCAGTTCGGAAGGACGCGCGGACCACTCTGTCCGAGCACATCCAGGCCAACCATGCCGAAATGCCACCCGACGATCGCCTGATCGTCGTCCGAGGCGTTATGAAAATCTTGGACAAGGAGGATTTCTTCGGAGCGGACTCGACGAGAACCGAGTCGGTCTGGGGAGAAGGATCCGACGACGCGGACCTGGCCGAGGTCTGACGGTACGGGCAACCCAAGCGGCCTCCGAGAGTCCGGTGGCGTCAACCTTCCTTTTTCATATCCTTGAGGGCCTTGGCCCCTCAAAGATTAAGGTACGGTAATTGCCACGGTTGAGGACGTGGTAGAGGCTGTCCGCCGTCTTGATGCGATTCTTGCGTGCCATCACTGTTTTCAGAGTAGCAGCAGGTCAAATATGAATTATGAACGTTGACTCCATTCGCAGGGCTCGCAGTTTTCGCCCAGGCAACTCAAAAAGGCCGCTTTGGTCTTTTCCGACCGGAAGATCGCCGATAGGTAGTTGCCGCGGTTCAAAACGTGGTAGATACCTCCCTCATACTCCAGGCGCAGCGGTCGAGCCATTGCAATACACCATCCAGGTTCACCGAAGGAGCGTCAACTACAAACTACACGGCCTGACCCCATTGGGTCGCCCACCCCATTGGGTCGCCCCATTGGGTCGCCCCGGCCGAACCGACTATCCGGATGACATCTCACTCATCGTCATCAAGCGAACAGATGGTACGTGACGAACGATCCAATGGACGGACCGAATCGGCTGTGTCTGCGCCTGGAAACCGATGAATATGAAATA